>VRUE01000020.1:7814-32041 GCA_019456285.1 Solirubrobacterales bacterium | reverse complement strand
CTAGCCAGCCCGGTAGGGGCTCGCGTCCTCGCCCGGGGCGTGGAACGAGGCCTCGGGCTCGGCGTGGATCAGGACTTCGGCTCGGGGCATCGCGGCCTCGATTGCCTCGCGCACCAGATGGGACAGCTCGTGGGCATGCTCGAGGCTGGTGCCGGAGCGGTACTGGACGTGGAGGTCGATGTAGCGGCGGCTGCCGGCGCGGCGGGCGCGCAGCTTGTGGTAGCCGGCGATCTCGGGGGTGCGGGCAGCGGAGATCGCGGCCTCGATCCGGTCCATCTCGGCGTCGGGAAGCACTTCGTCGACGAGGACGCCGGAGGAGCGCCTGACGATCCGCAGCCCCGCGACGACGATCGCCGCCGCCACGACCAGAGCGGTGATCGAGTCGAAGGCGACGATGCCGGTGACCTCGACGACCACGAGCCCGGCCAGGACGCCGGCCGAGGTGAGCGCGTCGGTACGCAGGTGCGCCGCGTCGCCCTCCAGCGCCGGCGAGTCGTGCGCCCGCGCCTGGCGCGAGAGAACCGTGGAGACGACCAGGTTGGCGAGCACCGAGAAGCCCATCACCGCGATCCCCAGTCCAAGCGCGTCGACCTCGGCGCCGGCGACCAGACGGCGGGTCGCCACGTAGACGATGATCCCGGCCCCGATCAGGATCAGCATCCCCTCGATCGCCGCCGCCAGGCTCTCGACCTTGGCGTGGCCGTAGGGATGGTCGGCGTCGGCGGGCTCGTCGGCCTTGCGCACCGAGGCGAAGGCGACGACCGAGGCGACCAGGTCGATCAGCGAGTGGGCCGCCTCGGTGACGATCGCGATCGAGCCGGTGATCGCCCCGGCGGCGAGCTTGATCGCTATCAGGACCGAGTTGGAGGCGATCGAGAGCGCCGCGGCGCCGCTCTTGGTCCGGATCATCGCGTCGTCGGCGCCGCCTCGCCGGCGCCCATGTGCCCGGCCAGCAGCCGCGCGGCGGCGGCGCGGTGGCTGATCTCGTTCTTCTCCGCCGGGGTCAGCTCCGACATCGTGCGTCCGTCCTCGGGGCCGGTGGCGTCGGGGACGAAGGCGGGGTCGTATCCGAAGCCCCCGGCGCCGCGCGGCGCCTCGATCAGCCGGCCCTTGCAGCGAGCCTCGAAGACATGCTCGGCGCCATTCTCCTCGACCAAGGCGAGCGCGCAGACGTACGCCGCTCGCCGCTCCTCGCCCGCCGTGGCCACCTCGCGCAGCAGCTTGGCGAGGCTCTCCTCGTCCGTGGCCCGATCGCCGCCGTAGCGCGCCGAGTGGATGCCGGGACGGCCACCCAGCCCGGCGGCCTCGATCCCGGAGTCGTCGGCAACCGCGGCCTCGCCCGTCGCGGCGTGCGCGGCGCGCGCCTTGGTCAGCGCGATGGCGGCGAAGGAGTCGCCGTTCTCGGGCGGCAGCTCGACCCCCTCCGGCAGGGGTTGGAGGTCCACCCCGGGCAGCAGCTCGCGCAGCTCGCGCAGCTTGTGCCTGTTGCCCGTGGCGAAGATCAAGCTCCCGTGACCCGCTCCTGCACCTGTCGCAAACGGCCGATCCCCAGCTCGGCGAGGCCGAGCAGCTCGTCGAGCGAGGCGCGGGAGAGCGGCGTGCGCTCCGCCGTCGCCTGCACCTCGACCAGGCCGCCGTCGCCCGTCATCACCACGTTGGCGTCGACCTCGGCGGCGGAGTCCTCGGAGTAGTCCAGGTCGCAGAGCGCCCGCTCGCCGACCATGCCGACGCTGACCGCGGCCACCGACCCGTTCAGCGGCATCGTCTCGATCTTGCCGGCGTCGACCAGCTTCTGCAGCGCCAGCCGCAGGGCGACGTAGCCGCCGGTGATCGCAGCGCAACGGGTCCCCCCGTCGGCTTCCAGCACGTCGCAGTCGACGTAGACGCTGCGTTCGCCGAGCGCCTTGAAGTCGACGACGACCCGCAGCGAGCGCCCGATCAGCCGCTGGATCTCCACCCCGCGGCCGTCCTGCTTGCCGCGTGAGACATCGCGCGCCTTGCGGCCCCCAGTCGATGCCGGCAGCATCGCGTACTCGGCAGTCACCCAACCTCGGCCGCGGCCCTGCATCCAGCGCGGCACCGAATCGGCGACCGAGGCGGTGCAGATCACCCTGGTCTTGCCGAGCGAGATCAGCGCCGAGCCGTCGGCGGCGGCGACAAAGCCGGGGTCGATCGTCACCGGGCGGACATCGGCGGGGGCGCGGTCGTAGCTGCGCGAGGCCGGCATGCCGCGAGTCTGTCACGAGCACGCCAGGCGAGGACGCCTCGGCGGCGGGTCACCCCTCCGGGAGGACGTGCAGACCCCGCTGGCGCGGAACCTCCGCCCTCATTTGAACGCCACCTTGTCGACGGCCTCCTTGATCTTGTTGACGATCACGTCGGCAAGCTCCGTCCCCTGCTTGCCGTTGAAGCCCTTCATCGCCGCCACCATCCCGACCATCAGCAGCGAGACGAGCAGGATCAGGCCGACGTACTCGACCGTCCCCTGTCCCCTCTCTTTCCCGACGAGGGTGCGAATTGCCCGCACCCGGTGCCCGATCGCGGCGTGCGCGTACCCCATCAGCGCGTAGATCATCGAAGCCTCCTTGTCGTGGTTGAAGGCCAATGCTCAAGCCACGGGGCGCACCGATCCAGACCGGGATGCAACAACTTCGGAACTTAAGTCGCCTGCCCACCGCCTTGGACTCTCTTGGAGCCGAGGACCGGCCCCCGGGCCGCCGGGGATACCCTCAGCGCCATGCGGGTGCTGGTCGTCACCAACTTCGAACCCGACGCCTCCGCCCCCCAGCGGGGGCGCTGGGTCCGCGACCAGATCGAGGCGGTGAGGCGCCGCGGCGTCGAGGTCGAGGTGTTCGGCTTCCCGCCCGGCTCGCGCCACTACATACCGGCGGCACTGCGCCTGCGCCGGTTGCTGCGCCGCGAGCGCTTCGACCTCGTCCACGTCCACTACGGGCTGACGGCTTGGTCGGCGCTGCTTTCCGGCGCCCGGCCGCTGGTGGTCACCTTCCACGGCACCGATGTCCGCCACCCCGTGGTCGGCCCGCTCTCGCGGCGCCTCGCCCGGCGCGCCGACCTCGTCGCGACGGTATCGCGGGCGCTCTTCGCCCCCGAGGACGAGCGGCCGGGCCTACCCCGCGTGCCCGGCTCCGCTGTCCTGCCCTGCGGGCCGGACCTCGGCCGCTTCCGCCCGATCCCGCGCGGCGAGGCGAGGCGGAAGCTGAGGCTCGACCCCGGCGGCCGCTACCTGCTCTTCCCCGCCAACCCGTCCCGGCCCGAGAAGCGCGCCGACCGGGCGGCCGAGCTGGCCGCGGCGTGCGGTGTAGAGCTGCTCACCGGGGGCGCGATCGACCCCGACGAGATGCCGCTCTGGGTCAACGCCGCCAACGCGGTTCTCGTCACCTCCGACTACGAGGGCTTTGGCCTCGCCTGCCTCGAGGCCCTCGCCTGCGACGTCCCAGCGCTCTCGACCCCGGTCGGGATCGCTCCCTTCGCGCTCGGCGGAGTGGCCGGGACCCTCTGCGCCCCCTTCGACGTCGACGTCTGGGGCGCCACCGCCCGTCCCCACCTGGAGGCGCCCGACCCCCGCGTCGAGGGCGCCACGCGGGCCGCCTCGCTGTCCGCGGCGCGGATGGCCGAGCGGGTGATCGAGGCCTACCGTGACGTCCTCGGCATCGCGGTAATAGATTGAGCTGTGAATGAGTGAGGAAAAGGGCGAGTCGGGCACCAAGGGCCTCGGCGCAGAGGCCGAGGAGGCGGAGCGCAGGCTGCAGGAGGCGGCCACCTCGGCCAGCGCCGCCGAACAGCGCGCCACGGCGGAGATCCGGATCCTGGAGGCCGACCTGGAGAAGCAGCGCCTCCGCCACGACGAGGAGCTGCGGGGCGAGCGCGGGGCGAAGGAGCGGGCGATCGCCGCCGCCGAGAGCCGCCTCTCCGAGATCGAGGCCCACGCCGAGGCGGCCGAGAAGCGCGTCAAGGCGGCGGAGCGCCGCGCCGCTGATGCTGAGGGCGCGATCGCCGACGCCGAAACGCGTGCCCGCGAAGCGGCGGCGGCGTGGCTGCGCGGCCAGATCAAGGCGATCCGCCGAGAGGCGGGGTGGCGATAGCCGCAAGCGCCGAGTTCGACGTCGTCGTCGGCGGCGGCGGCGCCGCCGGCCTCTGGATAGCGCTGCGCGCCGCCGAGCGCGGCGGCGCCGTCTGCCTGGTCTCCCGCACCCCGCTCTCCCAGAGCGCCAGCTTCTGGGCGCAGGGAGGCCTCGCCGCGGCGCTGGAGCCGGGCGACTCGCCCGCGCAGCACGCCGCTGACACGATCGCAGCGGGACGGGGGTTGTGCCGCCCCTCCGCCGTCCAGGTGCTGGTCGACGAGGCCCCGGACGCGGTGCGGGAGCTGCGCGCGCGAGGGGTCGCCTTCGACCTCGACCCGAGCGGCGAGCTGGCGCTGGGCCTGGAGGGAGGCCACACGCGGCGGCGCATCGTCCATTCCGGCGGCAGCCAGACCGGGTCCGAGATCACCTCGAAGCTGGCGGCGATGGTCGCCGCCGAGCCGCGGATCGAGGTCCGTGAGCGGACCTCGGCGACGGCGCTCTGGAGCGACGGCAAGCGCTGCCACGGCCTCCTGACCAAGGGGGGCGCGATCACTGCCGCGGCGACCGTGATGGCGACGGGCGGGGCCGCGGCGCTGTGGCGGCGGACCACCAACCCGTGGGGCGCGATCGGCGCCGGGTCGGTCTTCGCGGCGGCCGCCGGCGCCGACCTCGCCGACCTCGAGTTCTGCCAGTTCCACCCGACCGCCCTCGCCCTGCCCGGCACCCGCTTCGACGGGCTGCTGGTCACCGAGGCGGTGCGCGGCGAGGGGGCGGCGCTCCTCGACGCGTCCGGCCGCCGCTTCACCGACGAGCTGGCGCCGCGCGACGCGGTCACCGCGGCGATCCTCGATCGGCTCGAGGCCGACGGCACGACCGCGGTGAAGCTCGACCTGCGCGGCCTCGACCCGGCGCGCTTCCCGAACGTGCTCGCATCGCTGGCCGAGGCGGGGCTCGACCCGGGCGCCGAGCCGGCCCCGGTCGCCCCGGCCGCCCACTACACGATGGGCGGGATCGCCGTAGACCTCGACGGCCGCTCCTCCCTGCCCGGGCTCTACGCGGTCGGCGAGTGCTCCTGCACCGGCCTGCACGGCGCCAACCGCCTCGCCTCCAACTCGCTCAGCGAGTGCTTCGTCTTCGGCGACCGCGCGGCGGCGGCGGCGCTGCAGGAGAGCGCCGCCGCCGAGCCACCCGAGCCCCCCGAGTGGCGCTTCGAGCCGCCGACCGAGGCGACCCGGGACGCGGTCTGGCACCTCGCCGGGCCGCGGCGCCGCCCCGAGCAGCTGCGCGAGCTGCTGGCCGACCCCTATCCCTTCGCCGCCGCGATCGCCGCCGCCGCCCTGGAGCGCCACGAGTCCCGCGGCGGCCACCTTCGCACCGACCTCCCCAACATCGACCCCGCGCTCGACGGCATCCACATCGTCCTCGGCCCCGACGACCAGACCCGCCGCGAGCAGTGGCGCTGATCCGCAGCCCCGGCTACGGTTAGCTTCAACCGATGCTGCTCGGGGTCGACGTAGGCGGGACTTTCACCGACGCGGTCCTCCTCGACGGGGAGCGGGTCCATACCGCGAAGCTGCCGACAACTCAGGACGACCAGTCGGTGGCGGTGATCGGCGCGGTCGAGGAGGTGCTGCGGCATGCGGAGGCGGACGGCGCCGCGGTCGAGGCCTTCGCGCACGGGATGACGGTGGGCACCAACGCCCTGCTCGAGGAACGGGGGGCTCGCACCGCGCTGGTCGCGACCCGGGGCTTCGCCGACCTGCTCGAGATCGGCCGCCAGGACCGCCCCGACCTCTACCGCCTCTGCGCGCCGAAGCCGGCGCCGCTGGTCGAGCCGGAGCTGCGCTTCGAGGCGAGCGAGCGGGTCGGCCCCGACGGGGTCGTCGAGCCGCTCGGCCCCGAGGAGCCGCAACGGCTGGCAGAGCTGCTGCGCGAGTCGGGCGCCGAGTCGGTCGCCGTCTGCCTGCTCTTCTCCTACCTCGACCCCTCCCACGAGCGGCGCATCGCCGCCCACCTGCGCCGTGAGCTGCCCGGCATCCACGTCTCCGCCTCACACGAGGTGCTGCCCCACTTCCGCGAGTACGAGCGCTGCTCCACGACCACGATCGACGCCTACCTCTCCCCCCTGCTCGGCCGCTACCTGGGCCGCCTCGGCGAGGCCGCGGCGGCGGCGGGGCTGCCCCGGCCGGTGGTGATGCAGTCCTCCGGCGGCGTCGTCGGCGCCGAGGAGGCGGCGCGCGCCGGCGCCTGGAGCGTCCTCTCCGGCCCCGCCGGGGGCGCGGTCGGGGCGGGGCTGCTGGCCCGAGTCTCCGGCGACGGCAACGCGCTCGGCTTCGATATGGGCGGCACCTCGTGCGACGTCTGCGTGGTCGAGGACGGGGAGGTGAGGCGGACCGGCTCGCGCCGGATCGGCGGACGCGTCATCCAGCTGCCGATGGTCGACGTGCACACGGTCGGGGCCGGCGGCGGCTCGATCGGCTGGCGCGACCCGGGCGGGGCGCTGCGGGTCGGGCCGCGCTCGGCGGGCGCCGATCCCGGTCCGGCCTGCTACGGGCGCGGCGGCTCCGAGCCGACCGTCACCGACGCCAACCTGTTGCTCGGCAACCTGGCCGCCGACTCGAAGCTGGCCGGCGGAGTCGCGCTCGACGCCGACGCGGCCCGCACCGCGGTCGCCGCCCTGGCCGGCTCGCTCGACCTCGGCGAGCTGGAGACCGCCGAGGGGATCGTCCGGGTCGCGAACCAGGAGATGGTGCGGGTGCTGCGTGTCGTCACCGTCGAGCGCGGCGTCGACCCGCGCCGCTTCGCGCTGCTCCCCTTCGGCGGCGCCGGCCCGATGCACGCCGCCGCGATCGCCGCCGAGCTTGGCATCGACCGCGTGCTCTGCCCGCGGGCCAGCGGCGTCCTCTCGGCGCTCGGCCTCTGTGCCTCGGACCGCCGCCGCGACACCGCCCGCACCGTGATGCTGAGCGGCGCCGAGCTGAGCGCCGAGCGGGTCGCCGCCGAGGTCGAGGAGCTTGCCGCAAGCCTGGACGGCGAGCTGTCCGGCGCCGAGCCGGAGGTCGTCTACGAGATGCGCTACGCGGGCCAGGCCTTCGAGCTGCCCGTGCCGGGGGGCGCCCGTCCCGACCCGGCCGACCTCGCCGAGCGCTTCGAGCAGGCCCACCGGGAGCGCTACGGCCACCGCGACCCCGACGGCGAGGTCGTCCTCGTCCACATCCGCCTGGCGATGGTCGCCCCGGGGCCGCAGCCGCAGCCGGCGGCCGCCCCCGAGGGCGGCCTCGAGCGAAGCGTCCGCAGCGCCCGCTTCGACGGCGAGTGGGTGGAGACCCCGGTGCTGCGCGGCGAGCCCCCAGCCGGAGTGGGCGCTGAGGGCCCTGTGATCTTCGAGCTGCCCGAGGCGACCCTGGTCGTGCCGCCCGGCTGGTCGGCCACTGTCGACGACGCCGGCACGATTTGCGCGGAGGTCGATCGATGAGGGCGCCTGGCGCCTTGTTCGGCGTATACCCGACTAACGCGCCACCGGGGGCAGCGCCATGAGCCGCCTTGACCCGATCACGCTCCAGGTGATGATCGGCGGCCTGCGAGCCGCCTGTGAGGAGATGGGAGCGACGCTGATCCGCTCCGCCTACTCGGCCAACATCAAGGAGCGCCACGACTGCTCGACCGCCCTCTTCGACAGCCGCGGCGAACTGGCCATGCAGGCCGAGCACATCCCCGTCCACCTCGGCTCGATGCCGGACGCGGTCGCCGCCGTGCTCGGGGAGGAGCAGCGCCCCGGCGCCGCCTGGATCCTCAACGACCCCTACCGGGGGGGCACCCACCTGCCCGACGTGACCCTGATCTCCCCCGTCTTCGCCGACGGAGAGCTGCTCGGCTTCGCGGCCTGCCGCGCCCACCACGCCGACATCGGCGGGCCCAGCCCGGCGGGGATGCCGGCGCGCTCGCGGACGCTCGAGGAGGAGGGAGTGGTAATCCCGCCGACCCGCGTCGACGGGGACGAGCTGGAGCGGCTCGCCTCGCGGATGCGCTCCCCCCACCAGCGCCTCGCCGACCTGCAGGCGCAGACGGCGGCGAACCGGATCGGCGAGCTGCGGCTGATCGAGCTGGCCGGGCGCCACGGCCGCGAGCGGCTGCGCGCCGGCATGGACGAGATCCTCGCCTACGCCGAGCGCCGCACCCGGGTCGCCCTGGAAGCGCTGCCGGACGGCAGCTACGCGGCCGAGGACGTGCTCGAGGACGACGCCGACGGCGGGCCCCGCGACGTGACGCTGCGGCTTGCGGCGTCGATCCGCGGCGACAGCCTGGTCCTCGACTTCGGCGGCACCGACGCCCAGATCGACGGCAACCTCAACTGCCCCCTCTCGGTGACGAAATCGGCGGCCTTCTTCGCGGTGCGGGTGCTGACCGACCCCGACGCGCCACCCTCGGCCGGCGCCTACCGGCCGATCGAGGTGATCGCGCCCGAGGGCTGCCTGCTCAACGCCCGTCCCCCGGCCGCGGTCGCGGCCGGCAACGTCGAGACCTCCAGCCGCGTCGCCGACCTGGTGATCGCCGCCCTGGGCGGCGCCCGCCCGGTGCCGGCCCAGGGCCAGGGGACGATGAACAACCTCACCCTCGCCAACCAGGGCTTCACCTACTACGAGACGCTGGGCGGCGGCCAGGGGGCCTGCCCCGACGCCGACGGCCCGAGCGCGATCCACGTCGCGATGTCGAACACGCTCAACACACCGGTCGAGGCGCTGGAGACCGAGTTCCCGCTGCGGGTGCGCGAGCTGTCGCTGCGGCGCGGCAGCGGCGGCGAGGGCCGTCACCGTGGCGGCGACGGGATCGTCCGCGAGATCGAGGCGCTCGCCCCGATGCGCTACACGCTGATCACCGAGCGCCGCCGCCATCCCCCGCGCGGCCGCGACGGCGGCGGCGACGGCGCGGCCGGCCGCAACCTCCTCAACGGCAGGCTGCTGCCAAGCAAGGCGGAGGGAGATCTGCGCCCGGGCGACATCCTGCGGATCGAGACGCCGGGCGGTGGCGGAACTGCTTAGGACCCATCCGAGAGATCCTTAAGAACGGTTAACTTGGCGATTCGGCCAAGCTCGTCTAGAATATCTGGTTCGGGCGGGCCTTCCGTCAAGACAGGGGACGAGGCGTCCTCCTTCCAGTCGCAGATTTACCAACCTTTCCAGGTACAGCTTTCAGATGCCGATCGCTTTCAAGGAATGGGCCGTAACGGTCCGTGCGCTCGCCGAGGGTGAGCAGCTGCTGACGCTCCGGAAGGGCGGGATCCGCGAGGAGAACAAGCACTTCGAGCTCGAGCACGAGCGCTTCTTCCTCTACCCGACCTTCGACCACCAGCGCAACAACCTGGTTCGCGAGTCCCACCACCCCGAGCTGGCGCGCGCCCTCGAGGAGGGCGTCTGGCCCGACGAGGAGCCGCCGCCGCAGGCGCTGATCCGGGACGGCGGCATCTCCCAGCCGGACCGCGTCCGGCTGCGCTGCTGGGCCGAGGTGACCGACCACCTCACGATCACCGACCCGCGCATCGTCGACGGGCTCTCCCCCTTCTACGTGTGGACGCCCGACTACGCCGAGAAGCGGCTCAACTGGAAGCGGCGCCATCCCCTGCACATCCTGCTGCTGCGGGTCCACCGCATCCCCCGCCCGGTCACAGTGCAGGTCCGCGAGGAGTACCACGGCTGCCACTCCTGGGTCGAGATCGACCGCGACCTGCCCTTCGAGGGGACGCCGGTGATGGCCGACGAGGAGTTCGACCGCGCCCGGCAGGAGATCCACTCCGTCTGCTTCGCGCCCGAGCCGGTCCTCGCCTGAGCTTCATCCCCGGGCGGTAGTTTTCGATCCATGCCGTGGATGGAGACGGAATCGCTCAGCTTCACCGCGCGCCACGACAGCGGCGACGCCGCCTTCGCCGAGCGCACCCTCGACCGGATGGAGGATCTGCGCCTCCGTCTCGAGGACCGCTTCGAGCTGGTGCCGGGAGACGTCACCGTCGTCGTCCACACCAGCCCCGCCCTGCTCTCGGTGGCCCACCCGTTCCTGCCCGCGGCGCGCTGGTCAGCGGCGCCGGCCGGGCGGCGCTACCTGGCCGGCTGGGCGATGGCGACCGAGCTACACGTGCTCAACGATCCCCACATGGAGCGCCGCGCCGCCGGCGAGGACTCGCGCGAGGCGCTGCGCGGCACCGCCGAGCGGCTTTACGCGCAGCTGGTGATCGCCACCAACAACCCGAACCTGCCCCCCTCCTGGACGCCGCGCCGCTTCGCCCGCTACCTGAGCTGGGCCTGGCTGGTCGAGGGAGGCGCCCAGTACTTCGCCCGCCAGGTCGGCCTCTACCGGGCGGCGGTGATCCGCCGCCTGCGCGAGAGCTCCCGCCCGTCCTTCCCCCCGTCCCGCCGCGACGCGGTGGTCCTCGGCGGCACGATCTTCGACCTGTTGGAGGCCGAGCGCGGGCCAGAGGCCTGCGAGCAGCTCACCCTGCGGCTGCTGCCAGGCGGCCCGGCCGCGACCATAGAAGCCGCCTTCGAGGCTCGCGTCGGCGAAGTCGAGGCGGCTTGGCGGGACTACCTGCGGGAGATCAAGCGACCGAGCTTCCGCTAGCCAGGGCCTATCCCGGTAGGGAGCGTGCCCCAGGGGTGTGGGCCCTATCGAGATAGGTTCTTAGCTGACGCCCGGGGTGCCGGCAAGCACCTCGCGCGCCACCCCGACGACCGCCTCGGCAACGAGGATCTGGCGTGGCCCGGCGGCGAGGAAGTCGGGGACGTCGAAGCCGGGGGCCCGCTTCAGCATGCTCGGGATCCCGTGCTCGGAGAGCAGCCCTTGGACCATCTCCGCCTCCGCCTGGTTCTGGGCGTAGGCGACCTTGATGAGCCGCCCGCCGCTACTCGACGACGAGCTCGGCATCGCTGATCTCGCCCTCGCGGATCCAGAAGCCCTTGAGGTCCGGTGACTCGGGATCGGCCAGCGAGACGATCAGGTAGACCGCGTCGGGCCAGCCGGCCAGGTTGAGGTCGGTCTGCGAGGGATGGGCGGCGGACTTGGTGTGGGAGTGGTAGATCCCGACCAGCTCCTCGCCGGCCTCTTCGATCTCCCGCATCAGCCGGAGCTGCTCGGCGGCGTCGATCGAGTAGCGCAGCGGGCTCGCCTCGGCGTTGACCGCCCTGTACACGGTCCGCGCGCGCCCATCGACGCCGCCGACCATCCCGCAGCACTCGTTGGGCAGGTCGTCGCGCGCGTGCGCGACCATCTCGTCGGCCAGGCTCTGGGCGATCCGCACGGCCTCGCGAATCTCGGTGGGCGTGCGAGCCTCGGCGCTCACCGTGTCTCCTTGGTCGCAGTGACGATCTCGGTCGGGAAGCCGAGCTGGGCGAGGTACTCGCGGCGGATCTCGGTGAAGCCGAGCTCCGCGAGGACGGGTGCGGCGAGGACTCCGCGGCAGTTCGCGGTGAGAACGACGCCGCGCGCATAGAGCGCGTCCCAGGTCCGGTGCGCGGGCCGCTCGCCAATCGTCATGTTGGACATGACCAGCCGTCCCGGTGGCCGCAGCAACCGCCGGAACTCGGCCAGGGCCCGGGGAATCTCCTCGCGTGGGAGAAGGTCGAGCATGTAGCTGTTGACGAGCAGGTCGAAGCTCTCGTCCTCGAACGGGAGCTCGCGCGCGTCGGCCTCGAAGATTTCGACGCCGGCGAGCGCTTCCGAACGCAGCCGTCGGCGGGTCCTCGCGAGCATGCCCTTCGACAGCTCCGCGCCGACCGTGTGCCCGTCGCGATTGCGGCGGGCCAACTCGACCAGCTGGGCCCCGGTTCCGCTCGCGACCTCGAGGATGTCCTCGGCCGGCCCGGGGTCGGCGAGCTCGAGCACGCGTCGCCGCGCCTTCGACTCGGTCAGCCGCGCCCAAACCTCGTAGACCGGGGCGAGGCGCGTGTAGGTTCGCGGGACATCCCCGGGCGGGCGCTTGACCTCAAGGATCTCCTCGCGCCAGCCGGAGCCGCCGGATCGGCCGCTCGCCGCGGCCCGGGAAGCGGGCCTCGACCGGCGGCGCGGCGTTACCACCAGACCGTCGAGTCGAGGTTCTCGATCTCGTCGATCGGCTTGGTGTAGACGCCGGAGGAGAGGTACTTCCAGCCGTCGTCGGGAATCAGGAAGACGACGTTGCCGCCGTCCAGCTCGGCGGCGATCCGGACGGCGATCGCGGCGATCGCGCCGGCGGAGACGCCGGCGAAGACCCCCTCCTCGTCGAGCAGCCGCCTCGTCCAGACGATCGCGTCGCGGTTGGAGACCATGATCTTGCGGTCGAGGATCGAGAGATCGATGATCGGCGGGATGAAGCCGTCATCGAGCGAGCGCAGGCCATGCACCATCTCACCCTGCATCGGCTCGACGGCGACGATCAGCGTCTCGGGGTCCGCCTCCTTCAGCCGCCGGCCGTTGCCCATCAGCGTGCCTCCGGTGCCGAGGCCGCCGACGAACGCCGCCACCTTGTCGAGCTCTTCGAGGATCTCCGCCGCCGTTCCCTCGTAGTGGGCGCGGGGATTGGCCTCGTTGCCGTACTGGTAGGGCATGTAGTAGCGAGAGTCCCCGGCCATCTCAAGCGCCACCTCGACCGCGCCGTTGGACCCCTTGGCGCCCTCCGAGTAGACGATCTCCGCCCCGTACATGTGCAGCAGCTGGGTGCGCTCCTCGGTGACGTTGTCGGGCATCACCACCTTCAGCGGATAGCCCTTGCGCCGGCAGATCATCGCCAGCGAGATGCCGGTGTTGCCGGAGGTCGGCTCGAGGATCGTCTGCCCGGGCTCGATCAGCCCGTCCGCCTCGGCCGACTCGATCATCGCCTTGGCGATGCGGTCCTTGACCGACCCGGTCGGGTTGCGGCCCTCGAGCTTCGCGTGGATCCGCACCTCGGGCTTCGGGGAGAGGCGGGGCAGCTCGACCAGAGGCGTGTTGCCGATCGACTCGATGATGTCGCCGAAGCGTCCCCCGCAGGGCCGGTTCTGGAACTTCTCCAGCATTACTTCAAAAAGTATAGCCCTGGGTCGGCAAGGGGAGCGCACAATCGGCGCGTGACCCGCAGACGGCCGATCGAGGACAACGCCAGGCGCCGGTTTTGTCAGCCGCCGGCCATCGCCGGCAGGATGACGATGGTGTCGCCGTCGGAGACCGCGGTCTCGAGCCCGTCGAGCACCCGCACGTCCTCGTCGTTGAGGTAGACGTTGACGTAGCGGTTGAGGTCGCCGTCGGCGCCGAAGAGCTGCGCCTCGGTGTCGGGATGCGCGGCGGTCAGGGCACGCAGAACCTCGCCCACCGTGGAGCCGCCTGCCTCGACTTCGGACTGACCCCCGGTCCGGGCACGCAGGACCGGCGGGATGCGAACGGTTGCCATCGCGCGGAAACCTACCGCTACCCGGCGCAGAAGAGCTCGTAGTCCGGGAACTTCCCCAGATCCTCCGGGGCGACCTCCGGCGCGTTCTCGCCGCAGGTCGGGCACTCGGGGTCGCGGCGCACCTTCAGCTCCGTGAACCTCGTGCCGAGCGCCTCGAAGAGGAGCAGGCGGCCGATCAGCGGCTCGCCGATGCCGAGCACCAGCTTCAGCGCGTCGTTGGCCTGGAGCAGGCCCATCGTCCCCGCCATCACGCCGAGCACCCCATTGGCCGAGCAGCTCGGCGCCAGCTCGGCCGGCGGCGGGGTCGGGTAGAGGCAGCGGTAGCAGGGCCCCTCAAAGGGGACGAAGGTCGAGATCTGCCCGTCGAAGCTGAGGATCGAGGCCGAGACGACCGGCTTGCGCAGCCGCACCGAGGCGTCGTTGAGCAGGTACCGGGTCGGGAAGTTGTCCGCCCCGTCGACGATCACGTCGTAGCCCTCGAGGATCTCGAGGATGTTGGAGGCATCGAGGCGAGTGCGGTGCTCGACCACGTCGACGTCGGGGTTGAGCGCCTCGACCGTGAGCCGGGCCGACTCGGTCTTCGGCCTGCCAATCCGCTCGGTGTTGTGGATCACCTGGCGCTGCAAGTTGGAGGCATCGACCACGTCGTCGTCGACCAGACCCAGCCTGCCGATCCCGGCCGCGGCGAGATAGAGAGCGGCCGGGGCGCCGAGCCCGCCGGCGCCGACCAGCAGCACCTTCGCGTCCAGCAGCTTCAGCTGGCCCTCGACGCCGACCTCGGGCAGCATGGTGTGGCGGGAGTAGCGGTCGCGCTGCTCGGGAGTCATCCCCTCGGTCGCGATCACCGGCAGCCCCTGCTCCTGCCAGGCGAGGATGCCGCCCGCCATCGAGGCGACGTCCTCGTAGCCGAGCGCCTGCATCTGCTCGGCCGCCTTCGCCGAGCGGCTGCCGCTGCGGCAGTAGAGGATCGTGCGGGCCGACTTGTCGGGGGCGGCCGCGGCGATCTCGTCGCCGAGCAGACCCGGCGGGACCAGCTTGCCGCCCGCGATCCGGGCCTCCTCGAACTCGTGGGGCTCGCGGGTGTCGATCAGGACGACATCGCCCTCGATCTCCTCCGCCGCCTCGAACGGCTCGATCTCCTCGATCGGCGCCCGGACCCGCTTTGTCTTCGCACCAGTGGCCGTCAACGCGAATCTCCTAAATCCGGATCGGCTTTTACTTCAAAAAGTATAGCGACGTGCGCTAGAGGCTGGGGCGCATCTGGCGGAGGCGCTTGACGCGCTCCTCGATCGGCGGGTGGGTGGAGAAGAGGCCGCCGATCCCCTTCGCCGAGAAGGGCTTGACGATGTAGAGCGGCTCGGCCGCCTGGTTGACCTTCATCGGCGTCGCCGCCGCCCCCTGCTCGAGGCGTAGCAGGGCGCTCGCCAGCGACTCGGGGTTGCCGCAGATCTGCGCCCCGCCCGCGTCGGCGGCGTACTCGCGCTGCCGCGAGATCGAGAGCTGGATGATCGTCGCCGCGAGCGGCGCCAGCAGGACGAGGGCCAGCGAGGCGATCAGGCCGATCGGTGAGTTGTTGCTGTCGCCGCCGAACCAGAGCAGCATGTAGCCGAGGTAGGTGATCGCCGCGCCGATCGTCGCCGCCACCGACTGGATCAGGATGTCGCGGTGCCTGATGTGGGCAAGCTCGTGGGCGAGCACGCCGCGCAGCTCGTCCGCGGAGAGCTGGCGGAGGATCCCCTGCGTCACGGCGACTGCCGAGTGCTCGGGATTGCGACCGGTGGCGAAGGCGTTGGGCTGGTCCTGGGGGATCACGTAGAGGCGCGGCATCGGCAGGCCGGCGCGCGTGGTCAGCTCGCGGACCTCCTGGTAGAGCTTCGGCGCCTCGGACTCCGAGACCGGTTTGGCGCGGCTCATCGCCAGCGCCATCTTGTCGCTGAAGAAGTAGGAGCCCATGTTCATCAGGGCCGCCAGCCCGAGGAAGAGGAGGGCGGTGGAGGAGCCGCCGATCAGGAAGCCGATCGCGACGAGCAGCCCCGAGAGGGTCGCCAGTAGGATCGTGGTGCGCAGCGTGGCGCCGAAGGTCGACTGCTTGGTCGTGCTCATCTCGATCTTGCTCCTCGTTCGGTTGCCCTCCGGATTATGACGCAACCACATAGCCGACTGTTTTAGTAGGATTTAAAGCACATGTTGTTCTCGACCAAAGCCGAGTACGGAGTGCGCCTGATGGTCGAGCTGGGGCGGCAGCCCGGCTCGGCGCCGATCGCGTTGAGCGACGTCGCCGAGGCGGAGCAGCTGCCGCTCTCCTACCTCGAGCACCTGGTCGCGAAACTGCGCCGGGCGGGACTGGTCACCTCCACCCGAGGGGCCCACGGCGGCTACCGCCTCGCCAGGCCGGCCGAGGAGATCACGATGGACGCAGTCGTCGAGGCGCTGGAAGGCCAGATCGCCCCGATGGAGTGCTTCCACGAGGCTCCCGAGGGCAAAGTCCTGTGCTCGCACGAGACCGACGGCGACCGCACCTGCTCGACGAAGCTGCTGTGGACCCGTGTCCAGGGCGGCGTGACCAAGGCCCTGGCCGGCACGACGCTGGCCGAGCTGGTGGAGTTCGCCGGTCCCGGCGCCCGCCGCGAACAGATGGCGCCGGTCGGCAGCGCCGCCTGACCGCTGACCTAAAACCAGAAACGGAGTGAAATTGGCTGAGCTGGAGATTCGCAACCTGCACGTGAGCGTCGAGGGCAAGGAGATCCTCCGGGACCTCGACCTCGACGTCGAGAAGGGCAAGGTCCATGCGCTGATGGGGCCGAACGGGTCGGGCAAGTCGACCCTTGCCAACGCGATCATGGGCCATCCCTCGCTGCAGGTAACGGAGGGGACGATCGTCTTCAAGGGCGAGGACATGACCGAGGCCGGTCCCGACGAGCGTTCCCGCGCCGGCCTCTTCATGGCCTTCCAGTACCCGGTGGCGATCCCCGGGGTCTCGGTCAGCAAGTTCCTGCGGATGATCCTCAACGCCCACCGCGAGGCGCGCGGCGAAGAGCAGATCAAGATCAAAGACTTCGCCAGGACCGCCCAGGAGGCGATGGAGCTGGCCAACATCCCCAAGGACTTCTCCAGCCGCTACCTCAACGACGGCTTCTCGGGCGGCGAGAAAAAGCGGATGGAGCTGCTGCAGCTGGCGCTGCTGCGGCCGGAGATCGCGATCCTCGACGAGACCGACTCGGGGCTCGACATCGACGCGCTGCGAACGGTCGCCGAGGGGGTCAACAAGCTCGTCGGCCCCGAGGCGGGGATCCTGATCATCACCCACTACCAGCGCATCCTGCACACGGTCAAGCCCGATTTCGTCCACGTGATGTTCGAGGGGCGGATCGTCAGGGAGGGCGGCCCCGAGCTGGTCTCCCGGCTCGAGGAGAAGGGCTACGGCTGGATCCGTGAGGAGGTCGAGGCCGGCGCCTCCGTCTAATGGCCACTAGCCTCGAGACGATGGCACCGACCACGACCAAGCGCTCCTCCACGGCGACGGCGTTCCCGATCGAGAAGGTCCGCGCCTCCTTCCCGGCGCTGCAGCGCGAGGTGCACGGGCAGCCGGTCGCGTACCTCGACAGCGGCGCCAGCGCCCAGCGGGTGTTGGCCTCGATCCAGGCGGTCGACCGCTACGAGCGCGCCCACCACTCCAACGTCCACCGCGGCTCCCACACCCTCTCGGCCGAGGCGACCGCCGCCTACGAGGGGGCGCGGGCGACCGTCACCGACCACATCGGTGCCGCCGACCGCCGCGAGGTGGTCTTCGTCCGCAACGCGACCGAGGCGATCAACCTGGTGGCGCGGGCCTGGGGCGACGCCAACCTCGGAGCAGGCGACCGCATCGTCCTCACCGAGATGGAGCACCACTCCAACATCGTGCCCTGGCAGCAGCTCGCCGAGCGGGTCGGCGCGGAGGTCGACTGGGTCCCCGTCACCGAGGCGGGGACGCTCGACATGGACGCCCTCGCTGCTCTGCTGGAGAGGGGGCCGAAGCTGGTCGCCGTCGCCCACGTCTCCAACGTGCTCGGGACGGAGAACCCGGTCGCCGAGATCGCGCGACTCGCGCACCGGGCCGGCGCCATGGTGCTCGCCGACGGCGCCCAGGCGGCGCCGAAGCTGCCGCTCGACGTCGCCGCGCTCGGGGTCGACTTCTACGCGCTGACCGGCCACAAGCTCTATGCGCCGACCGGGATCGGGGCGCTCTGGGGCCGGCTCGACCTGCTGCGGGAGACACCTCCATTCCTGGGCGGCGGCTCGATGATCCGCAAGGTGGCCAGGGAGGGGACGACGTACGCCGACCCGCCGGCGCGCTTCGAGGCGGGAACGCCGGCGATCGCCCAGGCGATCGGGATGGCCGCGGCGCTGCGCTGGCTCGACGGGCTGGGAATGGAGGCGGTGCTGGAGCACGAGCGCCAGATCGCCGGCTACGCGCTGGAGCGGCTGGACGAGGTGCCGGGCCTACGCGTCTTCGGCCCTCCCCGCGGGCCGCAGCGGGTCGGCCCGGTGTCGTTCGAGCTGCAGGGAGTCCACGCCCACGACGTCGCCGAGATCCTCGACCGCCACGGCGTCGCGGTGCGAGCCGGCCACCACTGCGCGCAGGTCCTGATGGACCGCCTTGGCGTCGCCGCCACCGCCCGCGCCAGCTTCGCGGTCCACACCGTCCCCGAGGAGATCGACCGCCTGGTCGACGGCCTCCACGACACCCGCAAGGTCTTCGGACTCTGATGGACGAGCTTTACCGCGACCAAATCCTCGAACATTACAAGCGGCCGCACAACTTCGGCCGGCTGGAGGACCCCGACCTCGAGTTCGAGGACATCAACCCGTTCTGCGGCGACGAGCAGCGCATGACGATCCGGCTCGACGAGGAGGGCCGGGTCGCCGAGATCGCCTTCGAGGGCAGGGGGTGCGCGATCTCCACGGCGGCGACCTCGCTGCTCACCGACGAGCTGGCCGGCAGGACCCGCGAGGAGCTGCTGCGGCTGCCGAAGGAGTTCGTCCTCGACCTGCTCGGGATCGAGATCTCGGCGACCCGGATGAAGTGCGCGATGCTGGGCCTGAAGGTGGTGAAGAGCGCCAGCCTCGGCCAGCCCGCCGACTGGGAGGACGAGGGCGAGGTCGGCGACCCCCCTGAGGCGGAGCGAGCGAGCGACGCACTCTGGCTCAACGCGAGGGAGTGACGCCGTCGTCGCCGTGTGCCCGGCGGGCGGCTGGCCCTCGCTCCGCGGGGCGGTGGTCAATCGTTTGTTACGAGGCTGCGGCCGGTCCGGCCCGGACGCTAATATCCGACCGTGGAAGTAGGATTAGGTTTCAACCCGCACTAGCCACTCGCGGAGAGCAACTATCCTCCATGCCCAATATCGCTGGAACATCCATCCCCGTCTGCCCCGCCGCCGAGCTGCCGCCCGGGGCGATGCGCCTGGTCGAGCACGACGGGCGCAAGATCGGGGTCTTCAACTGCGGCGGGACGCTGCACGCGATCGAGGACCGCTGCTCCCACGACGACGGGCCGCTCGCCGAGGGTGAGTTCGACGCCTCGACCTGCACGGTCGAGTGCCCCCGTCACGGCTCCCTCTTCGACCTGACCACCGGCAGGCCGAAGACGCTCCCCGCCTACACTCCGG
Organism: Solirubrobacterales bacterium; assembly: GCA_019456285.1. Classification (GTDB taxonomy): domain Bacteria; phylum Actinomycetota; class Thermoleophilia; order Solirubrobacterales; family 70-9; genus VRUE01. The sequence continues at coordinate 12,923 of VRUE01000020.1, read as the reverse complement.
TGCAGACGTTCCCGACAGCCGTCGTGGACGACACGATCACTTTGGAGGTCGATTAGCCATGGCCACACTCGAGGCCGCCGCAGAGCAGAAAGAGCTTGCCGGGATCAACGCCGACTACAAGGAGAAGTTCGGCTTCCACGATCCCGAGGAGGGCTACGCCTACAAGGCGCCGAAGGGCCTCTCCCGCGAGCTGGTCGAATCGATCTCCGAGTACAAGGAGGAGCCGCAGTGGATGCGGGACTTCCGGCTGAAGGCGCTGGAGCACTTCGAGTCCCGCCCCACCCCGACCTGGGGCGGCAACCTCGGCCAGATCGACTTCGACGACATCCACTACTTCGTCCGCGCCTCGGACAAGAACAGCCGCGACTGGAGCGAGGTCCCCGAGGACATCAAGAACACATTCGACCGGCTCGGCATCCCCGAGGCGGAGCGCAAATTCCTCTCCGGGGTCGGCGCCCAGTACGAGTCCGAGGTCGTCTACCACCAGGTCAACGAGCAGCTCGAGGCCCAGGGCGTGATCTTCACCGACATGGACACGGCGCTGCGCGAGCACGAGGACCTGGTCCGCGAGTACTGGGCGACGTTGATCCCGCCCAACGACAACAAGCTGGCGGCGCTCAACTCAGCCGTCTGGTCGGGCGGCTCGTTCGTCTACGTGCCGGCCGGGGTCAAGGTGGAGATGCCGCTGCAGGCCTACTTCCGGATCAACACCGAGAACATGGGCCAGTTCGAGCGGACGATGATCATCGTCGAGGAGGGCGCCGACGTCCACTACATCGAGGGCTGCACAGCGCCGGTCTACTCGAGCGACTCGCTGCACTCGGCGGTGGTCGAGATCATCGCCAAGCCGAGCTCGCGAGTCCGCTACACGACCGTCCAGAACTGGTCGCAGAACGTCTACAACCTGGTTACCAAGCGGGCCGTCGCCCACGAGAAGGCGACCATGGAGTGGGTCGATTGCAACCTCGGCTCGAAGCTAACGATGAAGTACCCGAGTATTTATCTGCTCGGCCCGGAGGCGCACGGCGAGATCCTCTCGATCGCCTTCGCCGGCGAGGGCCAGCACCAGGACGCGGGCGGCAAGATCATCCACGCTGCGCCGCGCACCTCGTCCTCGATCTTCTCCAAGTCGATCTCCAAGGACGGCGGGCACAGCACCTACCGCGGCCTGCTCGAGATCGCCGACGGGGCGGTGGAATCGCGCTCCAAGGTGGTCTGCGACGCGCTGCTGCTTGACGAGGACTCGCGCTCGGACACCTACCCGACGATCAGGATCGACGAGAACGACGCCAACGTCGGCCACGAGGCGACCGTCTCGAAGATCGGCGACGAGCAGCTCTTCTACCTGCAGAGCCGCGGCCTCAGCGAGGAGGAGGCCTCGAAGATGATCGTCAACGGGTTCATCGAGCCGGTCACCAAGGAGCTGCCGATGGAGTACGCGGTCGAGTTGAATCGACTCATAGAGCTGCAGATGGAGGGCTCGATCGGCTGACTTGGCGGCCCGGGAATGCCCCTGGCCGCGTCCGTGGCCGGGGGCCGTGCAGAGCACGGCCCCCGGCCCAGTCCTTGCCAGGGACATTCCCGGTCTCGCCAAGACGCTCTCGGCCTCCGCTCGAACGTATGGCAACCACACAGTCGACAACTGAGCCAGCCTGGTTGGTGGAGAGGCGCCAGAGGGGCGCCTCTCTGGCGCGGGAGCTGCCTCTCCCCGACCAGAAGGCGAAGGGGTGGGAGTTCACCGACCTCTCCGGGCTGGAGATCGACTCCTTCCAGCCAGCCGCCGCGAACGCCGCGATCGAGCCGGCGGAGGGCGCCACGGTGCTGCCGCTCGGCGAGGCGCTGGAGACGCACGGCGAGCTGCTGCACGAGCGGCTCGGCTCACTGGTCCCGATCGAGGACCCCTTCGTCGCCCGCAACGAGGTGGGCTGGCGCGACGGCGTCCTCGTCCACGTGCCGCGCGGGACGAAGGTCGCCGAGCCGATCCGGATCGAGGTGCCGCTGGACGAGGACGGCACGGCGGTCGGCTGGCGCACCCTGATCGTGCTGGAGGAGGGCGCCGAGGCCGAAGTCTGGGAACGCTGCGCCTCGCGGGGAGACGAGACCGAGGCGCTGCTCAACTCGGTGGTCGAGCTGCACGTCGGCCAGGCGGCGACGCTGCGCTACGTCAGCACCCAGGACATCTCCGAGCGAGCCTGGATCTTCGCCACCCAGCGCGCCCGGGTGGAGCGCGACGGCCGGCTCGAGTGGACGGCGCTGGGCTTCGGCTCGGCCCGCGGCAAGGTCCGGATGGAGACCAACCTCGCCGGCCCGGGCTCCGAGGCGCGGGTGACCGGCGGCTACGCCGGCGGCGCCGGCCAGCACCTCGACTACGACACCACCCAGGAGCACGCCGCTCCGAACACCTTCTCCGACCTCGCCTTCCGCGGCGTCCTCGCCGCCGGGGCGACCGCGGTCTGGCGCGGGATGATCCGCGTCGACCCGGGCGCTCAGGGCACCGACGCCTTCCAGGAGAGCCGCAACCTGCTGCTCTCCACCGAGGCCCATGCGGACGCGATCCCAGGCCTGGAGATCGAGGCCGACGATGTCCGCTGCACCCACGCCGCGGCGATCGCCCAGATCGACCGCGACCAGCTCTTCTACCTGACCTCGCGCGGGCTCGAGCCGGCCGAGGCGAAGGGGTTGATCATCGAGGGGTTCCTGGAGTCGCTGGTCGAGCGGCTGGCCGAGGGGCCGGCTCGGGACGAGGTCTCAGCCGCGCTGGAGCGGCGGCTCGCCGAGATCCTCTAGCGGGGGGCGATCCGCTCATGAGTTGGCGACGGAGAGCAGGTAGAGGCCGAAGCAGGTGAAGGCGACCATCACCGCCAGCATCCAGTACTGGGAGCGGGCGGCCTGGCGGTAGTCGCCCCAGTAGGCGGTGGCGCGGTCGTGGGCGAGCGTCAGGGCGACCACGTGGCCGACGACGAGGGCGCCGACCTGCACGTACCAGATCGCGTTGGCGCTGAAGATCCTGAAGTCGATTCCCCCCGAGGCGGTCCCGAACAGGTCGGTGGTCGCGGTCCCCAGCGGGTCGGAGAGCAGGTAGGTGAACTGCGCCTGCTCCTGGAAGACGAAGAGGCTGAAGTAGTGGGCGGCGAGGTAGGCGAAGGCGATCGGGATCAGCGTGTGGGCGAAGCCGGAGCGCAGCTTCCTGATCGGCGGCGCGCCACCCACCGTGGCCATCCCCCGCACCCCGATCAGGTAGACCAACCCGACGCCAACGAAGCAGAGCAGCATGAAGACCGTGCCGGTGAGACGCAGCGCCGCGGTCAGGCCGACTCCCCCGTCGACCAGCCAGCTGAAGGTGCTCGCCATCGCGCCCTGGAATGCGCCCTCCTGGGCGCCGTCGAAGCTGGTTGTGGCGATCGAGGCGATCACCACCGCCGCGGAGCCGGGCACCGTCGCCCAGGTGCTTGCGGCGGCAAGAGGGCGCCGCGCCCCGAGCCGGCCCTCCCTCGCGCCGAACGAGCCGAGCCGGGAGAACATCCCGAAGTAGACGGCGAAGATCTCGCCCCGTTCGCACCACTTCTCGACCCCGAACAGCGCCATCATCGCCAGGGTGTAGCCGCTGTAGCAGAGGGCGGCAACCCCGGTGACGTGCGGCGAGAGGCCGACCGCGACCCCGCCGCCGGACCCGTAGACGACCTCGAGCCAGACGAAGGCCAGCAGGCCGACCGCCGCCGGCCAGCGACCCAGCGCCTCGGGGTAGGCGAGGTGGGCGGGGCGCTGCCCGGCAAACGCCGTGAACCCCCCTCCCACCGCCCGGCCGATCGCCCGCCACGGGTTGAACGGCTTGAAGACATTCCCGAAGGCGACGCTGAGCAGCGGGAAGCCGAGCCAGGCGGTGACGAAGACGAAGGTCAGCGCGAAGTTGCGGTCGGGGGCTTCGGTGCCGCGCAGCCCGGCGTAGACCGCCACACCGAGCAGGAAGACGCCGACCGCTCCGCAGACGACCTGAGCCGAGGGGCCGAGCAGGGCTCGCGAGAGCCCCGCCCCGAGGGGGCGCCAGTGCTCCTCCTCGAAGCGGGGCTTGCGCCAGGAGGCCGAGAGCGCGAAGAAGGAGACGATCAGGACGATCGACGCCCCCCAGGCGAACAGCCATGCCGGGATCGGCAGATCCTGCCGCGCGGCCAGCGCGTGCGCGTACGGCAGCAGGGTCACGGATTGATCCGCAGCTCCGCGATCTGCTCGCCTCGCACCTCCAGCTCGATCTCGAAGATCCCTTCTATGTCGGCGGGGAACGAGAAGACGACGGACCCGCCCGCCGCAACGTCCTTCGTGAGGTCGTAGCCGTGGATGTGGATCTCGTCGGCGGCGTCGGAACGGACCCGGAAGCGGACCTCCTCCCCCGAGCCGTACTCCAGCTCGCGCACGCCGCCGACCGGCTTGCCTTCGCGGACGACGATCGTCTCGACGGCCGCCCGCGCACTCCCTTCGTCTTCGCCTTCGGGCTGGGCAGACGTCGTCGGGACGGACTCGCTCCCGAACTGCCCGGTCACCGCCTCCTCGTTGTCGCTGCTTCCACAGGCCGCCAGGCCGCCGATCGCGGCGAGCGCGAGCAGCAGCGGGACGATCTTCTTGACGTAACTCACCAAGCCATCTCCTCTCATCGAGTTCGCGCCGCCACAGCCGCGGCCCGCAGTAACACGGGCCGGCTCGCTCGGCCTCGGAGGCCGACCAGCGCCGGTAGAAGGAAGGCTCGAGCACGTTCCAGCGGGCGCGGGCCTGCTCGATCCCCTGCCAGACATCGTTGCTCCCGTGACTCCCTCTTGCGCTTCGCCGCTGCCGGGCGGCCCAGGATAACGTCCCGGGCATCTAGTGCGCCCCGACCGAGAGGACATCGCCGCACCCGGTTTGCCGACGGGGATCGAGTGGGTTGGCGAGACACCGGAGTCGATGCCGGCGCTGATCGCGGCGGGGCCGGCGCTCGTCCACTTCCTCGACTTCGCCCAGCTCAACAGTGTGCGGACGCTGCCCTATCTCAGCGAATGGGATCGACGCTATCGCGACGCCGGCCTCAGCACGATCGGGGTGCAGGCGCCCCGCTTCCCGTTCGGCGCCGACCGCGACACG
>VRUE01000020.1:2817-7714 GCA_019456285.1 Solirubrobacterales bacterium | reverse complement strand
GACGCTATCGCGACGCCGGCCTCAGCACGATCGGGGTGCAGGCGCCCCGCTTCCCGTTCGGCGCCGACCGCGACACGGTCGCGGCCGGGCTGAAGCGACTCGGCGTCCGCTTCCCGGTCGCGCTCGACACGCAGCGGGAGCTGTGGCACGCCTACGGCTGCGAGGGCTGGCCCAGCCTCTTCCTCTGGAAGGCGGGCGGGGCGCTGGCCTGGTTCCACTTCGGCGAGGGCGAGTACCTGGGCACCGAGGAGGCGGTCCAAACAGAGCTGCGCGAGCTCGACGCGCTGGCCGAGCTGCCGGCCCCGATGACGCCGCTACGGGCCACCGACGCCCCCGCCGCGCGGGTGATGCCTCCCACCGAAGAGCTGTTCCCGGGCGGCTCCTGGAAGCAGCCCTGGACGGCCGGCGAGGACGGCGCGGAGCTCGCCATCCCCTACGAGGCCGGCGGCGCCTACGCGACCGTCGAGGGCAGCGGCTCGCTACACACAGCACTGGACGACGCCGCGCCGAAGGCGATTCCGATCGACGGAGCTGGGCTGTACGAGCTTGCAACCCATCAGCGACACGAATCCCACAGGTTGCTGCTTCGCCCTGACCGTTTGCTCCGAGTCTGGTCCATAAGCTTCTCTGCGGGCATCCCGTGACTGTCGAAAGGGAGGCGGGGGGCCTTCCCGACGGGCGGATACTCAACGTCGCCGCACGGTGCGGCTTGACCCTCGCGCGCGGACGGTCGCGGCGATGTGTCCGGCAGGGAGGTCCCCCGCCTCCCTCTACGCCCGCGCCACGAGCTCCTCGCGGATCTCCTTCGGCAGCATGAACCGCACGTCCTCGTGCACCGTGCGCAGCTCGGAGACATCCTCGGCGCCGCGCCCGCAGAACAGCTCGACGAGGCTCTCGACCAGCCCCTCGGGGGCGCTGGCGCCGGAGGTGATGCCGACCGTCTCGACGCCCTCCAGCCACTCCTCCCGGACCTGGGAGTGGTTGTCGATCAGGTGCGAGGCGGCGCCATGCTCGCGCGCCACCTCGACCAAGCGGTTGGAGTTGGAGGAGTTGGTCGAGCCGATCACCAGGACCAGCTCGCACTCTCGGGCCAGCTGCTTGACGGCGATCTGGCGGTTGGTCGTCGCGTAACAGATGTCGTCGGACTTGGAGCTGACGATCGCCGGAAACCTGGCGCGCAGGGCGGCGATGATCTCGGCGGTCTCGTCGACCGAGAGCGTCGTCTGGGTGATGAAGGCGACCCGCTCCGGGTCGGGCACCTCGAGCGCCGTCACCTCCCCGGCGGTCTGCACGAGGACGATGCTCTCCGGGGCCTCCCCGGTCGTCCCTTCGACCTCCTCGTGGCCCTCGTGGCCGATCATCACGATCGTGTAGCCGTCGGCAGCGAAGCGCCGCGCCTCGACGTGGACCTTGGTGACCAGCGGGCAGGTGGCGTCGATCGTGCGCAGGCGGCGGGCGGCCGCGTTGTCGTGTACGACCGGGGCGACGCCGTGGGCGGAGAAGACGACCATCCGGCCCTCGGGAACTTCGGTCTCCTCCTCGACGAAGATCGCGCCGCGCTTCGACAGTTCCTCCACCACGTGCTTGTTGTGGACGATCTCCTTGCGGACGTAGACCGGAGCGCCGTAGAGCTCAAGCGCCCGTTCAACCGTCTGCACGGCGCGGTCGACCCCGGCGCAGTAGCCGCGCGGAGCGGCGAGCAGGACCCGCTTCGGGGCCGCGGTGGTGGTGGGAGGCATGCACAGCAGGGTAGCGGCGGCGGTGTTGCGGGAGACCCCGCCGGGGCGCCGCCGCGACGGGGCGGAGTTAGCCTTGCACCATGGGCACCAAAGGACGCCACCTCGACCGGCTGACCGCGGTCGACGCCTCGTTCCTCACCAACGAGACCTCGGTGAGCCACATGCACGTCGGGGCGATCCTGATCTTCGAGGGGCCGCCGCCCAGCTACGTCGACCTGGTCGAGCACGTGCGCGGGCGGCTCAGCCAGGTGCCGCGCTTCCGCCAGCGGCTCGTGGTGCCGCCGCTGGAGGCGGGGCGGCCGCTCTGGGCCGACGACGTCAACTTCAACCTCACCTACCACATCCGCCACGCCGCGCTGCCCGACCCGGGCGGCGAGGACGAGCTGAAGCGCCTCGCCGAGCGCATCTTCTCCCAGCAGCTCGATCGCTCCAAGCCGCTCTGGGAACTGTGGCTGGTGCAGGGGCTGGAGCGCGACCGTTTCGCGATCCTCACCAAGACCCACCACGCGATGGTCGACGGCATCTCCGGCGTCGACATCGGGACCGTGCTGTTCGACCTGGAGCCGGTGCCGCAGCCGGCTGCGACCGAGGACGGCTGGGTGCCGCAGCCCGAGCCGACCACCGCCGAGCTGGTGGCGCGGGGCGCGAGCGACGCAGTAGCGGCGCCGCTGAGGCTGGCGGAGCGGGGCGTGGCGGCCGTGCGCCATCCCGAGACGGCGGCGCGGCGGCTGGCCGAGGCGCTGGAGGGCATCGGCGAGGTGGTCGGCGCCTTCGCCGACCCCGCGCCGGACGTGCCGCTGAACCAGCAGATCGGGCCGCACCGGCGCTTCGTCTGGGCCCGCTCGGAGCTGGCCACCTTGAAGCGGATCAAGGACACGCTGGGCGGGACAGTCAACGACGTGGTGCTGGCGGTGGTGGCCGGGGCGCTGCGGACCTGGCTGCACGGGCGCGGGATCCGCACCAAGGGGCTGGAGCTGCGGGCGCTGGTGCCGGTCTCGATCCGCAGCGAGGACGAGCACGGCGAGCTGGGCAACAGGCTCGCCGCGATGCGGGGACCACTGCCCGTCTACCTCGAGGATCCGGCGCGGCGGCTGCGGGTGGTCAGCGAGCAGATGGAAGGCCTGAAGCGCTCCAAGCAGGCGCTGGGCGCCGAGGTGATCGCACGCTTCAACGACTTCGCGCCGCCGACCCTGCTCGCCCAGGCCTCCCGGATCAACTTCTCGACCCGCCTCTTCAACCTGATCGTCACCAACGTGCCGGGGCCGCAGATCCCCCTCTACGTGCTGGGGCGCGAGTTGGAGGAGGTCTTCCCGATCGCCTTCCTGCCCCAGAACCACGCCCTGGCGGTGGCGGTCATGAGCTACAACGGCCGCATCGGCTTCGGCTTGCTCGCCGACTACGACTCGGTGGACGACGTCGACGTGCTCGCCCGCGGCATCACCGAGTCGCTGGCGGAGCTGGAGGCAGCCGCCGCGGCGGCTGCCGCTCTCGCCTGAGGGCCTATCCCGATAGGGCCTGAGCTCCAGCCGGCGGGAGAGCCGTAGGCTTTTGTGCCGTGGCCCTGCTCGTTGCCCTCTTCATCGCCGTCCCGATCGTCGAGCTGTACATAATCATCAAGGTCGGGCAGCTGATCGGGGTGCTGCCGACCCTGGCTCTGTTGCTCGCCGGCGCGGTGCTGGGCTCGCTGCTGCTGCGCCACCAGGGCCGCGGCGCCTGGCGGCGCTTCAACGCGGCGATCGCGGAGCGGCGCTTCCCCGGCCGCGAGGTGGCCGACGGCCTGCTGATCGCGGTCGGCGGCGCCCTGCTGCTGACGCCGGGCTTCGTCACCGATGTCTTCGGCCTGGCCCTCCTGATCCCGCCGACCCGGGCGGTCGCCAGCCGCCTCCTGCGCGCCTACCTCAGCCGTCGTTTCGTGGCGGTCGGCGTCGGCGGAGCCCGCCCCACCGGCAACGAGAGCGGAGGCGACCGCCCCTATGACCTCGACAGCACCGCCGAGGAGGTCGACTCCGACGACCCGCGGCTGCCTGACTAGAACCCCGCCGCCTACCCCCTCAGCCCGATCGTCAACCGCTCGATGGTCGAGTTTCCGGCGCGATCCACGTACCTGACCCTGATCGCCGCCCTCGCCTTCCAGCCCCTCCTGACGAGCCGCCCGAGCCTGCGCTTGGCCTTCCTGGTCCTCGGCCTCACTCTAAGGGTGGCCGTCCGGCCCGCGGCGAGTCTCGCGGTTACCCTCCTCAGCCCGAACCTCACCCGCCGTCTGGCGGCGGCATGGCCCGAGGCGCGCCTGTTGGCGCCGCGCCAAACCACGACTCTGCCCCTGGCAATTACGGTGCAGGTCTCGTCGCAGCTCACCCTGACCGTGATCGGCTGACCGGCGACCTGCTTTTTCGGCCCGAAGAGCTCGGCTTCCGGCGGCGCTACGTCCGGCGGAAATAGGTCAGCTGTGGGCAGCGTTGTGTCCTGTGGAGGCGGCGTCGGCTCCGGCGGCGGAGTCGGCTCCGGCGGCTCGGGCGGTGCTTCGGTGTCGACCGTGAAGCTGCGGCCGGCCGGGCTTTCGTCCGTGTTCCCCGCTTCGTCGGTGGCGCGGACCTCGAAGCTGTGGGGACCGTCGGAGAGGGGCGCCGGCGGGGTGTGGGCGGCGCCGGGACCCGAGCAGGCGGCGAAGGCATCGGAGTCGAAGCGGCACTCGAAGCTCGAGCCGGGCTCGGTCGAGGAGAAGGCGAAGGTCGGGGTGTCGTCTGAGGTAGTCGAGCCCTCGGCCGGGCCGGAGTCGATCGTGGTGTCGGGCGCTTCGGAGCTCTCGGTGTAGGAGATCGAGTCGGTCGAGCACTCGGATGCGTTGCCGGCCCCATCGGTGGCGGTGGCGCGGAAGGTGGTGGTCGAGTCATCGGGCACCGAGACGCCCAGGCCCGGCGATCCGAATTCGGCGGCGGTGCCGGTGGCGGCCAGGTTGGGGGCGGTGCAGTCGGTGTCGGTCGGGGCGCTGTAGATCTTCACGGTGGAGCCAAGCTCGGCTTCGCCGGCGAGGAGGGGTTCGTTCTCGTTGGCGGGCGAGGCGGGGACGGTTTCGGCGAAGGACGGCTCGGGCGGTGCTTCGGTGTCGACCGTGAAGCTGCGGCCGGCCGGGCTTTCGTCCGTGTTCCCCGCTTCGTCGG
>VRUE01000020.1:0-2717 GCA_019456285.1 Solirubrobacterales bacterium | reverse complement strand
GGAGAAGGCGAAGGTCGGGGTGTCGTCTGAGGTAGTCGAGCCCTCGGCCGGGCCGGAGTCGATCGTGGTGTCGGGCGGCGTTTCGTCGGGCGGCGCTCCGACCGAGAGGGAGAAGTTACGCGTCTCCCAGGCGGGGCTGGTGCCGGTTGCCGGGCCGCCCAGCTGGTTCGATCCCCAGACGAGGCTTGCGCTCGCCGGGTCCGGGCTCGCCCCCGCGTAGTCGCCCCATCGGCAGGGTCCCGGGTTGCACGTGAAGTCCTTGGTGGCCGAGACGCTTTCGCCGAGGGTGGCCTCGCCGACCATCTGGTCGAGCGGCGTGGCAGCCTCGCGCGAGCGAGCGCGTATCTGGGCGAGCAGCGACGAGCTGCCGACGTTGTAGTTGATCGCGGCTCCGGCACCGTCCGAGCTGGGCGAGATCGCCCCGTTGAAAACGAAATGGGAGGCGTCGGAGATCGTCCCCTCCTGGCGCATTTCGGTGCTGCCGGGAAGCAGCTCGTACCAGCGGATGATCGAGCGGCCCCCCGGGCCGTCAATCGTGTGCTGTGTCCACACCGCCAGCTCTTCGGCGGCGGGGTCGGTGAGCGCCACCGCCTGGGTCAACCGCGCGTCGAGCGAGTCCAGCACCCGCGGCGGACCCGGCTGCGGGACGTTGGCGGGAAAGTCGAATGCGCTCACGTTCATGTTCCCGTCCTCGCTCAGGGTCGGTGTGCCGGACGGGCCGCTGATGTGCCAGGCCATCACCTGGCTGGGGCTGGCAACGTCGAACGGCGAGTCGGCGGCCACGACGTACCCGTTCGGCGCGCTCTCGAAGGTGTTCGCGGGGACCGGGGTGAACACGAGGCCCCCGTCCGCAGTCTCCAGCGGTTCGGCCGCGGAGCCTTTCGAGAACACGGCCGGCGTGGTGCAGCTCGTCTCGCCGTTGGCCGGCTTTGGGATCGCCCAGATCCGCGAGGTGAGGAATTCTTTCTGGCCCGGCCCGCCGCTGTTGTCGAAGACGTTCGTCCCGATCAGGATGTGGTTGTCGTTGTGGCCGAGCTTCGGGTAGTCGTCGAGCTCGCCTTCGGTATCGATCAAGAACCGGCACCAGTTGCCCGCTGACCCGCCCGTGCCGAGCGGCGTCGGTTCCGCCGTCTTCGACCAGCCGAAGGCGACGAAGTTTTCAAATCCCACGACGCGGTCAGCGGCGTACAGCCAGCGATTCGCCTCCGGGTCCCACTGGATCTGCGGGTCGAAGACGTTGCTGCCCGGCGCCCCCACGAAGTCGTCGAGCCCGCTCTGGCCGGATGTCGCGATCAGGCTGAGGTCGTTGCGGTCGTAGACACCGACCGCGCGATTGACGAACTCCACGTAGTGGCCCGGGCCGATCGCGCCAGTCGAGTCTGGCGGCGTGCTGTTGCCGGCGACCAGGCCGAGCTCGTTGAGTTCTTCGAAGACCGTGGCAGCCGGGCCGGGTCCAGAGGGCGCGGCGCTGCGCCCGGGAAGAAGCGGCATCTGCCGCGCGCGTTCGCGTGCCGCCCGCGCCTTCTCGTTGCGTAGCCGTTCGGGATCGGGGACACGAAGTTCGAGTTCGCGGGCCGGCGGGCCGCCCCGCTCCCTGGGCACCTCCCCCGCGCTCAGCACCTTCGACCCGGGCAGCCGCTCGAGCCGCACCGGCTCGCCCGCCGCCGTCGCCGCGGGATTCAGGGCTCCAACCGCGATCAGCGTGCATACCGCGAGCCAGGGCAGGGCGGGCAGGCGCGGCTTCTCGCCCCCCCTGCTTCCCCGCGACATCCCGGGTCGACAGTTCATCACCCATCAATGGTTCCAGGTCCGTCTCGTCCCAACAGGGAAAGAGGCCAATCCGCAAGCTATATGAGTAGTGCCACGGGGTTGGGCGCTGCAGCGAGCGCCGAGTTCGCGCTCGACGGCACCCCCAGGGCGCTCGCCTTGACCTCCCCGAATACGGGAATTAGGAATCAGTGATCTAGTCGAGCAGCCGCCCCGGCTTCACCTCGACCGCCTCGGCGAGCCGCAGCAGCGTCGAGACCTGCGGATCTCGCTTCCCCGCCTCGATCCGGCTGACCTCCGTGGCGTGGACCCCGCTCCGTTCCGCGACCTGTTCCTGGGTCAGGCCGAGCCGTTCGCGCGCCTCGCGCAGGTTGGTGCCGAGGTCGGCCATGCCGGGATCGTCTGCCCTGCGGGCTGGAACCTCCATAGGAAATTTCACAAGTTCTCGGGTAGCTTTCTGCTCCCCATGCCGCCTGCCGCCGACAACGGCAAGAAGGGGGCTGACCCCGGCCCCTACGCAAGCGGGCCGAAATCGGCCCTCCACACGCGCGCTCTAGGCGTGCTTTGCGACGCGCAGGGTCGAAATGACCGGCGCAACCTGTGCGATCTGCATCTGCTCTCACCCCCTTCCGTCGTCAGCCCCAGCGGGAATCGCCAGGAAGGGCGACTATGCTAAGAAAATTCCGACTATCGAGGGAATGACCCGGCGGCATGCAGAAATCGATCAGCAATTCCCCTTATGCTCTGCCGCGCTGGACTACCTAAAGCCAAACAGAGCAAGGAGGACTACAGCGGTGGTGGCCAAGCTAATAGAGGCAGCTAGAAAACTTCGCAAGCGGAGCGTCGAGGACGCCGTTGCCTACGCGGTAGCCCACCGCGTTCGGGTCGAAATCCTGGGATACCTTCATGAATGCCCGCGCAGCCCAAGCGAACTCGCCGAGCTGATGGGG
>VRUE01000114.1 GCA_019456285.1 Solirubrobacterales bacterium | reverse complement strand
ATCCCCGAGACGACGAAGACCGAGGCGAAGGCGGCCGAGAGGACGAGGCCGACGGCGAAGCCGCTCGTTGCCCGGGCAAGCCAGGTCCGCTCCGCCGCCGCGCCCTCGCCGTCACCGAGGTAGAAGGCGAGAAAGCTCGGCAGGAGCGCGAAGCCGCAGGGGTTGACGGTGGCGAGGACGCCGGCGCCAAAGGCGAAGATCGCCGCCCCGCTCAGGAGAGGCCGGCCTCTTCGAGCGCCGCCAGCAGGGTCTCCCTGTCGGTCGGCGCGGAATCGCGAAAGACAACCCTCCCGTTGCGGTCGTAGACCAGCGTCGTATCGAGGGCTTGGACGCTGTAGCGTTGGGTCAGCTGACCCCCCTTGTCCCAGTAGAAGGGGTAGGAGGAGGCGCCGGTGGTCTCGATGAACCGGTCGATGTTCTCGGCCGTGTCGCTGGGGTCGATGCTGACGGCGAGCAGCTCGATCCCCTCGCCGTGCTCCTCCTTGAGCTCGGCCAGAGCTTCTGCCTCGGGGATGCAGGTCCCGCACCAGCCGGCCATGAAGAACAGGGCTCCCGGCTTGCCGGTCGGACGGCTGATGCTCTGTCCGTCGACGTCGCCGACCGTGAACGAGCTGACCTCGCCCTCGCCGCCGGAGCTGACCGTCACCGATCCGTCTCCGGATCCACCCTCCCCGGATCCCGACTCCGAGGAGGAGAGGGCGAGGAGCGCGACCAAGGCCCCGATCACAAGGACGCCGGCGCCGGCCGCGCCGAGCTTCCAGGCGCCGGAGCTCCACAGGCCGGCGTGCCGGGACGCTTGCGCCGCCTCGAGCTCCGCCTGCTGCCGAGCGGCCTTCTTGCGAGACGCCTTGCCCATCTGCCTAGGCCTCCGCCTCTTCGGCGCGCAGCGGGGCCGAGCCCGAGGCCGCATTCGAGGTCTTGCAGGCCCCACAAGTGGCAGCGAGCGCCGCGCGCGCCACGGCCGACAGGGCGTCGCCGCGGTGGCTCATCGGGAAATCCCAGCCGTCCGATACATTCTGACTTTCAGATATCATAATTCTTCCGATAACTCTACCCGGTCCCCGAGAGGGACGCCGCGAGAGGAGAGGCAACCGATGCAGACCTGTGCTGCGAGGCCGAGGCGGATCCGATTGCCGACGCCGCCGGCCGCTTCTTCGCCCCTGCGGGCATTCCCCATCGACCCGGAGGCGTGAGGACCGATGGCTGAGCGCTATGAGGCACTCGTCGTCGGCGGCGGCATGGCCGGCCTGCCGTTGGCCCTGCGCGCCGCCCGCCACGGCCGGGTGGCCCTGGTCGAGCGGGAGTTGCTCGGCGGCACCTGCCTGAACCGCGGCTGCATCCCGACCAAGACGATGATCGCCTCGGCCAAGGTCGCCCACCAGGTTCGCCGCGCCGCCGATTTCGGCGTTGAAACCTCGGGCCCGAAGGTCGATATCGGCGCCGTGATCGACCGCAAGGACCGGGTCGTGGACTCGATCCGCTCCGGCTCCTACCGGGCGGTCGAGCGACGTCAGGAGGTCGACCTGATCGAGGATGAGGGTCGCTTCGTCGGCGGGCGCCGCTTCCGGGTAGGAGGCGTCGAGCTCGAGGCCGATCGCATCTTCCTCAACGCTGGCACCCGCGACGCGATCCCGCCGATCGAGGGCCTCGACGAAGTCCCCCATCTGACCTCGCGCTCGATGCTCGAGCTGCGCGAGCTGCCCGAGCAGCTGATCGTCGTCGGCGGCGGCTACATCGGCTGCGAGTTCGGCCAGATGCTGGCCCGCTTCGGATCTCAGGTCACGGTGGTCCAACGCGACGAGCGCCTGCTGCCGCGCGAGGAGCCCGAGCTCTCCGCGATCGTCCGCGACGCCTTCGAGGCCGAGGGAATCGCGGTGCTGACCGGAACGGAGTGCGTGGGGGCCGCGGGCCGCGCGGGTGAGATCCGCATCTCCTGCGAGGGCGCCGAGCGGGGCGAGCTCTCCGGCACCCACTTGCTGTTGGCGGCGGGGCGAACGCCGAACACGGACACGCTCGGCCTCGAGGAACTCGGGCTCGAGCCCGGCGAGGGCGGCTATCTGGCCGTCGACAACCATCTGCGCACCGAGGCGGAGGACGTCTGGGCGCTCGGCGATCTGCGCGGCGGGCCGATGTTCACCCACACCGCCCGCGACGATGCCGACGCCGTCTACCGCCACCTCTACCGCGGCGAGGAGCGCTCGATTGCCGGGCGCATCGTCCCCCACGCGGTTTTCGTCGATCCCGAGGTCGCCTCGGTCGGGCTGAGCGAGACCGAGGCCCGGGAGGCCGGACACGAGGTGGTGTAGGGCGACACGCACTTTGAACACGCCTGCGACACCGAACGTGAGCACGTAGCGCCACGAGAAAGCCCGGCCAAA
>VRUE01000001.1:48625-83776 GCA_019456285.1 Solirubrobacterales bacterium | reverse complement strand
CTAGTCACCAGGGACTGGGCAGGAGGTTGACCGCTGCGGCGAGGCCGACGGCGCTTACGGTGACGGCGTAGCCGGTGTAGCCGCTGAAGGCGAAGAGGATGGCGGCGATCGCGCAAATCGTCACCACGGTGGTCCATGAGGCTCGGATGAGGGGCACGGGTCGGTATTTTCACACAGATGCCTGATGCCGCCGCCGCCACAGGGGTTGTTTCCGGCGACGCCGCCGAGCGGGCGCTGGCCTTCCTGGCCGAGATGTCTCCCGATCTGCGCGGCGGCGCGATTCTCGACTCCGGGGGCGCGGTGCTGGCGGCAAGCGGCCACGCGGACCGCTGGCGGGAGGGCGCCGCCGCTCTGCTCGAGGTCGCCGACCGGGCCGGTGCCGAGCCGGTCGAGCAGGTCCACATCGCGGCCGAGCAGGGCGAGGTCTTCGTGCTCCGCCACGCCGGCCTGACCGCGGTGGCGGTGACCGAGCGCTTCGCACTCGCCTCGCTGCTCTTCTTCGACATGCGCTCGGTGCTCCGTGACCTGGCCGGCGGCGGCGACGGGAAGGCGGGATGAGCCCTGCCAAGCCGCACCGCGTCCTGCTCGACCGTGTCTCCGGCTATGCCGACGAGGCGGCCGCCTACATGCGCCGCCGCCGCGTCTCCCGCCGCCCCTTCGCCCGCCTCTACTACCCGGGTGGTCGCGCTGCGGACCACGCCGCCGACTCGGTCGCCGGCGGCGAGCTGTTCGCCGCGGCTGGGCGGCTGATCGAGGTGGCCGGGAAGCGGCCCAAATCGTGAGCGGCGCCGGGGGGCTGATCGGGCCGGCCGCCGCCGAGCGCGTCCTCACCCGGGCGCTCGCCTCGGGCGGGGACTTCGCCGAGGTCTTCGCCGAACGGCGCAACGGGTTCACGCTGGCGATCGACGAGTCGCGGATCGAGTCGGTGCAGTCGGGCGCCGAGGAGGGAGCCGGGGTCAGGGTCCTCAGCGGCGGTACCACCTACTTCGCCCACGTTGACGGTCTCGACCCCGCCGACCTCGAGCGGGCCACCGCCGAGGCCGCCGCGGCGCTGCGCGGGGGCCGCGCCGAGCCGCGCCCGCTGCAGGCGGTCGCGACGGCACCGCAGCCGATCGAGCAGCGCCCCGAGGACGTGCCGGCCGAGCGCAAGGCGGAGCTGCTGCGCGAGCTGGACGAGCGCGGCCGCGCCGAGGGCGGGGAGATCGCCCAGCTCTCGGCTTCCTACGGCGAGATCCGCCGGCAGGTCACCGTCGCCAACTCCGATGGCCTCTTCGCCGGCGACGACCGGACCCGCGTCCGGCTCGGCGCCCGGGCGGTGGCCCGGCGCGGCGACGCGGTCGAGACCGGCGCCGAGACGCTGGGGGCGCACCGCGGCTTCGAGCTGCTCGACGACGATCCGGCTGCGATCGCCGCCGCCGCCGCCCGCAAGGCGCTGACCCTGCTCGACGCCGGGCCCGCCCCGGCCGGCTCGATGCCCGTCGTGGTCGGCGGCGGCTTCGGCGGCGTCCTCTTCCACGAGATGACCGGGCACGGGCTCGAGGCCGACCACGTCCAGAAGGGGGCGAGCGTCTACACCGGGAAGCTCGGCAAGCAGGTCGCCCAGCCGCTGCTCAGCGCCTACGACGACGGCCGCCTGCCGGGCGAGTGGGGGACCGATGCGATCGACGACGAGGGGACGCCGACGCAGAAGACCCTGGTCATCGAGGACGGCCGGCTCGCATCCTTCCTCTACGACCGCCTGCGGGCCGAGCGCGACGGCGTCGCCCCGACCGGCAACGGTCGCCGCGAGAGCTTCCGCCACCTGCCGATCCCGCGCATGACCAACACCTACATCGCCCCCGGCGAGACCGAGCCCGAGGCGATGATCGCCGCGGTGAAGAAGGGCTTCTACGCGGTTTCCTTCGCCGGCGGCCAGGTCGACCCGGCGACCGGCGACTTCGTCTTCGGCGTCTCCGAGGGCTACCTGATCGAGGCCGGCAGGGTGACCAGGCCGTGCCGGGGGGCGACCCTGATCGGCAACTGCCTGGACGCGCTGGCGGCGATCGATGCGGTCGGTGACGACTTCGAGATGAAGACCGGGTACTGCGGCAAGAGCGGCCAGAAAGTGCCGGTCGGGACCGGTCAGGGCCACATCCGGATCGGGACGATGACGGTGGGGGGGACGGAGGTTTGATCGAGCTGGCGCAGCGCGCCGCCGCCGCCGCGCTGGCCGCCGGCGCCGACGACGCCGAGGCCTACGCCTCCGAGACGGTGGGGCGCGAGATCCGCGCCCACGGAGGCCAGGTCGAGAGCCTCACCGCGGCGACCCAGCGGGGGATCGGGGTGCGCGCCTGGATCGGCGGCCGGGCCGGCTACGCCTTCGGCACCGACCTGGCGGAGGCGGGGCTCGCCGCGATCGCCGCCGCCGCCGCCGAGGCCGCCCGGATCGTCGACGAGGACGAGTTTGCCGGTCCACCGAGCCCCGGCGGCGAGCCGCCGCCGATGGAGTTGAGCGACCCCTCGGTCGCCGCCTGGTCGACCGCCCGGGTCGCCGACCTGGCCCTCGCGGTCGAGCGGGCCGCGCTGGCGACCGACCCGCGGATCGCCGGGGTCGAGCAGGCCGTCTACTTCGACAGCGCCGACCGGGTCGCGATCGCCTCCTCGGCCGGCGTCGCCGGAGAGTTCGAGGCATCGAGCTGCTGCGCCTACCTGCAGGCGCTGGCCGAGGGCGACGGAGGCAGGGAGACCGGGCTCGGCTTCGGCCTGGCTCGCGGCCCGGCCGGCCTCGATCCCGCCGCGATCGGCCGCGAGGGCGCCGAGCGCGCCACCGCGATGATCGGCGCGGGGAAGCCCGTTTCCCGCTCCTGTCCGGTTGTCCTCGACTCCGTCGTGGCCGCAAGCTTCGCCGGCCTGATCGGCAAGGCCCTGGGGGCCGACGCGGTGCAGCGGGGCCGCTCGCCGTTCGCCGACCGCCTCGGCGCCGAGGTTGCCGCCACGGCGCTGGCCCTGCACGACGACGGGCTCGACCCCGGCGGGCCCGACTCCTCGCCCTTCGATGGCGAGGGCGTGCCCCGCCGCCGCACCGCGCTGATCGAGGCCGGGCGGCTGCGCACCTACCTCTACGACACCTACACGGCGCGGCGCGGCGGCGGCGCCTCGACCGGCAACGCGGGCCGCGGCAGCTACCGCTCGCAGCCCGCGGTCTCGACCTCCAACCTGGTCGTCGCCCCCGGCTCGCTCGGCTTCGAGGAGCTGCTCGCGGAGGCGGGGGAGGGTGTCTGCGTCACCGACGTTGTCGGCCTTCACTCGGGTGTCAATCCGGTCTCCGGCGTCTTCTCGGTGGGCGCCTCCGGTCGTGCCATCCGCGGCGGCGAGCTGGCCGAGCCGCTGCGCGAGTTCACGATCGCCAGCGACCTCGTCTCGATGCTGCGAGCCGTGCGGGCGGCCGGCGCGGTGGCTCGCTGGGTCCCGTTCGGCGGCTCGGTCAGCACGCCGCCGCTGCTGATCGGCGAGATGACGGTTAGCGGTTCCTGAGCCTCATCACGCCGTCCCGCTGTTAGATTGCGGCCGACTTTCAACCACCGATGGACGACGGAGGAGCTTCGACGTGACAAAGGCTGAGTTTCTGGACCAACTGGCAGGCGACGAGCGGGTCGGCAGCAAGAAGGCCGCCGCCGACGCGGTCGACGCCGTGCTCGATGCGATCACGGATTCGCTGAGCAATGGCGACGAGGTCAGCTTCACCGGCTTCGGCAAATTCCACGTCGCCGAGCGCGGCCCTCGCCAGGGCGTCAACCCGCGTACCGGCGAGCGGATCACCATCCCGGGCGGCAAGGTTCCCCGCTTCTCCGCCGGGTCGACGCTGAAGTCGAAGGTCAAGGGCGGTTGATTCCCTGAGGCCGTTTGCCGATCGGCTCGTCTCGCTCGTCGAGGAGCGTCGCAGCCAGATCTGCCTCGGTCTCGACCCCGACCCGGCGAAGCTGGCCGGGTCGGAGCCAGCTGCGGCGGGCGCCGCCGCCCGGGTCGCCGAGCGGGCAGCTGCGGCGGTTGCCGCGCATTGCCGCTCGCTGATCGAGCGGGCCGGCCCGGCTTGCGTCGCGGTCAAGCCCCAGCTCGCTTGCTTCGAGCGGCTTGGGGCGCCCGGCTGGGTGGCGCTGGCCGAGGTGTGCGAGGCGGCGCGCCAGGCCGGGCTGCTGACGATCGCCGACGGCAAGCGCGGCGACGTCCCGGTCACCGCGGCGGCCTATGCGCAGGCCCTGGTCGGCGAGACGCCGACCCCGTGGGGGCCGGTGGCGGGGCTCGGCGCCGACGCCTTCACCGTCAACCCGCTGCTCGGCCGCGACGCGCTGGAGCCGCTGGTCGCAGCGGCGGAGGCGGCTGGGGCCGGCGTCTTCGCCCTGGTCCGCACCAGCAACCCCGGCGCCGCCGACGTCCAGGATCTGCCGGCGCCGCGGGAGCCGCTGTACGAGCAGCTGGCGGCGCTGGTCGACGGGCTCTCGGACCGGCTGGTCGGGGAGGACGCCGGCTTGAGCGGGATGGGCGCGGTGGTCGGCGCCACCGAGCCCGAGCGCATCGCCCGCCTGCGCGAGCTGATGCCGCGCTCGATCTTCCTGATCCCCGGCGTCGGCGCTCAGGGCGGCCGGCCTGAGCTGCTGGGCGCCGCCTTCGCGGCGGGCTCCGGCTCGGCACTGGTCGCCGCCTCGCGCGGAATCGTCGCCGACCCCGACCCCGGCGCGGCGGCTGAGCGCCTGCGCGCCGTGGTCTGGGACGTCTCGACCTCGTGAAAGCGTCCTGAGGACCTACACCTAACCTATCCCGGTGGGGAGAGGGGTCCTGAGCGGCTGTACGATCTCCGGCGCCCATCCGATCCCCCGCACCGAACCTTGAACCAGCGCTCCACAGCTCCCGTCCGGGCCCTCGCCGCGGTCGCCCTTCTTGCCGGCTTCGTCGTCTCGATCGTCGTGGTCGCGAGCGCGCTCAGCGGCGGCGACTCGACCGAGCCCCGGCGGCAGGCGCCGGCCGGGCAGGTGACGAGCAAGGGCGGCAAGGAGAAGATCGAGACCGCCAGGGCCTACGTCGTCCAGAACGGCGACACCCTGACCTCGATCGCCGCCAAGACCGGCCTGTCGGTGGCGCGGCTCCAGGCCCTCAACCCCGGCGTCGACCCGCAGATCCTGATCTCGGGCGAAAAGCTGAAGTTACGGTGAGCCGGCGCCGTCTCGGCGCCGTCCTCGCCGCGACGGTGATCGCGCTGGCCCTGGCGGGCTCGGCCACGGCCGCCGCCAAGCCGCCGGCGCTCGACGCCCGCGCCTGGGCCCTGATCGACGCCCGCAGCGGCGAGGTGCTCGCCTCGCATGCCGCGGCGCGCCGCCTGCCGATCGCCAGCGCGACGAAGATGATGACCGCCTACGTGGCGCTGCAGGAGCTGTCGCTGACCAAGATCGTGCGAGCGGCGCCCTACTCGGCGATCAGCGGCGAGTCGCTGCTGGGGCTACAGCCCGGCCGGCGGGTCAGCGTGCGCGACCTCCTCTTCGGGCTGATCCTGCTCAGCGGCAACGACGCCGCCCACGACCTGGCCCTGGCGGCGGCCGGCTCGGAAGCGCGCTTCGTGCGCCAGATGAACCTGCGAGCGGCGGCGCTCGGGCTCGCCGACACCCACTACGCGAACCCGATCGGGCTCGACGAGCGCGGCAACTACTCCAGCGCCCGCGACCTGGTCACGCTCGGGCGGCGCCTGCTCCGCATCCCCGTCTTCGCCAGGATCGCCGCCTCCCGCAGCGCTGTGCTGCGCAGCCTCCGGCCACGACAGCGGATCGGCACCCTCAACGACCTGCTGCTGCGGACGCCGTGGGCGAACGGGATCAAGACCGGCCACACTTTCGACGCCGCCTACGTTCTGGTCGGCGCCGGCAGGCGCAAGGGGGTGGAGCTGATCTCCGCCGTGCTCGGCGCCCCGACCGAGACCGCCCGCGACCTCGAGAGCCTGCGGCTGCTCGACTACGGCTTCTCCCAGTACCGGCGGCGGATGCCGATCCGCGCCGGCCGCGACCTCGCAGATCCCTCGATCCGCTACTCGGGCGGCGAGCTGCCGCTGCGTGCTTCCCGCTCGGTCGCGGTCGGCGCCCGCCGCGGCCAGCGGGTCAGCGTCGCGGTGCGGGCGCCGCGCCAGGTCGAGGGGCCGATCCGCCGCGGCGCCATGCTCGGCCGAGCGACGATCCACGTCGACGGAGTGCGCGCCGCCTCCGTGCCGCTGCGCGCCGGCCGCACGATTCCCAGGGCGAGCGCATTCGATCGGGTCCGCAGCTTCGTCGGCGACAACGTGGTCCCGATCGCGCTTGCCGCGTTCGTGATACTGATTGGCGCAGGTCTGTGGCGCTTCCTGCGCCGTAGGGTCGAGGGAGAGGACGAGATCAGGGTGAGTCGCGAGGAGGGGCAGGCCGTGAGCCATCAGCGCCATGACGGGGGTGTGACGGAGTGATCCTCACCGTGACCCTGAACGCCGCGATCGACCGCACGGTCGCGGTGCCGAACTTCCGTCTCGGCCACCGTCACCGGGCGGTGGAGAGCCGCACGGTGGCGGGGGGCAAGGGCATCAACGTCGCCCGTGCGCTGAGCTTGCTGGGGCGCCCGGTGATCGCCACCGGCTTCGCCGGCGGGCCGACCGGGACGCGGGTGCTGGAGCAGCTCCGCGAGGAGGCGGTGCTGACCGACTTCACCACGATCGCCGGCGAAACCCGGATCAGCATGGCGGTGATCGACCCGACCTCCGGTGAGCAGACCGAGATCAACGAGCGCGGCCCGGCGGTCAGCCCGGAGGAGGTCGAGCGCTTCTTCAAGCGGCTCGACTACCTGGTGAGCGGCGCCAGGCTTTGCGTGCTCGCCGGGACCCTCCCTCCCGGCGCTGGCGAGGACCTCTACGCGCGCCTCGTCAAGGACCTTTGCGAGCGCGGCGTGCCCGTCGTCCTCGATGCCGAGGGGGAGGCGATGCTGGCCGGCCTGCGCGCCGGCGCCTCCGTCGTCACTCCCAACGAGCGTGAGGCCGAGGAGCTGGTCGGGCAGGAGTTCGCCGACCGCGGCGACCTCGTCCGCGGCCTCTCCGAGCTGGTCCGCCTCGGGGCCGGCGAGGCGGTGATCACCCGGCCGGACGGCTGCGTCGCGGTGGTCGGCGAAGGCTCCGAGCGGCGCTTCCTCGAGGTCCAGACCAAGTCCCTGGAGCCGGTCTCCACGGTCGGCTCCGGCGACGCCTTTCTGGCCGGCTACGTCGCCGCCCGCTACGACGGCCACTCATCCGCCGACTGCCTCGCCTACGGCGTCGCCTGCGGAGCGGAGTCGACCCAGCACTTCGGCGCCGGCACGGTCGATCGCAACCAGGTCGAGCGGCTGCTCGGCGAGGTCGACGTGCACGACTTGGAGGTCCCTGCGGAAGTGTAGGCTGGCTACTCAACGCCACCCTGGAGGGCCAATGGAGATCGACATCGGTCGAGGCAAGAAGGGGCGGCGCGCCTACGGGTTCGACGACATTGCGATCGTCCCGTCGCGCCGCACCCGCGATCCCGACGACATAGACATCAGCTGGACCCTCGGCCCCTATCGCTTCGAGCTGCCCCTGGTCGCCTCTGCGATGGACGGCGTGGTCAGCCCCGACGCCGCCGTCCTCGTCAACGAGCTGGGCGGGCTCGGGGTGCTCAACCTCGAGGGGGTATGGACCCGGTTTGAGAACGCGGAGGAGCAGCTGGAGAAGATCGCCGCCGCCCCCAAGCACCTGGCGACGCGGATCATGCAGGAGATCTACGCTGAGCCGGTCAAGACCGAGCTGATCGGGCGGCGGATCGCGGCGATCAAGGGGCGCGGCGCCGTCGCCTGCGGCGCGCTGACCCCGCAGAAGGTGCGCGAGCACTACGAGATCGCGGTCGAGGCGGGGATCGATATCCTCGTCATCCAGGGCACGGTGATCTCGGCCGAACACGTCTCGACCACGGTCGAGCCGCTCAACCTGAAGGAGTTCATCGCCGAGGTGCCGGTGCCGACCGTGGTCGGCGGCTGCGCCTCCTACTCGACCGGGCTGCACCTGATGCGGACCGGCGCGGTCGGCGTCCTGGCCGGGGTCGGCCCGGGCGCCGCCTGCACGACGCGCGGAGTGCTCGGCATCGGCGTCCCGCAGGCGACGGCGATCGCCGACATCGCCGCGGCCCGCTCCCAGCACATGCTCGAGACCGGCGAGTACGTGAACGTGATCGCCGATGGCGGAATGCGCACCGGCGGCGACGTCTCCAAGGCGATCGCCTGCGGGGCGGACGCGGTGATGGTCGGCTCGCCGCTCGCCCGCGCCAAGGAGGCGCCGGGCCGCGGCTTCCACTGGGGGATGGCGACCTTCCACCCCTCGCTGCCGCGCGGCACCCGTGTCTCCACCGAGCAGGACGGGACGATGGAGGAGATCCTGCTCGGCCCTGCCCAGGAGAACGACGGCACCTTCAACCTGATGGGGGCGCTGAGGACCTCGATGGCCACCTGCGGCTACGAGGACATCCGCTCCTTCCAGCGGGCCGAGGTGATGGTCGCCCCGGCGCTGCAGAGCGAGGGCAAGAAGCTGCAGAACGAGCAGTCGGTGGGGATGGGCTCGAACGGGCGCGCGGCGGTCTCCGCCGGTGTCGGAGTCGTCGACGACTGAGGCCGGCGCTGCCTCGGCGCCGGCCCAGACCTCCGAGGAGGTCCTCGTCCTCGACTTCGGGGGCCAGTACTCGCAGCTGATCGCCAGGAGGATCCGCGAGTGCGGCGTCTTTGCGGAGCTGCTGCCGTCGACGACTCCGGTTGAGGTCATTCGGGAGCGGGCGCCGAAGGCGCTGGTCCTCTCCGGCGGCCCGGCGTCGGTCTACGAGCCGGGGGCGCCGCCGTTCCCGACCGAGCTGCTCGACCTCGAGATACCGATGCTGGGCGTCTGCTACGGGATGCAGGCGATGGTCAAGGCGCTGGGCGGCAGGGTCGAGGGGGCCGAGGCGGGGGAGTTCGGGCGTACCGAGCTGACCCTGCGCGGCGGCGGCGGCCGGCTGCTGGGCGGTCTGCCGGAGGAGCAGAGCTGCTGGATGAGCCACCGCGACACCGTCTTCGAGCCGCCCGAAGGGTTCGCCGCGCTCGCCTCCAGCCCCGGCTCGCCGGTCGCCGCCTGCGAGCTCCCCGAGCGCGGTCTCTACGGCATCCAGTTCCACCCCGAGGTCGTCCACACTCCCTACGGGACCGAGGTCCTCACCCGCTTCCTGCGCGAGATCGCCGGATGCGAGCAGGGGTGGTCACCCGAGTCGGTGATCGCCGAGCAGGTTGCCAAGGTCAAGGCTCAGGTCGGCGACGGGCGGGTGATCTGCGGCCTCTCCGGCGGGGTCGACTCCTCGGTCGCGGCGCTGCTCGTCCACCGGGCGGTGGGGGAGAGGCTGACCTGCGTCTTCGTCGATCACGGCCTGATGCGGTTGAACGAGGGCGAGCAGGTGGTCGAGGCGTTCGGCCGGTTCGGCATCCCGCTGGTCCGTGTCGACGCCGAGGAGCGTTTCCTCGCCAGGCTGGCCGGGGTCGACGACCCCGAGCGAAAGCGCAAGATCATCGGCGAGGAGTTCATCCGGGTCTTCGAGGAGGAGGCGGCGAAGCTGGAGGATGTCCGCTACCTGGTCCAGGGCACCCTCTACTCCGACGTGATCGAGTCGGGCGGTAGCGACGGCGCCGACACGATCAAGTCCCACCACAACGTCGGCGGCCTGCCCGAGGACCTCGACTTCGAGCTGGTCGAGCCGCTGCGGATGCTGTTCAAGGACGAGGTGCGGGTGGTCGGCGCCGAGCTCGACCTGCCCGAGCGGATGGTCTGGCGCCAGCCCTTCCCCGGACCGGGCCTGGCGATCCGGATCGTCGGCGGCGAGGTGACGAAGGAGAGGCTCGACATCCTGAGGGCCGCGGACGCGATCCTGCAGGAGGAGATCCGCGCCGCCGAGCTCTACCGACGGCTCTGGCAGTCCTTCTGCGTGCTGCCGGTTGTCCGCTCGGTCGGCGTGCAGGGCGACGGCCGCACCTACGCCTATCCGATCGTGATCCGCGCCGTCACCTCCGACGACGCGATGACGGCCGACTGGGCGCGCCTGCCATACGACCTGCTGGAGCGTGTCTCCAGCCGGATCATCAACGAGATCCGCGGCGTCAACCGGGTCGCCCTCGACATCTCCTCGAAGCCTCCCGCAACGATCGAGTGGGAGTGATGACGGGTCAGGAGAGCGCCTGGCGGTGTCCTCGGCAAATCGTCTTGCTCACGTAGATATAACTACGCTCGCTGCGCCGGTTTGCCTGCGTCCTACCCAGGCGATGTCCGGGCCGAGTCACCAGAATGTTCACGTGCCGTCGTTCGTTGTCTCCATAGCCGTTCTGAGCCTCTTCCAGGCGAGCTTGGTCGCGCTGCCGCGGCCGCGGCAGCCGGGTTGGGTACGCTCGCTTCGCAGCCCGTGGTGGGCGTTGGCGCCGGCGCTCTCGATCGTCGTCGTGGTCGCGGTCGTCGGGGTCAGCAGCGACTCGGCGACCGCGCTCGCCTACCTGGCGCTGGTCGCGGTCCCGCCGCTCGCGGCGCTGGCGCTTGGCTCGCTCCTGCACGGCTCGCGGTCGGCGTGGGCGCTTGCGGCCCCGGTTCTCTTCGCGCTCGCCTGGGCGGCGCAGGGCTCGCTCGCGGGCGAGAGCGCCGCCGCGGCGCTCTCGGGTCTTGCCTGCATCGCCCTCGGCTGGCTCCTGGTCTGCGTTGTGCCCGCCCCCTGGCTGCGGCTGGGGATCTACGCGATGGCCGCGGTCGACGCGGCGCTGGTCGCGGCGGAGCTGCTGCAGGGGCCGAGCGCCGTCCTCAGCGCCGCCGCCCCGGGTGGGCTGCCCCGCCTGCAGGTGCTCGAGTTCGGCTCCGCCCGGATGGGGTTCGGCGACGCCTTCGTCGCCGCCACGGTCGGCTGCCTGCTGGCCGGCGCCCGCCGCCGCCAGCTCGAAGGCGCCCTCCTCGTCGCCGTCTTCGCTCTCGGCTTCGACCTGCTTTTCTTCGCGGTCGACACCCTGCCGGCGACCGTCCCGGTGGCGCTCGCCCTGGCGCTGACGCGGTCAGGACCCCGCCTGGGTAGGACGCAGGCAAATTGTCGCGGCGAGCGTAGTTATTCCTACGTGAGCAAGGCGATTTGCCGAGGACGACGCTGGACGGGGCGCTGACGCGGCCAGAACGCCGCCTGGGTAGGACGCAGGCAAATTGTCGCGGCGCGCGTAGTTATTCCTACGTGAGCAAGGCGATTTGCCGAGGACGACGCCAGGCGGCGTTCTGGCCCGTCAGGGGTGGCCGAGCAGGGTGATCGCGTAGATGCCGCCGAAACCGGCGACGGTCAGGACCACCCGCCCCCATGACCCGTGGCCGTCGTGCTCGTGGGCGTGGGCGGCGGGCAGCAGGTCGGTGGCGCCCATATAGAGGAAGAAGCCCGCGTACAGAGCGAGGAAGTAGCCCAGGGTCTGGTCGGAGACCGAGATCAGCGACCCGACCGCGGCGCCCGCGAGCGGCGCGAACGCATCGATCCGCAGCCAGCGCCTCGCCCGGGCGCGATCGCCCGACTGGCTGAGCACGAAGCTGACCGTGTTGAGCCCGTCCGCGAAGCCGTGGCTGACGACCGCGAGGAGGACCAGCAGCCCGGTCTCGGTGTTGACGCTGAAGGCAAGCGCGATGCCGACCCCGTCCGTGAAGGAGTGCAGGGAGAGGCCCAGGGCGCCGAGCACGCCGACCCGGCCGTGCGCCCTCGCCTGCTCGGGGTCGTCGCGGTGGTGCAGGACGAGCACCCGCTCGAGCAGGAAGAAGCCGAGGAACCCGACGGCTACGAAGGGCACCGCGTCGTGGACCTCGCCGATGTTCTCGACTGCCTCCGGGAGGACCTCCAGCAGGGCCACCGCGACGACGATGCCGCCGCTGAGCGCGATCACGGTGGGCAGGGTGTGGGCGAGTCGCAGCGCGACCGCACCGCCGCTGAGGATCGCCGCCACGGCAAGCGCCGAGAGCGGTATCGCGACCTCAGGCATTCATCCTCACTTTAGCTGTAGCGGTCCCACCTCTTCAGGTACGGGAGCGGATTGACCGGGCGCCCCCCCTCGTACCATCCGGGGCTTCTCCAGATCTCGAAGTGGAGGTGGCAGGCGGTGGAGGAGCCGGTGCTGCCGACCATGCCGATCAGCTGGCCGGTGCGGACGGTCATGCCGGCCTTCAGCGGCGACGGCTTCAGCAGGTGCATGTAGACCGTGTCGAAGCCGGTGCCCCTGCCGTCGATCACGATGTGGTTGCCGGCGGCGCCCTGGTAGCCCGAGCGCTGGACGCGCCCTCCCCGGGCGGCGATCAGAGGGACTCCGCACCTGGCCATCACGTCGTGGCCCTGGTGGGTGTGGCCGGAGCGGCCGGCGCCGAAGCGCGCCCCGGCGCCGCCGTAGTTGTGGGCGCCGAGCAGCGGGAACGCGTATCTGTAGAGGGTGAAGCTGAGGCTGAGCGCCCGCGACGACTGGGAGGCGCGACGCTTCGCCCGCCGCATCGACTGCGACCGAGCCCGCCGTGCCGCACGTCCGCTGCCCTGCGGGAGGATCCGGAAGGTGTAGCGCCCGTTGCGGGCGGGGCGCCCGCCGGCTGTCGTCCCGCCCCAGCGGATGCTGCTGGGCGTGTTTGGCGCGACGTCGTTGCGGTAGAAGCTCCTGACGGCCCGGCCGGTCGAGTCGACCACGTCGATGCGGAGGTCGTTCTGCGGCTGGCTGCTGCCGATCACATAGCGGAGCCGCGGGTAGCGGACGCCGTAGTAGAAGGACTTGCGCGGGGAGGTCTTGGCGGAAATCAGGTACAGCGCCCCGGCGCTGGGGACGCCGGCGGCCGGCACGCCGGTGGGGCTCGGCGGGAGCGGAGGGCCGCCGCTCGGCGTCGGGGCGCCCCCGGTCGCGGCTGAGGCTACCCCGGCGAAGCTCGCCAGAAGCGCCGCCGCTGCGGCTGTGAACACCTTCCCGGCCAACCACGACCGGACGCCGATCCCGCTCCGTGCCACTTGCCCTCTCTTTCGATCGCCTGCGGAGTTAGCTGTCGGGCTCGCGCTGAAAGAGATGCGCTACGGATCGATTCGTCCGATTCGCCCCTGGGACCTGCAACGGTCCCTGCGGTTCCCCCGCTCCCGGCCGGACTGTCCGGCCGGGATTCGGCTTTGTTGACGCGGCAGTATAGGTGACTGCCCGGAAACCCCCGCGCACGCCTGGCGGCGGCGGACGCTGCGCGGGGCTGCGTCCTCAGTCGGCCAAATAGCGCACGACTATTCGGCCTCCCTGCGTCCTGGCCCCGCTTGGTCCGGCGCTCGCCAGCCACACACGCGGGTTTTCGGGCAGTCACCAGACACGGAGACGGCTATGATCCTCCGGCCGCGCTGGGGTGCCCGCGCGGTTTTTCCACGATGAAGACCTACGTCGCCACATCCGTCGACCGCCAGCGTGACTGGTACGTCGTCGATGCCGAGGGGCAGACCCTGGGGCGTTTGGCGACCCGGATCGCCAATGCGCTGCGTGGCAAGCGCAAGCCCGAGTACACGCCGCACGTCGACACCGGCGACTTCATCGTCGTGGTCAACGCCGAGAAGATCCACGTCACCGGCGACAAGCTGGCGCAGAAGGTCTACTGGCGCCACAGCGGCTACCCGGGCGGGATCAAGTCCCGCACCCTGGCCGAGATGCTCGACCGCCGCCCCGAGGAGGTCATCCGCAAGGCGGTGAAGGGGATGTTGCCCCGCAACCGCCTCGCCCGCCGGCAGCTGACCAAGCTCAAGGTCTACGCCGGCCCCGACCACCCCCACGAGGCCCAGCGGCCGAAACCAATGGAAATCGAGAGATGACAGACGAGCAGGACAACAAGACTTCAGAGCAGCCGGAAGAGCCGCAGGAGACACGGGAGCCGCAGCCCGACGACACAGACGCCGTGCCCGCGGGTCCTGTCGCGGACGAGCCCGCATCCACGCCACCCGCGGACGAGGCCGAGGCTGAGTCCGCCGAGGAGCCCGTGGCCGAGGCGGCAGAGCCGGAGGGCGAGCCCTCGACGCCACCCGCGGAGGAAGCGGCCGCCGAGGACGACGAGGCCAGCGGCGCTGAGCCGGCTGAGCCGGCTCCCGAGGAGCCTGAGCCTGAGAAGCCGAAGGCTGAGGAGAAGAAGGAGGCGATTCCCGGCGCCGACCTGGAGCCGATCGCGGTCGAGGACGAGGAGGAGAAGCTGAGCGCCGAGGAGCGCGCCCGCCGCGAGGCCGAGCGGGAGGAGCGCGCCCGCCGCGAGGCCAAGCTGGCCGGCGACGCGGAGGAGGAGCCGAGAGCCGCCGGCCGCGCCCCCGCCAAGATGGAGAGCGGCGCCCGCTACCTCGCCACCGGCAAGCGCAAGCGCTCGATCGCCCGCGTCACCCTGCTGCCCGGCAGCGGCAAGATCGAGGTCAACAGGCGCGCCCTGGAGGAGTTCTTCCCACGGCCCCTGCACCAGACGATGGCCCGCCAGCCGCTCTCCACGACCGGCTACGAGGGCAACGTCGATGTCCGCATCCGCGTCCACGGCGGCGGGATCAGCGGCCAGGCCGGGGCGGTCCGCCACGGGATAGCCCGGGCGCTGGCCGAGATCGATCCCGAGCTGCGCGGCGAGCTGAAGCGCCGCGGTTTCCTGACTCGCGACG
This sequence comes from Solirubrobacterales bacterium, assembly GCA_019456285.1. Taxonomy (GTDB): domain Bacteria; phylum Actinomycetota; class Thermoleophilia; order Solirubrobacterales; family 70-9; genus VRUE01. The sequence goes on along the minus strand of VRUE01000001.1, from coordinate 69,095 downwards.
CGCGCGTCAAGGAGCGCCGCAAGGCTGGGTTGAAGAAGGCCCGCAAGCGGCCCCAGTTCTCGAAGCGCTGAGGACGCTGCAAACCGTCGCATCTCGGGGTCTTCGGTCGCCCGCCTCGCTCACTTAGGTCTGAACTAAGCTCGCATCGGCGGGCTCCCTGCATCCCCCGACCTGCTCGGTTTTCGCGCCCTCAGTCGCTTCGCCGAAATGACGAACAAGAAAAAACTCTTCGGGACCGACGGGGTCCGTGGCGAGGCGGGCGCCTTTCTCACGCCTGAGTTGGCCACATCGTTGGGGCGGGCGGCGACCGGCTCGCTGGAGGCCGCGCGGCCGCAGGTGCTGATCGTCCGCGACACCCGCGAGTCGGGGCCGATGCTGGAGGCGGCGCTGGCCGCCGGGATCGCCGCGGCCGGCGGCGACGCGCTGCTGGGCGGCGTCCTGCCCACGCCCGCTGCCGCGATCCTCGCCAAGCGCCTCGGGCTCGACCTCGCAGCGGTCATCTCCGCCTCCCACAACCCCTACCGCGACAACGGCATCAAGTTCTTCTCCGGGGAGGGGACGAAGCTCGACGACGAGGCCGAGGCGAGGATCGAGGCGCTGCTCGAGGCCGACTCCGCCGCAGCGCCCCCCGGTCGTGTGCGCGAGCTGAACGGCGGCCTCGAGGACTACCTGCGCGCCCTCGAGGCGGCCTTCCCGCTCGATCTCTCCGGGGCAAGGGTCGTGCTCGACTGCGCCAACGGGGCCACCCACCGCGCCGCTCCGGCGATCTTCGAGCGGCTCGGCGCCGAGGTCGAGGCGATCGCCGCCGAGCCCGACGGGCGCAACATCAACGAGGGCTGCGGCTCCACCCATCTCGACCACCTGGCGGCGCGCGTCGCCGCCTCCGGGGCGGCGATCGGGTTCGCCTTCGATGGCGACGGCGACCGCGTGCTCGCCGTCGACGGCGCCGGGCGGCCTCACGACGGCGACGAGCTGATCGTGCTCGCCGCGCGCGGCATGGCCACCCGCGGCGAGCTCGACGGCGGCGTCGCGGTGACCGTGATGAGCAACTTCGGCTTCCACCGGGCGATGGAGGAGGCCGGGATCGAGGTCGCCGTGACCGGGGTCGGCGACCGCCACGTCCTCGACGAGCTGCAGCGGCGCGGCTGGGTGCTCGGAGGCGAGCAGTCGGGCCACATCATCGACACTGGCTTCGTCGCGACCGGCGACGGGATCGCCGCGGCGCTGGTCACGATGCGGGAGCTGGGCGGGTGCGATCTCTCCACCGCGGTGCCGATGGAGAAGCTGCCGCAGACGCTGGTCAACGTCGAGGTCGCCGAGCGCGAGGCGGTTGCGGGAGCCGCCGCCGTCTGGGAGGCGGTCGAGCGGGAGGGCGCCGGGCTCGACGGCCGCGGCCGCGTCCTGCTGCGCCCCTCCGGCACCGAGCCGCTGATCCGGGTGATGGTCGAGGCCCCCACGACCAAGGAGGCCGACGCGGTCTGCGAGCGGCTGGTCAGCGTCGTCAGGCAAGAGCTGAGCTGACCGCCGGCCTCTGGGGCCTATCCCGGTAGGGAGCGCGGGCCCTATCCGAGATAGGCTCTCGACTACCTCCCATGTGCGGAATAGTCGGATACGTCGGGGCGCGCCCCTGCCGCGATCTCCTCGTCGCCGGGCTCGAGAAGCTCGAATACCGCGGCTACGACTCGGCTGGGGTCTCGGTGATCGAGGACGGCCGGATCGACAGCGTCCGCGCGGTTGGCAACCTCGCCAACCTGCGCGCCGCGGTCGAGGACCACGTCTCGAACGGCGGCGGCGTCGCGGTCGCCGCCCCCCCCGCCACGACCGGCGTCGCCCACACCCGCTGGGCCACCCACGGCCGCGTCACCGAGGAGAACGCCCATCCGCACGGAGACTGCTCCGATCGCATCCACATCGTCCTCAACGGGATCGTCGAGAACCACGCCGAGCTGCGGCAGAGCCTTGCCGGGGAGGGGCACCGCTTCAGCTCGGAAACCGACGCGGAGATCGTCGCCCACCTGATCGAGCGCCACTACGACGGCGACCTCGCCGCGGCGGTGCGCGCCTGCTTCGCCGAGCTGCGCGGCCACTACGCGTTCGTCGCCATGCACGCCGACGAGCCGGGCCTGTTGGTCGGGGCCCGCAAGGAGTGCCCGCTGGTCGCCGGGGTGGGCGATGGCGAGAGTTTCCTCGCCTCGGCGATCCCGGCCTTCCTGGCCGAGACCCGCGACGCGGTGGCGATCGAGAACGACGAGATCGTCACGATCGACGCCTCCGGGGTCAGCATCTCCGACGCCGAGGGCAACCCGATCGAGCGCGGCGCCGAGTGGGTTTCCTGGGACGTGGCGGCCGCCGAGAAGGGCGGCTATGAGACCTTCATGCTGAAGGAGATCCACGAGCAGGCCGACGCGGTCGCCGAGACGATCGTCGACCGCCTTCCCACCGACGAGGGGGTCGACCTCTCCGAGGTCGAGCTCGACGACTCCTTCCTGCGCGACCTGCGGCGGATCGTGATCGTCGCCTGCGGCACCTCCTACCACGCCGGCCTGGTCGGCCGCTACGCGATCGAGGAGTGGGCGCGGGTGCCGGTCGAGATGGACATCGCCTCCGAGTACCGCTACCGCAACCCCGTGGTCGGGCCCGGTGACCTGGTGATCGGGATCACCCAGTCGGGCGAGACGGCCGACACCCTGGCCGCGATGCGGCTTGCCCGCGAGCACGGCGCCAAGGTGCTGGCGCTCACGAACGTCATGGGCAGCCAGGCGACACGCGACGCCGACGCGGTCCTCTACACCCGCGCCGGCCTCGAGGTCGGCGTCGCGGCGACCAAGACCTTCGTCGCCCAGGTCGCGGCGATGTATCTGATCGGGCTGCGGCTGGCCGAGCTGCGCGGCGCCCTGCCGCCGCAGCGCGTGGCCGAGCTGATCGCCGAGCTGAGGCGGCTCCCCGCGAAGATCGAGGCGACTCTCGCCGCCTGCGAGGACCGCGTGCGCGAGGTCTCCTCCACCCACCACGACCAGCGCTTCTTCCTCTACCTCGGCCGCCACATCGGGCTGCCGGTCTGCCTGGAGGGGGCGTTGAAGCTGAAGGAGGTCTCCTACATCCCGACCGACGCCTACGCGGCCGGCGAGATGAAGCACGGGCCGATCGCCCTGCTCGACGAGTCGACGCCGGTCGTCTGCGTCGCGACCGAGAGCCCCGTCCTCGACAAGGTCCTCTCCAACGTCGAAGAGGTGCGCGCCCGCGGGGCCGAGACGATCGCGATCGCGACCGAGGGCTGCGAGCGGGTCGGCGAGATCGCCGACCAGACGATCGAGGTCGCCCGCACGGACTGGATCCTGCAGCCGATCGTCGCGATCCTGCCGCTGCAGCTGCTCGCCTACTACATCGCTCGCGCCCGCGACCTCAACGTCGACCAGCCGCGCAACCTGGCGAAGACGGTCACGGTCGAGTGATCGGCATCGACCTGCTGGAGATCGACCGGCTGGAGCGGGCGCTGGAGCGCCGTCCCCGCCTCGCAGAGCGGGTCTTCACCGAGGCCGAGCGCGAATACGCCGCCGCCCGCGCCCGCCCGGCCCGCCACCTGGCCGCCCGCTTCGCCGCCAAGGAGGCGGTGGTCAAGGCGCTCGGCCTCTCCGGCGGCTTCGGCCTGCGCGAGATCGAGGTCGTCGCGGGCGAGCCGCCGCGGGTGCGCCTCTCGGGTCGCGCCGCCGACGCGGCGGCCGGCAAGAGCGTCGAGATCTCCCTGACGCACTCCAGGAACCTCGCCGCCGCGGTGGCGATCGCCGAAACTTCCTGAGATGGAGGCTTGGCTGCAGCCGCTGTATGACGCCGAGGGGATGCGGGCCGTCGATCGGTGGGCGATCGAGGAGCAGGGGGTCCCGTCGCTGGAGCTGATGGAGACGGCCGGTCAGGCCGTGGCCACCGCGGTCGCCGAGCTGGCGCCCGGGGGGCCGGTGCGGGTCGTTTGCGGAAAGGGGAACAACGCCGGGGACGGGCTGGTCGCCGCCCGGCACCTGGCCGAGACCGGGTACGAGGTCGAGGCGCTGCTGCTCTGGCCGGCCGAGGAGCTGAGCGGGGACGCCGCCGTGAATCTGGAGCGCGTCGAGGCCGAGCACCCGAGCGGCGATCTGGACGCGCGGCTTGCGGGCTCGGGGGCTGTCGTGGACGCGATCTTCGGCACCGGGTTCTCGGGGGAGGCGAGGGAGCCGGCCGCCGCGGCGATCGACGCGATCGACCGCTGCGGGGCGCCGGTCGTCGCCTGCGACATCGCCTCCGGGGTGGACGCCTCCAGCGGCGAGGTGGCGGGTGTGGCGGTCGAGGCCGACCTCACGGTCAGCTTCCACGCGGCGAAGCTGGGCCACCTGGTCGCGCCCGGCAGGTGGCATACGGGCGAGCTGCGGGTCGCGCCGATCGGGGTCCCCGATGGCGCCCCCGGCGAGCCGGCGGGGGGAGCGATCGACCCCTCGGTCCTGGAGCTGGCGCCCGGCCGCGGTCCGCGATCGACGAAGTTCACCTCCGGGCAGGTCGTGGTCGCCGGTGGGTCGCGGGGGCTGACCGGGGCGGTGAGGATGTCGTCGGAGGCGGCGATTCGCGCCGGGGCGGGTTACGCCACCGTCGCCGTGCCGGCGGACCTGGAGGCGATCTTCGAGCAGGGGCAGCCCGAGGTCATGTCGGTCGGCTGCCCCGGGGGGGACGGGTGCCTGGCACCGGCCTCGGCGAAGGCCCTGCTCGGCGCCTTCGACCGGGCGGCGGCGGGCGTGTTCGGGCCCGGCCTGGGCCGGAATCCCGGCTCGGTCGAGCTGGCGCGCGAGGTCCTCGGCGCGATCGGGGCGCCGCTGGTCCTCGACGCGGATGGGCTCAACGCCTTCGCCGGGCAGATCGAGCGGATCGCCGCCCGCGATGCGGCGGCGATCCTCACCCCGCACGCCGGCGAGCTGGGCCGGCTGCTCGACCGCAGCTCGGAGGAGATCTCCGCCCACCGCCTCGCCTCCGCCCGCGAGGCCGCTCGCGCCGCCAGGGCGGTGGTCGTGCTGAAGGGCGACGACACGATCGTCACCGACGGCGACCGGGTCGCCGTCAACGTCCTCTCCGCCCCGGCGCTCGCCACCGCCGGCAGCGGCGACGTGCTCTCGGGCATCGTCGCAGCCCTGCTGGCCCGCGGCCTCGACCCCTTCGCCGCCGCCTGCGCCGCGGTCGTCGCCCACGCCCGGGCCGGGCGGGACGCGGCCGCCCGCGTCGGCGCCGCCGAGTCGGTGATCGCCACCGACGTGATCGCTTCGATCCCGGCGGGGATGCTTCCCGGGCCGCAGGTCGAATAATCTCGCCCTCCCCGATGAAGACCGCCGCCGAGATCATGGATGCCGAGGCGCCGACCGTCTCCCCCGAGGACGACGCCCGCACCGCGATCGAGCTGCTCGCGAAGACCGACATGGGCGCGATCCCGGTGGTCGACTCGGACCGCCGGGTGGTCGGGATCGTCAGCGAGTCGGACCTGGTTCTCAGCGACGAGGAGTCGGACCTGCACCTGCCGCACTACCTGAACATCATGGGCGGCATCGTCTTCGTCGGCTCGATGAAGGGCTTCGAGGAGCGGCTCAACAAGGCCTTCGCGACCAAGGTCTCCGAGCTGATGACGGCCGACCCGATCGTCGCCCGCGTCGACGACGACGCCGACGCGGTCGCGAAGACGATCGCCGAGAAGCACCACAATCACCTGCCCGTGGTCGACGGCGACGGCCGCCTCGCCGGACTGGTGACGCGGGCCGACGCGCTGGCCGCGCTCGTCGCCGACCACTAACCATGGTGCGGGCAATCGCCCGGATCGACCTCGGCGCCGTGGAGCGGAACTGCGCGCGGCTGAAGGCGACGCTGCGCGAGGGGGCGGAGCTGTGCGCGGTGGTCAAGGCGGACGGCTACGGACACGGCGCCGACGCCTGCGCCTCCGCCGCCCTGGCCGGCGGCGCGACGAGGCTGGCGGTGGCGACCGGCGCCGAGGCCGCGCAGATCGGCCGGCGCTTCCCGCACGTCCCGCTGCTGACGATGGGAGCGCTCACCCCGGAGGACCTGGATGCCGCGCTCGCGGCCGGGTCGGACGTCGCGGTCTGGCGCCAGGGCTTCCGCAGCCTGGTCGCCGATCGCGCCCGGGCGCAGGGTTGCCGGGCGCGCGTCCACGTCAAGCACGACAGCGGCATGGGCCGCCTCGGCAACCCCGACCCGATCGAGGTGAAGGCCCTGGCACGCGCCTGCGCGGAGGACCCCGACCTCGAGCTGGCGGGGGTCTGGACCCATTTCGCAACCGCCGACGAACCCAACTCCGATTTCTTCGAGGAGCAGCTCGATCGCTTCGCGGCGGTGGCCGAGGCGGTCAAGGCGGAGTTCCCCGCGACGATCGCGCACGCCGCCAACAGCGCCGCGGTCTTCCGCGATCCGCGCTCTCACTTCGACATGGCCCGCTGCGGGATCGCCGTCTACGGGCTCGACCCCTTCCAGGGCGATCCGGCCGAGCGCGGCCTCGCCCCGGCGATGTCGCTGCGCTCCTACGTGGCCGATGTGAAGCAGCTCGCCCCCGGCGACAGCGCGGGTTACGGGCAGACCTGGCGGGCGAGCGCCGAGACCCGGGTCGGCGTGCTGCCGCTCGGCTACGGGGACGGGGTGCGGCGCGGCCTCTCCAACAACGCCGAGGTCCTGGTTCGCGGCCGGCGGCGTTCGCTCGTCGGGACCGTCTCGATGGACAACACGACGATCGACCTCGGACCTACGACCGATGTCGAGCCCGGCGACGAGGCGGTGCTGATCGGCACCCAGGAGCGGGAGGCGATCCTCGCCGAGGAGATGGCGGCCCGCCTCGGCACGATCAACTACGAGGTCACCTGCGGCATCTCGGCCAGGGTCCCCAGGGTGGGGGAGTGACGCTCGCGGATCGCCTTGCCGCCTCGCCGCTCGTCGCCCTGGCGCGGCGGGCGCTGGAGGGTGGGGAGGGCTCCTGGATCGCCGGCGGCGCGGTGCGCGACGCGGCGCTGGGCCGCGACGTGACCGACCTCGACCTCGCCGTGGCGGGCGACCCCGCCGTGACGGCGAAGGCGGTCGCCCGCGAGGGTGGAGGGCACGCCTTCGAGCTCTCGGCGGAGTTCGCGACCTGGCGCGTGGCGGCCGTCGACGGCTCCTGGCAGGTCGACGCGACGGCGCTGCGGGGCGAGACGATCGAGGCCGACCTGGCGGAGCGCGACTTCACGATCGGCGCCGTCGCCGTCCCCCTCGCCGGCGGCGAGCCGCTCGACCCCCACGGAGGCCTCGCCGACCTCGAGCGGCGAGTGCTGCGCGCGGTTGGCGGGCACAGCTTCGCAACCGACCCGTTGCGGCTGCTGCGCGCGGCCCGTCTGGCCGCCGATCTGGAGCTGGAGATCGACCCCGGCACGCTCTCCCTGGCCCGCGCCGAAGCATCGCGTGCCGCCGGGGCGGCGGGCGAGCGCCAGCTCCTCGAGCTTCGCCAGCTCGTCGGCGGGTCCGACCCGCTCCGTGGCCTGGCGCTGCTCGACGAGCTGGGCCTCACCCCGGTCGTGCTGCCCGAGCTGGAGGCGCTGCGCGGGGTCGAGCAGGGGCCCAACCACCACCTCGACGTCCACGGCCACACGATCGCCGTGCTGGAGCGGATGCTGGAGGTCGAGGCCGACCTCGACCGGTTCGCCGGCGAGCGCGCCGCCGAGGTGCGGGAGCTGCTCGTAGAGCCGCTCGCCGACGAGATGACCCGCGGCACGGCGCTTCGCTTCGGCGCGCTTCTGCACGACATCGGCAAGCCGGCGACGCGCGGCGAGCGCGACGGCTACGTCACCTTCATCGGCCACGACCGCGACGGCGCCGAGATCGTCGGCGGACTGTGCCGGCGGCTGCAGGCGAGCCGCGGGCTGACCCGTCACCTGCGGACGCTGACGCTCCACCACCTGCGGCTCGGCTTCCTCGTCCACGAGGCGCCGCTGCCGCCGCGCCGCGTCCACGAGTACCTGCGGGCGACCGAGCCGGTCGCGGCCGACGTGACGCTGCTGACCGTCGCCGACCGCCTCTCGGCGCACGGCACCGGCCCCTTCGCCACCGACGAGGCGATCGAGGCGCACCTGAGCCTGGCTCGGGCGATGCTCGCCGCGGCTCTGGACTGGCGCCGCGAAGGCTCGCCGACCCCGCTGCTGCGGGGCGACGAGCTGGCGGCCGAGCTGGGGATCGCCGACGGGCCCGAGCTCGGCGCGCTGCTTGCCGAGCTGGAGGCCGCCCAGTACGCCGGCGAGGTGACGACCCGCGAAGAGGCGGTCGAGCGCGCCCGCAGCGTGCGCGGGTGATCTCGGTGGTGAGGCGGTCAGGTACGCTCCCCGCCGCATGGGCAAAGAGGAGAAGATCGAGATGGAGGGCGAGATCACCGAGGCCCTCCCCAACACGATGTTCCGCGTCAAGCTCGACAACGGGCATGGCGTGCTCGGCCACATCTCCGGCAAGATGCGCCGCCACTACATCCGCATCCTCCCGGGCGACCGGGTGAAGATCGAGCTCTCGCCCTACGACCTCGACCGCGGCCGGATCACCTACCGCTACAAATAGCCGGGCACGCGGCGCCCCCGGACGGTCCTCGGCAACCGGCCCACGGCCGTATCGCACAGCGTCATTCGGCCTCATCCGGGCCGCGATCATTTTGACAGGGGCTCTAAAGCGCGGTGCGGCGCATCCCGCGCAGCGAGAGCGCCCCGACGATCGCCAGCATCCCGGCCAGCGCCAGGATCCCGGGCCAGGTTTCCTCCCAGCTGACGCCGCCGACGAAGCCCTGGCGGACGGCGTCGACCACCAGCGTCATCGGGTTGACTCGGGCCACGTCCTGCAGCCAGCCCTGCATCAGCTCCAGTGGCGCGTAGGCGGTGGTGGCGAGGATCAGCGCCAGCATCCCCGCCTGCATCAGCGGCGCCGCCGACTGGCTCTTGTAGTGGAGGGCGAGGCTCGAGGCGTAGCAGGCGGCGACGGCGGCGGTGACCGCGACCACCGCGTAGACGATCAGCAGCCCGTCGACCCCCGGCCAGTGGGCGCCCACCCCGAAGGCGACCAGCAGCACTGCGGTCGCCGGGATGAAGGCGCGCAGGCTCGCGGCCAGGACCAGCCCGGTCAGCAGCACCCAGCGCGGGGCGGGGGAGGCGAGCAGCCGGTCCAGCCAGCCCTGCTCGATGTCGCGGGCCAGGTTGACCCCGGTCGCCGCCCCGGTGAAGCCGGCGCCCTGCAGGAGGCTAACCGGGACCAGGAAGCTCGGGTAGCTGTCCGTCGTGAAGCCGCTCAGCTGCGTCAGGCTGCCGAACACGCCGTTCAGGCCGAGGAAGAAGATGGTCGGCGCAAGCACGCCGGGCACCGCCGCGCCCGGAACCCGCAGCAGCTCGTTCTTGGCCCGGTTGACCAGCGCCGCGATCGTCGCCAGGTCCTGGCGCCTGACCATCCTCAGCCCCCCGTCCTCAGCCTGTGACGCAGGGCGCGGGCGCTCATCAGCAGTGAGATCGTGGCGATCCCGGCCACGGCCAGCACCGCGCCGAGCAGGTCGGTCCCGTTCAGCCCGGTGACGATCGGCTCCCGGATTCCCTCGACGATGAAGCTGAGCGGGTTGTACTTGGCGATCGTCTGCGCCGGCTCGACCATCAGGCCCTGGGGGAAGAACGCGGTCGAGAGGAAGAGGATGACGAAGATCAGCGGGAAGAGGCCCTGGACGATGCTGGCTTTGCCGGTGCGCAGCGCGATCGCCGATCCGACCCCGCCGATCGCCACCGTCGCGGCGGTGGTGAGGGCGATCACCACCAGCGCCCCCGGCACGCCGCCCTCGATATTCGCCCCGAAGACCAGCCCGATCGCCAGGAACCAGAGGGCGGCGGCGACGCCGAGGGCTGCGGTTCCGACCAGGCGGCCGAGCACCACCGAGTAGCGGGAGATCGGCGCCGCGAAGAGGCGGTCGGTGAAGCCCATCTCGATGTCGACCGCCAGCGCGATCCCGCCGCTGTTCGCGGCCAGCATCAGCGACTGCATTATCGCCCCGGCCAGCATGAACTGGAGGAAGCTCTGGACCGCCGGGAAGCCCGGCAGGTTGACGGCCGCTCCGGCGCCGCCGGTCTGGATCGCCAGCAGCAGAGTGGGGAAGACGACGATCGGCGCGATCAGCTGCGGGCGGCGGAAGGTCTGGCGGACCGAGCGCATCCCCAGAGCGCGCACCACTCGCAGGTTGGTCTCCAGCCGGCTCAAGTCTCCACCGGCTCCGACGCGGCACCCTCCTCGTCCTCCTGCTCGAGGTGATAGCCGGTCTTCGCGACGAAAACGTCGTCGAGGCTGGGCTGGACCAGCTCCAGCGCCCCGACCTCGACCCCGGCGCCGTCGAGCGCCCGCACCACGCGCGGGATGTCGGCCGCCCCGTTCGCGACCTCGACCAGCATCGTCTTGCCGTCCTTGGGCGGCAGCAGCTTGCCGATCCGCGCACAGATCTTCTCGGCCTCGGCGATCGAGCCCTCCTCGAGCTGCAGCTGGATATGCGGGTTGCCGACCTCGGCCTTCAGCGACTCCGGCGTCCCCTCGGCGACTATCCTGCCGTTGTCGATGATCCCGACGTTGTCGGCGAGCTGGTCGGCCTCCTCCAGGTACTGGGTGGTGAGGAAGACCGTCGTGCCCTCGTCGTTCAGCGCCCGGACCTCCTCCCAGATCGTCTTGCGGCTGACCGGGTCGAGCCCGGTGGTCGGCTCGTCGAGGAAGAGGACGCGGGGCTCGTGGACCAGGGCCGCGGCCAGGTCCAGCCGCCGCTGCATCCCGCCCGAGTAGGTGCCGACCCGCCGGTCCGCCGCTGCGGCCAGGTCGACCCGGTCCAGCAGGTCGTCGGCGCGGCGCCTGCCCTCGCCGCTGGGGATCCCCTGCAGCGTCGCCTGCAGGCGGATCAGCTCGCGACCGGTCATCAGCGGGTCGAGCGCCGCCTCCTGCAGCGCCACCCCGATCGACTCCCGCACCGCCCGCGCCTCGCGGACCACGTCGTGCCCGGCCACGGTGGCCCGCCCGCCGGTCGGCAGCAGCAGCGTGGTCAGCATCCGCACGATCGTCGTCTTGCCGGCTCCGTTGGGGCCGAGGAAGCCGTAGATCTCCCCCTCGTCGACCTCGAGGTCGACGCCTTGCACGGCGAGCACCTCGTCGAACGCCCGCTCCAGCCCCTCGACCACGATCGCCGGCATCAGGCCTCCGTCGGCGCGGCCTCGGCCAGCGGCGGCAACGCCTCCACCCAGCGCCGCCCGTTGGCCCGCTCCAGCGCCTCGGCCGCGTCCAGCAGCAGCTCGTCCCGGCCCCAGGCGGCCTGGAGCTGGAGGCCGATCGGCAGCCCGTCGGAGCTGAGCCCGACCGGGGCGCCGATCGAGGGGATCCCGGTCAGGTTGGCGAGGCCGGTGCCGCGCACGTTCGCCTGGTCGGCGGTGAGCGTGCCGGACGGCAGCTCGACCAGCGGCGCCTCCAGCGGCGGGGCGACCGCCGCGACGGTCGGCCAGGCGATCGCGTCGACCTGCTCGAACAGGGCGGCGAGCCGCCGGCGCATCAGGGTGCGGACGCGGCTCGCCTGGACGGTCGCCGCCGCCGGCAGCAGCATCCGGTACTTGAGGAAGCCGCGGTTGAGCGGGCTGAGGTCGGGGTGGAGCCGGTTGAGCCGCTCCGGCGCGACGCCGCCGAGGCTCTCGGTGTTGATGATCAGCACCGCCGCCAGCGCCGCCGCCTCGATGTCGGCAAGCGCGATCTCGCGGACCTCGCCGCCGGTCTCGGTGCGCAGCGCCTCGATCGCCGCCTCGCAGGCGTCGCGCACCTCGGGCGCCACGTCCTCGGAGACGGTGTCGCGCACCACGCCGATCCGCAGCCCGACCGCGTCGCCCGCGGCCAGCTCCTCCCCGAACAGCGCCGATCCCAGCAGCCGGCAGTCGGCGGCGTCGGTGCAGAGCGGGCCGGAGACGATCGTGCTGGTGACCGCGGCCATGTGGTGGCCCTCCATCGCCGAGCGGCCGAAGGTCGGCTTCAGCCCGGTCAGGCCGCAGTAGGCGGCCGGGAGGCGGATCGAGCCGACCCCGTCGGCGCCGACAGCACCGGCCACGAGGCGCGCCGCCACCGCGGACGCCGGCCCGCTCGAGGAGCCGCCGGGGCAGCGATCGGTGTTCCACGGGTTGCGGGCGGGGCCGTAGAAGGAGATGTTGCCGGTGCTGCCCGCGCCCAGCTCGTGCATGTTGCCGACCCCGGCGATCACGGCGCCGGCGTCGCGCAGGGCGCGGTAGGGGCCGGACTCGCCCGGCGCGGTCGGCGCGAGCAGCTCCACGGCGCCGAAGCGCTGCGCCCTCCAGGGCAGCGGCCACTCGTCCTTGATCACGACCGGGACGCCGTGCAGCGGGCCGGCGGGGGCGGCGTCGAGCATCTCGCGCGAGCGCTCCGGGAAGGTCTCGACCACGGCGTTGATCGCGGGGTTCCGCTGCTCGATCCGGGTCAGCGCCGCGGCGAGCAGCTCGGCGGGATCGGCGTCGCCGGCCGCGATCGCCGCCGCCTGCTCGCGCAGTGGGAGGTCGAGCGTGTTCACGGTGCCCTGGAGAGGTCGGGACAGCGCTCCGGCTCGACCCCGCTGACGTCGAGGGAGAGCAGATCGCGGATCGCGGGCCAGAACATCTGGTGCGCGGCGCTGATCACGGCCAGGTCCACCTCGTCGGCCTCGATCCCGAGCGAGGCGAGGCCGGCGGGGATGAACTCAGCTGCGCGGTCCGTGGCCTCCATATCGGCGGCAACCCTACCGAGGGGCGTTGCTCGCCGAACGTCGTGTTCCGCTGGCCGGGATCGTGCAGGGGGGCGCCGCACGCTGCATTCCCGCGCCGGCGGCGGCAGAATCCGGGCCGCAACCCTGGCGAAGCAGCCGGGTTGCAGGTTGAGATCTTGCTCAGAGCAGCCCAAAACCCACCCGGCAGGGCGAGTTCGCTGACCGCGGCGAGCCTCGCCTGCATGCTCGCGGCGCTGGTCGTTGCGATCTGGCCGGGAGCCGCCGATTCGGCCCCGGCCCGCGTCATCGTGCTCGGCAAGACCTCCTCCACGCCCCGTCCCTCGTGCCCCGGGAAAATCGTCAACGACGTCGAGATCGTCCCCTGCCGCGTCGAGGGTCATGTCACCGGCTTCCAGGCGCGGGCGGCAGGGGAGGCGCGTCCTTTCGAGGCGCCGTTCGACGGCAAGATCGTCGCCTGGTCGATCTCCCTCTCGCGCCCCTCGAGGAAGGACACAGCGACGACCGCCGACGAGGTCGGCTTCTTCAACGACTTCCTCGGCAGTCCGTCGAAGGCCCGGATCGGCGTCCTGCGCCCGGTCGGGGACTCCAAGCCGCCCCGCTACAGGCTGGTCCGCCAGAGCCCGCTCCAGGTCCTCAACCGCTACTTCGGCAGCACTGTGACCTTTGCCCTCGATCACCCGCTCACCGTCCTCCGCGGCCAGGTGATCGCCCTCACGGTGCCGACCTGGGCGCCGATGTTCGCCTTCAACGTCTCCGACAAAGACACCTGGCGCGGCAGCCGCAGGCGGAAACACTGCTCCTCCAAGGCCGACATCCGGGGTGGCCACCCCCAGCAGGGCGTCGGCAAGACCAAGGTCTACGGCTGCTACTACTCCAACGCCCGCCTGCTCTACACGGCGACCGTCGTCAAGAAGCCTTAACAGTTAGTTGATTAAGTTGGGACACGGTGTCGCGCCGTCGCTACATCGCCCTGGCAGTGGTTGCGCTGGTCATCGGAGGCGCCGTTTACGCCTGGAAGCACTTCCCCCGCGACAACACCGCCAGGGCCACAGCCGGCCAGGCGCTACTGATGTTCCGGCGGGACGTGGAGCGGTACGCCAACCGTCTCGACCGTGTCCCCGGGTTTCCCGAGCTTGGGGTGTACCGCTACGCGACTCGCGGCGGTGAGAATCTGGATACGGCGATCTTGAGCACGGGTCACGACTACGGGGGCGTCTCGACGATCGCCATCGCCCCGGCATCCTGCGGGGTGGAGGAGCGATGGCAGGTATTGACAGAGCGTTGGACCGAGGCGGAGGTCTGCCGGGAAGCGACGGGCCTCCGACTCAAGTCGTTGCGCGAACATCACGAGTTCTTCGGCGTAACGAAAGCTATGTCCTACGCCTGCAAAGGGGGCACGCTGCCAGATGCCTCGGAGCTGCGGGCGGGGATGCGCTGGGTGACCAAGTGCGCCTCCAGGAATGGCTCGATCTCGAACGCGACTCGAATGATGGGGGTCGAGAGAGTCAAGGTCGCCGGCCGGGTTTTCGATGCCGCGCACACAAGGTCGAACATCGTGCTCGAAGGGGAAAACTCTGGGACGGGCGAGCGCAACGAATGGCGGCGCCGCTTGGATGGCCTGCTCCTGCGGAGAACGGTCAGCATCGAGGCAAGCTTCGACATCCTGGGTAGCGGACGCTACAGCGAGAGCTATTCGCTGGAGCTTCTCTCCCCTGACCCCCGCCGCTAGCCGCCGTCCAGTGCCTCTTGGCGCAGCCCGCAGTAGGGGCAGTCGCTGACGTCGAGGCCGATCAGCTGGTCGCAGCGGCGGCAGGCGCGCAGGTTGTCCGGCGTGCGCGGCAGGGCCGAGGCGGAGGGGGCGAGCGGCAGCACCATCGCGACCGGCTCCATCCCCTCGCCAGTCTCCCGGTCGAGATAGATGGTGCCCGGCTCGGCGGCGGCGAGCGCCTCGCGGCCCGAGGCCGGCGCCCGCATCCGGTAGATCTGCCGCTTGTTCATCGACGCTCAGAATAGTGAGCCGCCGCCTCCCCCGTTCCCGCGGGGGCCCGGAGAATCAGATATGGATGGTCCCCGCTCCCGCGTCCGGGGGCGGCGGGGATTTGGAATCAATCACTAGGGGTCACATGAAGGTCCTTATCTTCCACGGCTACATGCTGCGCGGCACCGGCAGCAACATCTACAACGCCAACCTCGCCCGGGCCCTCGCCCGGCTCGGCCACGAGGTCCACCTGCTCTGCCAGGACCGCGACACTGATCTGGAAGGCGTCCGGATCCACGTCCCAGACATCGGCGGCCTGCTGCCGGTCTACGTCAAGGACCCCTACGAGGGCTTCGAGGTGAAGGCGTTCCCCGAGCTGAGCGAGGAGGAGCTGGATCGCTACACCGAGGCGAACGTCGCGGCCGTCCGCGAGGTCGCCGCGGCCGCGGGGGGGATCGATGCCGCCCTGGCCAGCCACCTGGTCATGGGCCCGGCGATCCTGGCCCGAGCCGGGGTCGGTCCCTTCGCGGCCAAGATCCACGGCTCCGCCCTGGAGTACACGGTCAAGCCCAACCCCCGCTTCCTGCCCTACGCGGAGGAGGGCATGGCGGCTGCCTCCGGCGTGCTCGTGGGATCCCGCCACACCGCCGAGTCCCTCTGGGAGACGCTGCCGGATGTCCCCGGCCTGCGAGAGAAGACGCGCCTCGGCCCCCCCGGCGTCGACACCGAGGAGTTCAGCCCCGCCGCCCCTACCGGCGGGTCGTGCGGGGGGCTGGGTGGGGGTGGAGCGTCTTGTACTTTTCCGGCAGGGCGGTTGCGGCCGAGCGCCAACGCCACACCGGAAAAGTTAAGCGGAACCCCCACCCAGCCCCCCGAGCCCCTCGTCGTCTTCGTCGGCAAGCTGATCGTCTCCAAGGGCGTCGACCTGCTTCTCGCCGCCTGGCCGCTGGTGAGAGCGAAGCACCCGGGCGCGCGGTTGCAGGTGGCCGGGTTCGGCGAGTACGAAGAGGGACTGCGGCGGTTGTTGGGGGCGCTGGACCGCGGCGACCTGGAGGATGCGCGTCAGGTGGCGCGGCTCGGGCGTGGCCTCGAGGGCGGTTCCGCGGAGCCGCTGCCGATCCTGAGCGCATTTCTCGACAATCCCCCGCCCGGCTACATCGAGACGGCAGAGGACGCCGGCGGCACGGTCGAGCTGGTCGGCCGCCTGGAGCACCACGAGGTGGCGGAGCTGCTGCCGCACGCCGAGGCCCTGGTCATGCCGAGCACCTTCCCGGAGGCCTTCGGGATGGTTGCCGTGGAGGCCGCCGCCTGCGGGGCGCTGCCGGTCTCGGCCGACCACTCGGGGATGCGCGAGGTGTCGCGTCAGCTCGCCGCGGCACTGCCGCCGCCGATCGGCAGGCTGACCTCATTCCCGGTGCAGGAGGGGGCGGTCGAGGCGATCGCCGAGCGGCTGAACGCCTGGCTGGCCCTGCCCGGGGTGGAGCGCGCATCTGCCCGCGAGGCGCTGGTCGGTACGGCGCGCCGGCTGTGGAGCTGGGAGGGCGTCGCCCGCGGCGCCATCGCCGCCTCGCAGGGCGAGCTTGGTCGTCTGCCGCTTGCGTAGAATGCGCCCTCGCCGATGCTGGGCCGCCTCCCGATAGCGAAGATGCTCGCCGCCACCGTTGCGATGACCGCAGCGATCTCGGCGGTGATGCTCCCGATCGGCTGGGACGGCCAGCAGGCCTCGACGGCGGCGGTGAAGATCGACGACCTCCTCAGCGTGACGATCGTCGTCTCGGCCTTCTTCTTCTCGCTGGTGGTCGTGATGCTCTTCTACGCGCTGTGGAAATTCAAAGCCAAGCCCGGCGACGAGTCCGACGGCGAGCCGATCCACGGCAACACGCGGCTGGAGGTCGCCTGGACGCTGATTCCGACTGTGATCGTCCTCTTCGGCGCCGGCTACAGCTGGTCGGTCCTGCGCGACATCGAACAGCCGGCCGAGAACCCGCTCACGGTCGACGTCTTCTCCCAGCAGTTCGCCTGGAGCTTCGGCTACCCGGGCAAGGACAACGTCTGGTCGGAGGGCGAGCTGCATGTGCCGCTCGGCCGCCAGGTCCACTTCAAGATGCACGCCCAGGACGTGATCCACTCCTTCTGGGTGCCCGAGTGGCGGATCAAGAAAGACAACGTGCCGGGCATCACGACGACCGCCATCGTCACCCCCAACAGGGCCGGCGTCTACCAGCTGATCTGCACCGAGCTGTGCGGCTTCGGCCATGCCACGATGCGGGCCAAGGTCGTGGCCGAGCCGCCGGCCGAGTTCCGCGAATGGGTGGGGGGGCTGAAGGAGAAGGTGCCCCAGCCCTTGGCGGAGTCGATCGTCCGGGACACGGAGGCGAACCCAGTGCCGCTCGGCGCGGGCGGCGCATGATGGAGGCGATTCTCTAGTGGCTCGTCCAGGGACGGGCGACTAGATGGCGGCTGCGATCAAGCGACCCGGATGGATCCGGGGAGCGCTCGGCGCTGTGCTGGCCGCGGCGTTTGGCGTCGGCCTGGTCGTCGCACTGCGCGCCGCCTCGGGGCTTCCCGCCTTCCAGACCGAGCAGACCGGCTACCCGCAGGTGGTCGTGCCGCTGATCACCGGGCCGTTCGGCTTCCTGGCCGGCTTCGGTTGCTTCGACTACTGGCTGCGCTGGGCCGCCGGGATGCCGACGATTCCCGAGGACCATTCCCAGCACGGCGCCAAGAGCTGGCGCGACTACTTCCGCTTCAACACCGATCACAAGGTGATCGGCATCCAGTACATCGTCACCACCCTCTTCTTCTTCTTCATCGCCGGCCTGCTGGCGATGCTGATCCGGGCCGAGCTCAGCCAGCCGGGCACGCAATTCGTCGACGCCGCCACCTTCAACGGCCTCTTCTCGACCCACGCCGCGATCATGATCTTCGTAGTCGTCGTACCGATCTTCGCCGGGATCGCCAACTACGTGCTGCCGTTGATGATCGGTGCGCCGGACATGGCCTTCCCACGGCTCAACGCGCTCAGCTTCTGGATGCTGCCGATCGCCGGCCTGCTCTTCATCGGCAGCTTCCTGGCGCCGGGTGGCGCCTTCGGCACCGGCTGGACCGGCTACGCGCCGCTCTCGACAGGGGCGCCGCTGGGGCAGTCGTTCTTCAACCTCGGCGTGCAGTTCGCCGGGGCGTCCTCTATCGCCACCGCTCTCAACTTCCTTGTGACGATCGTCACCATGCGCGCGCCGGGGATGAACTTCTGGCGAATGCCGCTGCTGGTTTGGGCCAACCTCTCGACCTCGATGCTGGTCATCGCCGCGACCCCGTTCATCGCCGGCGTCCAGTTCATGGTCCTTTTCGACCGTACCCTGGGCACCAATTTCTTCCAGGCCGCCGGCGGCGGCGACGTGATCAGCTACCAGCACATCTTCTGGTTCTACTCGCACCCCGCCGTCTACATCATGATGCTGCCCGGGTTCGGGATCATCTCCGAGGTGATCTCGACCCACGCCCGCAAACCGATTTTCGGCTACCGGCTGATGGCGCTGGCCCTGCTCGGCATCGTCGTGCTCAGCTACTCGGTCTGGGCGCACCACATGTTCGTCGCCGGGATGTTCAGCTGGCTGCGGGTGCCGATGATGATCACGACGCTGCTGATCGCCGTGCCGACCGGGATCAAGATCTTCTCCTGGCTGGGGACCCTCTTCTTCGGCAAGATCCACACCTACTCGACGTCGATGCTGTTCGCGCTCGCCTTTATCGTCACCTTCACGGTTGGCGGGATCAGCGGCGTCATGCTGGGCATGGTGCCGCTCGACATCCACGTCTCTGACACCTACTTCGTCGTCGCCCACATCCACTTCGTGCTCTTCGGCGGCTCGGTCTTCACGATCTTCGCCGGCATCTACCACTGGTTCCCGAAGATGACCGGGCGGATGTACGACGAGAAGCTCGGCCGGGTCCATTTCTGGGGGACGCTGGTTGGAACCTGGGGCACCTTCATTCCGATGCACTGGATCGGCATGAACGGGATGCCGCGACGCGTCGCCGACTACGCCGCCCAGTTCGGCGACTGGAACCTGCTGATCAGCGTCTTCGCCTTCGTCCTCGGCGCCGTCCAGCTCGTCTTCCTCTACAACATGATCGTCAGCTGGCGCTTCGGGCCGCGCGCCGAGGCCAACCCGTGGCGGGCGAAGACGATCGAGTGGCAGGTTTCCTCGCCGCCGCCGATCTTCAACTTCGACCAGATCCCGCGGGTGGTCGGCGGGCCCTACGAGTTCGGCGTCCCCGGCGCCCGGCACGCGATCATGGCCGACGACGGGGCCGAGGTGCCGGAGCCACGGCCAACCGTGATGGGCTCGAGATGAGCGCCGCCGTCGATGCCGCGCCGCTGCTGGTCTTCCTCAACGAGGTGGCCGGCGGGCGGAAGCTGCTGCAGGCGGTCCGCGAGCGGGTCGAGCGGGTTCCCTTTGTCGCCGTCGCCGCGCCGCAGAACCAGCCGGCGGTCGGCCAGCTGGTCGACTCCGGCGAGCTGCGCGACGCCGCCCGGGCCCGGGTCGAGGTGACGATGTCGGTGCTGTCCGAGTTCGGGATCGAGTCGGTCGGCGAGGTGATGGACCCCGACCCGGCGCTGGCCCTCGACGACGCGGTGCGCGCCCACGAGCCGGGCGAGGTGCTGCTCTCCTGCCTGTATGAGACGCGCTTCGGCTTCGCCCGCAAGGACCTGGTCGAGTGGGCCAGGGACCGCTTCGAGCCGGATGCCGCCGTCACCCACATCCCGGTGCGGATAGAGGACGACTCGATCCGCTGGGACGTGATCCACACCCTGGTGGTCGCCACCAGGACGGTGGCGACGCCGGACCTGGTCAGCCGGCTGAAGGAGCGCGCCCACGAGCGCCCGCACCGCTACACGATCATCTGCCCGCGCACCGAGGACGTCTCCGAGGCGGAGATCGTCCGCGGCCTCGCCTCGACCCTCGCCGAGCTCTACCGCGAGGACGTCGACGCGACCGGGCAGCCGATGAGCCCCGAACCCTTCCACGCGGTGCGGAATGCGATCGAGCACTACCGGATCGACGAGGTGCTGATCTCGACCTTCGCGGGGGAGACCTCGCGCTGGCTGGAGGAGGACCTGATCGGCAGGGTTCGCGAGATCACCGAGAAGCCGGTCGAGCACCTCGAGGTGGGCCGCCCGGCCGCGGCGGTCGTTGCCGCGGTGGCCGAGGGAGAGGAGTCCTGATGGAGGGCGCGACCGTCGCCCTGGGCCAACCTCACGAGGAGCACCACGGCCCGCCCGAGGCTCACCAGAGCTCCCGGATCGATCGCCAGACGCTGGGGATCCTGCTCTTCATCGTCTCCGAGGTCATGCTCTTCGGCGCCTTCTTCACCGCCTACTTCTTCCTGCGCATCGTTGTCGACCCGCCCGCCTGGCCCCCGCATCCCTACGAGCTGCCGGTCGCGGTCGCCGGCGTCAACACGGCGATCCTCTTCTCCTCCAGCTTCACGGTCCACTATGCGCTGGGGTCGATCCGGCGCGGCAACCGGAGCGGGCTGAAGCTGGGCCTGGTGCTCACCTGGTTGCTCGGCGCGACCTTCCTCTTCATCCAGATCAACGAGTACGTCCACATCGGCTTCAGCGCCCGCGACCTCTCCTTCGGCTCGATCTTCTACGGCCTCACCGGGCTGCACGGCGCCCACGTCTTCGTCGGGCTGCTGCTGCTCAG
>VRUE01000001.1:4353-48525 GCA_019456285.1 Solirubrobacterales bacterium | reverse complement strand
GAGCTGCGCGCCGAGATCGGCGCCGTGCGGGCCGAAATAGGCTCTGAGATCGGCGCCGTGCGGGCCGAAATAGGCTCCGAGGTTGGCTCGCTGCGGGCGGAGATGAACTCGCGCTTCGACGCCATGAACGGCCGCTTCGACTCGTTGCAGCGCACGATGATTCAGCTCGGTGGCGGCATGATCGTCGCCCTGCTGGCGTCCTTCGCCGGGTTAATCGCGACTCAGCTTTGACTCAGCGCGGGAGTCCGCCGTTCGCTTGGCGGCGGCGCCCGCCCGGCAGCCTCCGAGCGGGCGTCGCTCGGCTCGAGGCGCGGCCGTTTGGCGTCCCTCAGCCGCCCTTGCCCTTCTTCGAGCCGCCGTCCTTGGCGGTCGAGCCGATCAGGTACTCGACGAGCTGTTCGAGCTCCGTCGGGGTGATCAGCGTGCCGAAGTTGTCCGGCATCAGGTTGGCCGGGTAGCCCTTCGTGAGCTGGACGTTGGGATCGACGATCGACTCTTCGATCATCGCCGCGCTCTGCCCGGGCAGGATCTGGTCCAGGTCCGGCCCGGTGACCCCGCCGGAGTCCGCCGCGGCGAGCACATGGCAGCCGCCGCAGCCGTTGTCGGCGAAGATCTGGGCGCCCGGGCCGACGGGCGCCTTGGGCGGGGCGACGCCCGGGACCCCTGCGTAGCGGCCCACGTAGGCCGCTACGTCGTCCAGATCCTGGCCGGTGACAAGGTCGGCCGGCATCGAGACCGCGGGGTTGGCGTTGCTTGGAAGCGGGAACTCCACCTGTGACTTGACGATCCCCTCGACCGTGTCGGCTCCCTCGCCCGCGGCGCGCGCCGCGGCGAAGGCGTCATCGAGGTCGGGGCCGATCTGGGAGGTGGTGCCGGCCTGGGCGAGCCCGTGGCAGGCGCCGCATTTCTGGGTGAAGAGGACCCGCCCTCGCTCCTCGTCCGCCGTGCTCGTTCCGCACCCGGACGCGGGCAGCGCGATCGCGGCCAGGGCGGCGAGGACTAGAAGCGGGCGAGTTGGGTTCGGCAGTTTGTCGGGCATATGCGGCGCGAAGCGCGCCGGAGTCTATCTGCCGAGACCCCTGTCCAACGGTCTTGCCGGGCGCGAATCGTGGAGTACGATTGAGGCGATTCATACGACCTCGCAACCCCCAAGGAGAGGGAGCCAGATGCAGGTACGGGAAGGGATGTCGGATGTGGTTCTGACCGTCGGCCCCTCGCACACGCTGCGCGAGGCGGCCGAGAAGATGACCGAGAAGGGGCTCGGGGCGGCGCTGGTCACCGACGCCGAGAAGCCGGTGGCGTGCATCATCACCGAGCGCGACATCCTGATCTCACTTGGCCACGGCGAGGATCCCGACTCCGAGCGTGTCGTCGCCCACATGAGCAGCAGCGTGATCACCGCCTCCCCGGACTGGAGCCTGGAGCGGGCCGCGGCGGAGATGTCGCGGCGCGGCATTCGCCATCTGGTCGTCTACGACGACGGCGAGCTGGTCGGCGTGCTCTCGATGCGCGACATCGTCCACGTCTGGACCTCGGAGGGCGCGACGTCTGGCATGACTCCAGGCTGACGGCCTGAGGCCGGGCGAGGACCCCGAGATGCGCCGGTATCAGTCCGTCGGGGGAGGTTGAATCGTCTCGACCGGCAGGGCCGCGCTGCGCACCTTCTGCCTGCGGGGCAGGCGGAAGTGGTCGCGGGTCGCGCCCTTGACCAGGATCCGGAAGGCGGCGAGCGCGACGACCGCGCCGATGATCGAGTAGATCCAGCTGCGGACCATGAATCCCTGGGCGTAGATCCCGCAGACCATCAGGGCGAGGGCGAGGGCGAGGAAGGCGGGCGCCCAGGAGGGGCGGGGCGGATAGATCAGCTCGCCGGGCTCGGGGATGTCGCGGTGCTCGGTCACGATGCGATGTAGAGCGTCGCGGCGACGAAGCAGAGGGAGAAGATCGTCACGGCGAGGCCGCCGGCCAGCAGCCCCCCGGTCACATTGCGCCTTGCCGTCTCGCGATCCACGCTCGGATTTTTACTAGACGACGCGGTCGAGTGGCATCGCCAGGAAGAGCAGCGCCAGGTAGGCGAGCGAGAAGAGGTAGGTGCGCAGCGCCCAGCGGTGATCGGCGCTGCGCAGCAGCCGCACCGCGCAGTAGACGAAGCCGCCGCCGAGCACCATCGAGGCGGCCAGGTAGGTGACCCCGAATCCCCCGGCGCAGAACGGCAGCTGGGTGACCGCGTACAGCAGCACCGCGTAGAGGAGGATCTGGCGGCGGGTCTCGTCCTCGCCCCGAACCACCGGCAGCATCGGCACGCCGGCCTTCGCGTACTCGTCCTTGATCAGCAGCGAGAGCGCCCAGAAGTGGGGGGGCGTCCAGAAGAAGATGATCGCGAAGAGGAAAAAGGCGGTGCCGCTGAGCCCGCCGGTGACGGCGGCCCAGGCGACCAGCGGCGGAACCGCTCCGGCGGCGCCGCCGATCACGATGTTCTGCGGCGTCGCGCGCTTCAGCCACAGCGTGTAGACGAAGACGTAGCCGAGCAGGCCGGAGAGCGAGAGCGCCGCGGCCAGCGGGTTGACGGCGAGCGAGAGCAGCACGACGGAGGAGCAGCCGAGCAGCACGCCGAAGGCGATCGCCACGGCGGGGGAGATCCGGCCGCTGGCCACCGGGCGGTCGGCCGTGCGGGCCATCGCCAGGTCGATGTCGCGGTCGATCGCGTGGTTGATCGCGCCGGCGCCGCCGGCCGAGAGGGCGCCGCCGAGGCAGGTCAGGAAGACCAGGCCGATCGAGGGGTCGCCGGCCACGTACATCGTGGTGACGGTCGTGAAGAGCAGCAGCGACTGCACCTTCGGCTTGGTCAGTGTGAGGTAGTCGCGCAGCACCGTCAGCGCCACCGGGCGCTGCGAGATGGCCACCGACTGCGCGCCGCTCATCCCGGTCAGGCTATCGGTTGCGACTCGGGCGCCGGCTGCTCGGCGCGGCCGGTGCGGTGGGCGATCGCCGCGCGGATGTCGCGCATCGGCCGGGCGCTGCGCACGTCGGGCAGCAGGTCGAAGTTGTGGGGTTCGGGCGGGGACAGCGCGAACCACTCGAGCGAGTCGCCGCCCCACTGGTCGTGGCCGGCCCCGGGGCCGCCGCTGCGGCTGAGGATCGCGTTGACGAGCGTCAACACGATCCCGGTCGCGAGGACGAAGGCGCCGATCGAGGCGATCAGGTTGTAGGTGGTGACGCCGGTCTTGTCGAAGAACTTGTAGGCGTCGACGACCTCGCCCTGCTCGGCGCCGGCGAGGAAGAGCGGCACGAAGGCGAGCAGGATGCCGAGGGCCATCGTCCAGAAGGAGATCCGCGCCAGGCTCTCGCCCATCGTGCGCCCGGTCATCTTCGGGAACCAGTAGTGCAGCGCCGCGAAACCGCCGAAGACGCCGCCGCCGACCAGCGCGAAGTGGGTCGCCGCGGTGGCGTCGGTGGTGTTCTTCAGATGCCAGGCGACCGCGACCATCGAGTGCTCGATCTCGGCGGCGAGCCCGATCGAGATCGCCGAGATCGCCCCGGCGGCGAACAGCAGCGGCGCCCGCATCCGCAGCGCGCCGCCGACCATCGTCGCGATCAGGTTGAAGACGACGAGGCCGAAGGGCACGATCAGCGCCAGCGCCATGATCATCGCGAAGTACATCCAGCCGATCCCGATCGGCGCGGTCAGCATGTTCTGCATCCAGGCGAGGGTGCCGATCGCCGCGATCGCGGCCAGCGAGCCGATCGTCGCGCCGCGGTTGAAGAGCGGCTTGCGGGCGAAGACCGGGACGATCTCGGCGATCGCTCCGAGCGCGGTGATCAGGACCAGCATGTAGGCGCCGGTGTAGAAGATCCAGCTCAGGTGCTGCCAGAGCAGCGGCGCGCCGCCGGAGCCGTCGGCGAAGAAGTTCCCGTCGAAGTTGCGGTCGATCAGCAGCATCGCGATCGCGGCCAGCATCACCGGGCCGATCACCAGCAGCAGCCAGGAGCAGATCGCCGCCGCCCAGGAGAAGACCGGCAGCCGCCGCCAGGCCATCCCCGGGGCGCGCATGTTGCGCAGCGTCGTCGCCAGGTCGATCGCGATCAGGACGAAGCCGAGCGTCGCCAGCCCGGTCGCCGTGGCCCAGGCGTCGACCCCGTTGTCGGGCAGGAAGGTCAGCTCCGAGAGCGGCGCCAGCGGGTTGACGCCGGCCTCGGAGGGAGTGAAGAGGAAGCCTGCGTAGAGCACCGTCCCGGCTGCGATGTAGAGCCAGAGGCCGATCTGGCCGAGGCGCGGCAGCGCCGTGCCGCGGGCGCCGATCTGCAGCGGCACAAGGTAGTAGAAGAGCCCCAGCGCGAGCGGGATCGCGAAGAGGAAGATCGTCGTCGCCCCGTAGAGCGAGAGCATCCGGTCGAAGGTCACGGGGGAGAGGAAGGTGTTCTCGGGGATCGCCAGCTGCAAGCGCATCAGCAGCAGCTCGACCAGGGCGATGAAGAGGAAGCCGAGCGCGGCGACGAGGAGGATGCGGCCGATGTCCTTGTGGTCGGCGCTGGTCGCCAGCTCCATCCAGCGCGGCCGGCGCCGCGGCAAGCCGTCGACGACGATCTCGGGGGGCGGGGCGCTGCGCCTCATCGCGCCTCCCCGCTCTCGATCAGCCCGACGACGCTGTCCTGGGCGGCCTGGATCTCGGCATCCTGCCGCTCGACGAAGCTCTCGTACTCCTCGACCGCGACGACCTCGACCGCGGTCCGCATCGCCGCGTATGCCTGCCCCGAGAAGGTCGCCGCCTGGCCGCGGTAGACGCCCTCCTCGTCGGCGCGGAAGACGACCCGGTTCAGCTTGCCGGGGACGGCGTCGCGCTTGCCGGCCAGCTCGGGGACGTCCCAGGTGTGGATGACGTCGGTGGAGACGAGGTCGAGGACGACGGTGGTGTCGATCGGGACCACCAGCTTGTAGTAGGAGAAGGCTTCGTTGGGGTAGTCGTAGCGCCATATCCACTGCTGGCCGGTCGCCTCGATCCGCAGCGGCTCGGAGTTCGAGGCCTGGAGGCCGTCGGGCCCGGTGGCGGGCGTCTGTCGCGCCCGGTCGGTGAAGACGAGGCTGAGGACGAGGATCGCGGTGGCGAAGACGGTGAGCGCTGCCCCGACCCGGAGCTGGATGCGCCGTCCGCCGCGGACCTGGCGCGGCTCGGCGCCGCGGCCGGCGCGGTGGCGGCGCAGCGCGTGGGCCAGTCCGGCGTTGACCGCGACCACGACGATCGCCGCGGCGACGAAGCCGATCCAGAGCAGGGTGTCGATCTGGTCAGTGCCAGGGGAGTGGGGTGCCAAAGCGCGGCCATTCTAATCACGCGGGCCGCTCGCGACGTCGGCCGTGGACCTATACTCGCCGACCCTATGAGACGGGTCGCCAGGCCATCTCCGGCGCTTCGCGTGGCGCTGCGCGCCGGGGCGGCGGGCGCGGTCGCCGCGACAGTTGCGGTTCCGCTGCTGCGCCGCCACCGCATCCCCGTGCCGGTCACGATCGCCGCCTGTGCGAGCGGCCCACTGGCTCTCGCCGTGCTGTACCCCCGCTCCCGCAAGCGCGACATGGCGCTGTTCGCGATGCAGATGTGGGCCTTCGCGAAGGTCCACGAGCTCCCCTACGACGACCCCGAGCGGCTGCGCCGGCGCCTCCGCATCCGCTACCCGGTCGCGATCGACCGGGCGATCGGGGGTGGCGTCCTGCCGACCGTCCGCCTCCAGCGGGCGCTCGCCCGCTGGAGGCGGGTCGGCGTCGTCGACCGCGGCCTCAGCTGGGTTCACTGGCTCTGGTTCCTCGAGCCATACCTGGCGCTGCTCTTCATCCTCGTCCGTCACCCGGAGCGCTTCCCGCACGCCGCCCGCCAGCTCGCCGTCGTCTTCGATCTCGGCTGCGCGGTCTACTTCGCCGCGCCGACCGCGCCGCCCTGGTGGTCCTCGGAGGAGGGCCTGACCGGGGAGGAGGTGCGGCGGATCATGGTCGGGGTGGGGGAGGAGACCTGGGGGCCGGCCTGGCCGGCGATGTACCGGGCGGTGGGGGACAGCAACCCCTGGGCCGCGATGCCCTCGCTCCACTTCGCCACCGCGCTCGCGGCCGCCCTGCTGCTCGCGGAGGCGGGGCCGGTCGAGGGCGCGGTCGGCTGGGGCTACGCGCTGACCCTCGGCTTCGCCCTCGTCTACCTGGGCGAGCACTACGTCACCGATCTCGCCGCCGGGGCGGCGCTGGTCGTCGCCGTGCGGCACGGGGAGCCGCTGGTCGAACCGCTGGTCCTGGGCGTCAACCGGGGCCTGCGGCGTCTGGAGCGCCTGGCGAGCGGGTAGCTTCCCGAGTGTGTCTCAGGAGGACTCGGCGAACGGCAACGGCGCCGTCGAGCTGCCGCTGTTCACTCCGCGACGGGTGATCCAGACGGCGCTGGTCGTCTTCGCGCTGCTGATCGGGATCTACTTCCTCTTCCCGAGGCTGGTCGGGCTGGGTGATGCGCTGAGCAAGCTCGGCGACGCCGACCCGGTCTGGATTGCAGTGGCGATCGGCTTCAACGTCGCCGCGATCGCCACCTACGTCGCCCTCTTCAAGGCCGTGGTCGGCGGCGATGCGCTGCGGCTGACCTGGACCGAGACCTACGAGATCAACATGGCCGGTGTCGCCGCGACGCTGCTCTTCTCGGCTGGCGGCGCCGGCGGCATCGCGCTCACCTACTGGGCGCTGCGCAGGGCCGGGATGTGCCGCCGCGACGTGGCGCGGCGGATGGTCGCCTTCCTCACCCTGCACTACGCCTTCTACCCGATCGCCCTGATCGTCTTCGGGATCCTGCTGCGCACCGGGGTGCTGCCTGGCGAGGACGCGGTCGAGCTGACGATCATCCCCGCCGCGGTGGCCGGCGGGGTGCTGGTCGGCGGGGTGCTGGTCGCGCGGATCCCCCCGAGCCTGGGGCGGCGCCTGGCGCCCTTCGCCCGGGGGGAGCGGGGCCGGGCGATCGCCGCCGGCATCGCGAGAGTGCCGATCACGGTCGGAGAGGGGTTCAGGTTCGCGCTCAGCCTCTTCGCCCACCCGTCGCGGGGCGGGCTGGCGGTGATCGGCGCCGCCGGCTTCTGGGCGGCGAACATCGGCATCCTCTGGGCCTGCTTCAAGGCCTTCGGCGTCCAGGTTCCGCTCGCCGTCGTCTCCCAGGGCTTCTTCCTCGGCATGGTCGCCAACCTCTTCCCGCTGGCGCCGGCCGGGGTGGGGGCGGTCGACGCCGGGATGATCGGCGCCTTCGTCCTCTTCGGCCTGCCCGAGGAGACGGTCTTCCCGGCGATCCTGGTCTACCGGCTGGTCGCCTTCTGGATGCCGATCCCGCTCGGGATCGTCGCCTTCTTCCAGCTCCGCACCAGGGTCCAGGAGTGGAAGGAGGAGGGGTTGCCGATCGAGCGGTGCCCGGCCGCGGAGCCGGAGCTGGGGGCGGCGGCTCACTGAGATGACTGAGCTGCGAGCGTTGACCGGCCCGTTACTATAAAAAGTAAAGTAGCGTTAGGCGGCAGGAGATGGCTGACGAGAAGAAGGTCGAGGACGTGATCGTCGTCGGCGGCGGGCCCGCCGGCTACACCGCGGCGCTCTACACCGCGCGAGCCAACCTCGCGCCCCTCGTCTTCGAGGGCTTCCAGTGGGGCGGGCAGCTCCAGAACACAACCGACGTCGAGAACTACCCCGGCTACCCCGACGGGATCATGGGGCCGGAGATGATGAGCCAGTTCCGCGCCCAGGCGGAGCGCTTCGGGACACGGTTCGTCACCGACGACGTCGACCGGGTCGAACTCTCCGACGGCGACGTCCAGAGGGTCTACCTCGGCGACGAGGAGCACCTCGCCAAGACCGTGATCCTGGCGATGGGGGCCGAGCCGCGCCGGCTCGGCGTCCCCGGTGAGATCGAGCTGGGAGGCCGCGGCGTCTCCACCTGCGGTGTCTGCGACGGGGCCTTCTTCAAAGACCGGAAGGTGATCGTGATCGGCGGTGGCGACTCGGCGATGGAGGACTCGATCTTCGTCTCCAAGTACGCCAGCGACCTGACCGTGGTCAACCGGCGCGACGAGTTCCGCGCCTCGAAGATCATGCTGGAGCGCACCAAGGAGCGGCCCAACATCGACTTCAAGACTCCCTTCGTGGCGGCGGAGTTCGTCGCCGGCGAGGACGGCAAGCTGGACCACGTCCGGCTCCGCAACACCGAGACCGGCGAGACCGAGGACTTCGTCACCGACGGCGCTTTCGTAGCGATTGGCCACATCCCGAAATCGGAGATCGTCCAGGACCAGGTCGAGACCGACGAGGACGGCTACATAGTCGTCCAGCCCGGCTCGACCCGCACCAACCTGGGCGGCGTCTTCGCGGTCGGCGACATCGTCGACCGCACCTACCGCCAGGCGGTCACCGCCGCCGGCACAGGCTGTATGGGCGCCCTCGACGCCGAGTGGTACCTGCGAGACACCCCACCCTCCCCCGGGGCCCACCGGATGCCAGGCGGCGAGTCCGCCGAGATCGCCCCGACACCCGGGTCGTAGAGCCAGGGTCAAAGTCGACGGGATCCGAGCTTCAAGCGGTGGCTGCGTTCACAAGGTGCGGCGCCGGGCGGTAGGCCTCGCCATGCTGGCTAGTCCTCGAGGGGCAGCATCGCGTTGATCCCGGTGGCCGCGCGGCCGATGATCAGCTTCTGGATCTGGGAGGTCCCCTCGTACAGGGTCGTCACCCGGGCGTCGCGCAGGTAGCGCTCGACCGGGTAGTCGTCGACGTAGCCGGCGCCGCCGTGGACCTGGATCGCCAGGTTCGCGCACTCCACCGCCGACTCGGTCGCGTAGAGCTTCGCCACCGAGGTCTCGGTCGTGTTCGGCTTGCCCCGGTCCTTCAGCGCCCCGGCGCGGTAGACCAGCATCCGCGAGGCGTCGCGCTTCAGGATCATTTCGGCGATCATCTCCTGGACCAGCTGGAAGCGGGCCAGGGGCACGCCGAACTGCTTGCGCTCCTTGGCGTAGGCCACCGAAGCGTCGACGCAGCCGTCGCAGATCCCGACGCAGCCGGCGGCGACGCTGTAGCGGCCGCTGTCGAGGGCGCTCATCGCCACCTTGAAGCCGTCGCCGACCTCGCCGAGCAGGGCGTCGTCGCCGACCTCGACCTCGTCCAGCGAGACTTCCGCCGTGTCGGAGGAGCGCAGCCCCAGCTTGCCGTGGATCTCCTGCGTGGCGAAGCCCTCGCTGGCGGTCGGGACCAGGAAGCAGACGAGCCCGCGGTGCTTCAGCGAGGGGTCGGTCTGGGCGAAGATCAGGGCCACCTCGGAGAAGTTGCCGAGCGAGATCCACATCTTCTGGCCGCTGATCGACCAGCCCGAGTCGGTCTTCGCCGCCCGGGTGCGCAGGCTGGCGGCGTCGGAGCCGGTGTCGGGCTCGGTCAGGCCGAAGCAGCCGAGCGCCTCACCCGAGCAGAGGCGGGGCAGCCAGCGCCGCTTCTGCTCCTCGGTCCCCCAGCGCTCGATCGAGCCGGCGACCAGCGAGGTCTGCACCGAGACCACCGTCCGCGCCGAGGAGTCGGCGCGCCCGATCTGCTCGACGATCAGCCCGTAGCCGATCTGGTCGAGGCCGCGGCCCCCGTACTCCTCGGCGACCGTGGCGCCGAGGTAGCCGACCTCTCCCAGCCTGCTTGCCAGCTCGCGGTCGAAGCGGGCGGCGCGATCGTTGTCGCGCACCCGCGGGAGGATCTCGCGGTCGGCGAACTCGCGGGCGGCTTCGGAGATCAGCCGCTGCTCGTCGGTCAACTGGAAGTCCATCTCACCTCCGCTCTCTCGATTCCGTGTTCAAAGCTCCCTTCCAAGCGTCGCCGCGAACGCCTCCTGCGCCTCGCGGGTGCGCGGCCCGGGCGCTTCGGACAGCTCGGTCCCGTCGATCGCGGCGACCGCCTGGATCTCGCGCGTGGTCGAGGCGAGGAAGGCCTCCTGCGCGGCGCGCAGGTCGGCGACCGGCCAGGCCCCCTCCTTGACGTGCAGCGCCTGGACGAGGCGGTCGCGGGTGATCGACTCCAGCACACCCGCCTCCAGCGCCGGAGTGTGCAGCGCGCCCTGCGGGGAGACCCAGAAGATCGCGGAGGTCGGGGGCTCCAGCACCGTCCCGTCCGGCTGCACCAGCACCGCCTCGTCGGCGCCCCGGGCCCGGGCGAGCCGGGTCGCCTGCATGTTGGCTGCGTAGGAGAGCGACTTGACCCCGTTGAGGATCACGGACGGGCAGTAGGTGACTGTGGCGAGGCGCAGCGTCTCGGCGTGGGGCGGCAGCGGCTCGGTGGCGGCGATCCGCCGCCCGCCGCGGGTGACGATCAGCCGCAGCTGGCCGTCGACCTCGCCGGCCTCCGCCAGCAGCGCCTCGATCTCGCCCTCCAGCGCGGCCCGGTCGAACTCGAGCTGGATCGCCGCGGTGGAGCGCTCGAGGCGGTCGAGGTGGTCGGCCAGCGCGAACGGCCGCCCGCCGTAGAGGCGAATCACCTCGAAGGCGCCGTCGCCGCGGTAGAGGCCGTCGTCGCGGAGCGGGATCGTCGCCTCGGCGGTGGGGGAGACCTTTCCGTCGACGCTTGCCAGCTCTGTAGCGACGTTCGTCATCGACGCGGCGAGGCTACCGCCTCGACCACGTTCGCCAGGCCCTGGCCGACGCCGACGCGGGGGCGGTTGACGGTGGCGCCGGGCACGCGCGCCGGCAGCCCCGCCGGCAGGGCGCCCCTCGGGGTGCGGAGAGCCTCGACTATGTAGGCCTCGGGCATCGGGGGGAACCGTATCCTTGCAAGACGATTGACCCCACGACCCCGCACACTTGGATGACGCGCGTGGCGCTGCGCATCTCTGCGTCCTCGGGCTTGCCTTCGGCGCCGCCGAAGGCTGCGTCCCGCGCCCGCGGCCGACTCGGTTTTCGCGCGTCCACTCGGCACCGGACTCACCGGACGGACCACTGATGGGCTTCGTCCTCGGATCGATCGCCATGCTCCTGGTCCTGGTCGGCGTGCTGTTCCTGGTCGGCCACTTCTACTCGGGCAGCAGCGCCGACCTGGTCGACTGGAAACCGACCCGCTCGCCCGATGTCGAGGCGCAGAACGAGATCGACGACATCCAGCAGATGCTGGCTGCCCAGAACGAGATGCGGCGTCGCCGCGGCGCCCCCGAGCGGAGCGAGGAGAAGCTGCGCGAGGAGGTCGCCGCCGAGGAGCTCGAGCGGCTGCGCTGGCGGGACCCGTAGACGAGGACGGGGGCTGACCGGGCGAGCTACGTGAAGGAAAGACGTTCCAGCAGGTCGCCGAGGATTCGGGCGGTGGCGCCCCAGATCAGGTGGTCGCCGACCGAGTAGCTGGGAGTGTGGATCGGGATGCCTCTGCGGACCAGGCGTCGCATCGCGTAGCTCCCTCGCAGCTCGTCGAAGCTGAAGCTGAGGACTTCCTCCACCTCTGCCTGGTTGGGGACATGCGCGAGCTCGTTGCCGATCAGCCCGACGAACGGATGGATCTTGTAGGAGGTGACAAAGGTGCCGACCGGGGGTAGCGCTCCCACAACCTCGACCGCGCCGGGGCTCAGCCCGATCTCCTCGTTGGCCTCGCGCAGCGCCGTCGCGCTCAGGCTCTCGTCCAGCTCGTCGCTGCGACCGCCGGGAAAGGAGATCTCGCCGGCATGCTTGCGAAGGTCGGAACGGCGTTTGGTGAAGACGAGGCCAGGGCGCTCCGGCCAGCCGTAGAGCGCCAGCAGGGCCGCCGCGTCGGTGCGGCCACTCGCATCCATCGCGACCGCCTCCTCGGGAGAGAGGAGTAGCTCCGCAAGGTCGCGAGCGGTGAAGTCCACGGCCCGAATCATCCTCGACTGCGCTTTGTTCGGCGCATACCCGAAGAAAGCGCCACCCGGGGACCGGAAATCAGATGATGACCTGGACGGTGCCGCCGTCGACCGACCAGGCGGTGCCGCTTTGCTAAGCCTTGCCCCGGCCCTCGAACAGCGCCGGGTCGTCGACGTCGGCGAAGCGGGCCATCGCGTAGGCGAGGTCGGAGGCGCGGTTGACGAGGTGGATGACGGTCTCGCCGGCAAGCTCGCCGGCCTCGTTGAGCGCGGCGATGTGGCGCTCGGCGCGGCGGATCGCGGTGCGGGCGACGTCGAGCTGGGCGGAGAGCTGGGTGCCGCCGGGGATCACGAACTGCGGCGGCAGCTCGACCTGCGCCATGTAGCGGTCGATCCGCTCCTCGAGCGCCGCGACCATCTCCCCGGTGGTGCGGCTGACCCCGTCTTCGAGCCGCTCCGCCGCCGCCGGCGCGGTCGCCAGCTCCGCCCCGGCGACGAAGAGGTCGTCCTGGAGGCAGAGGACGTCTGCGGCCAGCCCCGCCTGCTCGGGTCCGCAGAGGGCGCGGGCGACGCCCAGCTCGGCGCAGGCCTCGTCGAGCGAGCCGTAGGCCTCGGTGCGGCCGTGGTGCTTGGGGACGCGGCCTCCGTACCAGAGCGAGGTCGAGCCGTCGTCGCCCTTCCTGGTGTAGATCTTGACCACGGCCCGATCCTACGCCCGCGGCCGTCAGCCGACCGGGTTGAAGACCAGCCCGGTCGGCACCTTGGGGAAGAAGTAGGTCGACTTCGGCGGCATGTTCTCGTCGCTCTCGCAGATCGCGCGGACCTGATCGACCGGGATCGGCCGCAGGATGAAGGCGACGTCGTAGGAGCCGTCCTCGAGCAGCGCCAGCGAGTCCTCGACGCTCTTCGCGTAGCCGACCCCGCGCTTGGCGAGGATGTCCTCCTCGCTGATCCCGGCGATGCCCTTCAGCACCAGGGTCTCGAGGATCGCCGCGTCGAGGCGGCGGTAGGCCTCGGGCTTGCCCTCCAGCAGCCGGTCGAGCTCGGCGGTGTCCTTGAGGCGGAGGCGGAAGCCGCGCTTGTGGTGAGAGTCGTAGAGGCCGAAGACGCCGATCCCCTCCTGGCCGAGCGGATCGAGCTCGGCGGTGTCCACCTCGGTCACCTCGAACAGCTCGCGCAGCCCCTCGCCGAGGCGCTGCCGGCGCTCCTCGTCGCCGGCCAGCCCGGAGAGCAGGCGGTGGGTGGGAAAGACGGCGAGGCCGGGGTCGTCGAGCCCGGTCAGCGCCATCAGTGTGTAGTTCTGGGGCCCCTCGCCGCCGACCTCGTCGCGGTAGGCGATCGCGGTCTCGTAGCGGTGGTGGCCGTCGGCGATCAGCAGCCGGGCGCCGGCGAGCAGCTCGCCGACGGCGGTGTGGATCCCCGGATCGCCGACCCGCCAGATCCTGGTGATGGTGCCGCCGGAGTCGGTCGCCTCGCCCCAGGGGTCGTCCAATTCGGTTTCCGTTTGCACCAGCGGCCACGGGTCCTCGGTGCTCAGCGAGAAGATCGGCGAGAGGTTGTGGCGGGTGGCGCGGGTCAGCTCGAGCCGGTCCTTCTTCGGGCCCGGCAGCGTCCGCTCGTGGGGGAGGACCTGGCCGCTCTCGAAGTCCTCGACCCGGACCCGAGCGAGGATGCCGTGGCGGGTGCGGGCCGAGCCGTCGGGCCCGGTGTATTCCTGCGTCATCGCCCAGATCGCCGGCGCGCGATCCTCGACCAGGACACCCGCCTTGCACCAGGCATCCATCGTCTTGGCCGCGTGCGCGTACGGGTCGCCCTCGGGCGTCTGCTTCGGTCCCGCGTTGTACGGTTTCGGCAGGTCGATCGCGACCGCGTTGTAGGGAGAGCGCTCCAGCAGCTCGGCCCGCTGCGCCGCGTCGATCACGTCGTAGGGAGGCGCCGCGACCCTGCCGAGCGACCCAACCGCCGCGAGGTCGTAGAGAGTGGCGTGGATGGGGCGGACGTCGGCCACCGCGGCGAACGCTAGCGGTTGTCTCTCGGGGGCACCGGCTCGAGCGCCGGGGCGGCTCTAGACTGAGCGCTTCGGGGCGTGGCGCAGCCTGGTAGCGCGCGGCCTTTGGGTGGCCGAGGTCCCCGGTTCGAATCCGGGCGCCCCGATTGGCAAGATTCCCCCGTCCTGCCTAGCACCCCCCCGCACAGCCGCACCGTGCCAGGCACGACGGGCGGCGATGCGGGGCGCTGCGGGGGAATCTGTGATGCAAGTGTGATGCACCCGGCCCCCGTCGAGTGACGCACTTTCCCGGTCGCTTCCCGCCGCCCGCAGCCTTCGCCCTACCGTTATTTGTTTGCGCCGATTCCTGTCGGCAGCACATCGGACGCATCCCACAGCCGTAAGCGCGACCCTACGCCCTAGGACGAATCGTCAGCCGAGCCTGAATTAGATCGCTGGTTCGAGCCCAGCCGCGCCCATCGGATTTCCCTTTGTAGAGCCAAAAATCAGGGAATGGTTCTGACCTGCCCGGCAGCTTGACGCTTATTCCCGGCGGCAAGGAGTAGGGCGCGAAGAGGGAGGCGGTCGCTCGAAGGTCGAGCGCCCGCCTCCCCGCGGAAAAATGTGAGATCCGCCTGTCGCGCGAGCCGCCTCCCGCTTGCGGCCCGCGGCGCAAGACAGTTTGCCCGAATCTCAGTCAGGGCGCGGCACAAGGCCCCCGCCCCCGTCGTTCACGATCGCTGCTCGAATCCGTCAAGATGCAAGCGATCACGGGGCGTGGCGCAGTCTGGTAGCGCACTCGGCTGGGGGCCGAGCGGTCGCTGGTTCAAATCCAGTCGCCCCGATGTAGACAATAGCTTCCGACGCGTCTGGCACCCTGTCTGGATGGCCGAATCGGCAGGGAAGAAGGCGTCGCTGGAGTTGATTGCGCGCACCGGCGATCGAGAAGAGGATCCTCGTTGTCCGTGAGCGGCAGGCAATGCTCGACGAAGACCTGGCGGACTTATACGGCGTGGAGACGAAACGCCTGATCGAGCAGGTCAAACGGAACCTCGAGCGCTTCCCGGAGGACTTCATGTTTCAGCTGGATAGGTCCGAGGCGGCAGCTTTGAGGTCGCAGATTGCGACCTCAAACGCCGGCCGGGGCGGACGTCGCTACGCCCCGTATGTCTTCACCGAGCAAGGGGTGGCGATGCTTTCCGGGGTCCTGCGGAGCAAGCGGGCCATCGCCGTGAACATCGAGACCATGCGGGCGTTCGTCGACCAAAGCGTCCAATCGGATTCAGGGTGCCTGAGGACGAGGAATAGGCGACTCCTGCCATCCCAGACTTGCAGGGACCCTCCGTGTCCCAGGCCACAGCACCGAAGCGCACCAGCTTGCGCCTTCGCCATACTTGGGGCTTGACTGACGAGGGGATCTTCATACGTCGGTGCCGCCCACGGGACGCGCGCTCGGTATTGGAGTTGTGGGCTCAGGCGCGAAGTGGACACGCAAGCACGACGGACCGAATAGCTGACGTCGAGCGCCTGATCGCCGATTCTCCGGCTGCACTCCTGGTCGCCGAGCGAGACGACGAGATCGTCGGCGCCATGATTGCCGCGTGGGACGGCTGGCGAGGGAACCTGTATCGGCTCGCAGTTCGCGAAGGGCACCGGCGAGAGGGCATTGGGATCACGCTAACCCGGGCTGGCGAGGAGTACCTGCGCGGCTGTGGCGTCCGTCGAGTAACCGCCCTGGTCGCTTTCGAGGACGAGGCGGCTGGAGCGTTCTGGGAGTCCGCCGGCTATCCGCAGGATCGCGACATCGGTCGTCGAGTGCGCAATCTGTAACTCGCCGGGAGAAGGCCGAGCGCAGCGCTGTCACCGTCTTCGTCATGCCCGGGGGCTGTTATGCGACCGGGGGTTTGTTGTGCAGCGCGCAGATTCGCGCGACGACGCCTTGGTTCAAATACCGTTCAGTTACTAAGGCGATTTCGCAGACAAAAGCATCCGGCTCGTTTGCCATTCTGGGTGGATGGCAGATTCGGTAGGGAACACGGCGTCGCTTGAGATCGTTGCGGCGCCCGCGATCGAGAAGCGGATCCTGGTTGTGCGAGAGCGACAGGTGATGCTCGACGAAGATCTGGCGGACCTCTATGGCGTTGAGACCAGGGTCCTGGTGCAGCAGGTCAAACGAAACGCGAAGCGCTTCCCCGCGGACTTCATGTTCCAGCTGACGAAAGCCGAGGCAGAAGCTTTGAGATCACAAATTGTGATCTCAAACGAGGGTCGGGGCGGCCGCCGCTATGCGCCGTACGTCTTCACGGAGCAGGGCGTGGCAATGCTCTCCGGCGTCCTTCGCAGTGATCGAGCGATTGCCGTGAACATCGAGATCATGCGGGCGTTCGTCGAGCTGCGGCGGGTCGCTGGCTCCTATGCGGCCCTCGAAAGGCAGCTGGAGGACTTGGAGAAGGAGATGGTCGGACGACTCGATCAGCACGACGAGCAGCTGGATCAGATCTTCAAGGCTCTACATCAGCTGATGGCGCCACCACCGTGCCCAAAGAGGCCGGTTGGCTTCAGGGTTCAGGACGACGAGGAGAAGCCGAAGTCTCGATCAGCCGCCTGACTCGGTTCAAATACCGTCCGGTTAGGCCGATTGAGGGCCCTAGCCTTGATGCCATGAGCGGCTGGCGGCAGGCAGGTCATGGCCGGCTGGACGGGTATCCGATTGTGCCCGCTGCGGGAAGTGCCGATGGAGCGCATCCATGATGGAGGCGGGAGTCAACACCGAGCGCCGCACCGAACGGGTCCAGTTCGAAACCGACAGGCAGGTGATCGTCGGTGACGTGACGCTGCCGCCGGAGGGGTATCAGGGCCGTTTCTCCGACTCGCTCAACCGGGTCGACATAACTTTCACCCCGGTCGTCAATGCCGAGATCGAACCGCTGGAAGGTGGGGAGGTCGAGAAACGCGACTTCATCGTCGTCTCCAAGGCCCATGTGAGGATCGCCTTCCCGGTCGAGGCAGCCTAGTGGCCTGTCTCTGGACGGACCACTAGCTCTGCGCTGTCCGCCGCCTGCCTCCCTGGGCGTAGGAGCCCAGGTCGAAGAGGAAGGCGAGGACTACGACGAACCACTCGAAGCCGACGACGCCGTCCGAAGTGCTCCACATCACCACGTAGGCGAGGGTCGTCCAGGGCAGCAGGAAGAACCCCAGGAACGGGACGATCCAGCTCTCGAAGGGGCGGCTGAGCAGGTCGCTGAACAGCCACAGCACGAACAGCGCCAGCCGCGGCGAGATCAGCGCAAAGAGAAGGGCGAGGCAGCCGATTGGCCCACGCTATCGCAGCGTTAGGCTGTATTTTCCGTGCACCACGCCGTGCTTGACGTTCCGCTGGAGCCGCCCTTCCCCGACGGGATCGAGACCGCCTACTTCGCGCTCGGCTGCTTCTGGGGCGCCGAGCGGTTGTTCTGGGGGCTGGACGGCGTCTGCACCACCGCGGTCGGTTACATGAACGGGGTCACGCCGACCCCGACCTACGAGGAGGTCTGCGGTGGGCGGACCGGGCACGCCGAGGCGGTGCTGGTCGCCTTCGACCCGGCGCGGATCGCCTACGCGGACCTGCTCGGGGTCTTCTTCGAGGGGCACGACCCGACCCAGGGCATGCGCCAGGGCAACGACGTCGGGACCCAGTACCGCTCCGGCATCTACTTCACGAACGACGC
Organism: Solirubrobacterales bacterium; assembly: GCA_019456285.1. Lineage (GTDB taxonomy): Bacteria > Actinomycetota > Thermoleophilia > Solirubrobacterales > 70-9 > VRUE01. Next base: position 31,015 of record VRUE01000001.1, on the reverse strand, counting down.
CCAGAAGGCGACTGCCGCGGCGGCGCGGCGCGCCTACGACGAGGCGCTGCGGTCGGCCGGCCGCGCCCCGATCACCACCGAGATCGAGTCCGCCGGCCCCTTCCACTACGCCGAGGACTACCACCAGCAGTACCTGCACAAGGCGCCGAACGGCTACTGCGGCCTGGCCGGCACCGGGGTCTCCTGCCGCGTCCCGGCGGTTGCCGCTAGCGCTTCGCTCACCCGGCGCGCCGATTAGCATCCCGCGCCGGTGATCCCTTCCCTCGGCTCCTACATCGGCGGCTGCCTTGCGGTGATCGGCATCCTCTCCGCGGTCGGCCTCGGCGGCTACTGGCTGCGGCGCTGGATCGTGCCCGAGTTCTCGGGCGCGCTCGCCCGCCTCGCCGACCTGACGATCGCCACCGCGCTGCTGGTCCTGGCGCTCCAGCTGCTGGGGACGCTGAGCATCCTGACCCTCGGCTGGACGATCGTCGGCTGTATCGCGGTCGGGTTGGGCGCGGCGCTGCTGGGCTGGCAGATGGCGCCCCGCGACGGCCGCGAGATCACCGCGCCGCGGGTGCAGACGCTGGCCCTGCTGATCGCGCTCGGCGTCGCCTCCTTCACCGTCGCCGAGTGGACCTTCCCGTCGCAGCTCAGCCTCGACCAGGGCATGTTCGGCGGCGACACGACCTGGTACCACATGCCCTTCTCCGGGCGGATCGCCCAAGAGGGCTCGATCGTCCACCTGCACTTCACCGACCCGCTGCGGCTGGCCGCCTGGTTCTACCCGCAGAGCTCGGAGCTGATCCACGCCGCCGGCATCGTCCTGATGCAGAGCGACTGGCTCTCGCCGCTGATCAACCTCGGCTGGCTGGCGATCGCGCTGCTCGCAGCCTGGTGCATGGGCCGCCCCTACAAGGTCGGCCCGGTGACGCTGGTCGCCGCGGCGCTGGTCCTCGCCTCCGGGGTGATGATCGAGACCCAGCCGGGCGAGGGACGCAACGACATCATGGGGCTCGCCTTCCTGATTGCCTTCGCCGCCTTCCTGATCAACGGCCACCAGCGCCGGGCGCCTGCGGCGGGGGCGGTGCAGGACGTCCCGGAGCGCGACGCGCCGCTGCTGGACGGGGGGCCGCTGGTGCTGGCGGGGATCGCCGCCGGGCTCGCCGCCTCGGTGAAGCTCACCTTCCTGGTCCCGGTCGGGGCGATCACGGTCGGGATGATCCTGGTCAGCGGCGCCGGGCGCCGGCTGATGACCGCCGCGGCGATCGGCATCCCCGCCTTCGTGGTCGGCGGCTACTGGTACGTGCGGGCGGCGATCCACACCGGCGGCAACCCGATCCCGCAGATCGGCTGGGGGCCGCTGCGGCTGCCGCGCCCCGACCAGATGCCGCTCGACCCGCGACCGCGCTTCGCCGTCGCCGACTACCTCCTCGAGCCGGCCGTCTACCGCAAGTGGTTCTTCCCCCAGCTCGAGAACGCGCTCGGCCCGCTCTTCCCGCTGATCCTGGTGATGGCCGTCGCCGCCGCGGTCTACATCGCCTTCCGCTCCCGCAACCTGATCCTGCGGGTGCTGGCCGCCGCCGCCCTGCTGACCGCCGCCGTCTACATCGTCACGCCGCTGACCGCGGCCGGCCAGGAGGGCTCGCCGACCGGGTTCTTCACCAACACGAGGTACTTGACGCCGGGGCTGGTCCTGGCCCTGGTGCTGCTGCCGGTCGCCCGTCCGCTGCGCGCCCCCGACAGCCGTGCCTGGCAGACGCTGATCTTCCTCACCGCGCTCTACGCGATCACGGTGCTGACCACGCCACGCTGGTACCCGGGCTTCATCGTCGGCACCGTCTTCCTGACGCTGGCGCTGGTCTGGGCGCCGGCGGCCCTGGGGCTGCTTCGGGCGCGGCGGCGGGTCAGCCGCGGGGTCGTCGCCGCGGTGCTCGCCGCGATCCTCCTGCTCGCAGTCGTGCTCGGCCGCGCCCAGGAGGTGCAGTACGCGAAGCACCACTACACCCGCACGACCCTCTTCCTCCAGGACGGCGGTCCGCAGAAGGCCTACGAGTTCGCGCACAACCAGCACGACAAGCGGATCGGGATCGCCGGCTCGGGCGAGATCTTCTTCGGCCAGTATGGCTTCTACGGCCGTGACCTCTCCAACCACGTCCAGTACATCGGCGTACCGGGGCCGGAGGGCCAGTACCGGCTGGCCACGACCTGTCGCCAGTTCCGCCGCCAGGTCAACGTCGGCGACTACGACTACCTGATCGTCAGCCAGTACACGCAGGACTCCCCCGACGCCCCCTACTGGTACCCGGTCTACGCCTGGGTGAAAACCGACCCGGCGCTGGAGCTGCTGATCGCCGAGCCCGACATCGTGCCCCAGCCGGACTACGTCTTCGAGGTCAACGACAAGCTCGACCCCGCCGGCTGCGCCGAGCTGGGCGGCGGCTGAGGACGGCCCGCTGCTCGGCACCGGGGGGCGATGCTATGCGAATCGGCTTGCCAGAGCCCTAACCTAGGCGGGCTGCCCCCGTAGCTCAGTGGACAGAGCGACGGCCTTCTAAGCCGTGGGTCGCAGGTTCGAATCCTGCCGGGGGCGTTCCGCATTTGGCGTCGCGGTACGGCTCGCTCCGGTCGAGCGCTGCGGCGCGGGCGGCCGACCCCGGGTCCCTAGACTCAAAGTATGGGCAAGCCCCGTACAGCGGACCCGTGGCGGGACACGGAAGTGATCGACGCGCGAGCGCCGCGCTTCAACCAGCTTGTCGTCGGAGCGGTCGCGCTTGCGGGAGTCCTCTTCGGCTGGCCGCTCGCCTGGGCGCTGATGGGCGCGCAGCTGCTGGTCGGGTTGACCCTGGGCCGCCGCCTCTGCCTCACATGCGTTGCCTACTTCACGCTGATCCAGCCTCGCTTCGGCGAGGGGCCGCTCGAGGACTCGCGGCCTCCCCGCCTGGCCAACGCGATGGGCTTCGCCTTGCTGACCGCCGCCGCCCTTGCCTGGTGGCTGGGATCCGCGACGGTCGGCACGGTTCTCGCCGCGATCGTGGCGGCGCTGGCGTTGCTTGCCGCGGCAAGCGGCTTCTGCACCGGCTGCGAGATCTACAAGCTGAGTGCGCGGCTGCGCGGGATCTCGCCAGGGCGCCATAGCCATATCGAGCCGGCGGATCTCGGCGCCGTCAACGGGCACCGTCGCACGTTCGTCGAGTTCACCCACCCGCTCTGCTCCGAGTGCCAGGAGTGGGAAGGGCGCCTTGCCGCCGAGTCGGACCCGCTCGTCACCTTCGACGTCCGCGACCGTCCCGATCTCGCCCGCAAGTACGGGATCGCGGTCGTCCCGACCGTCTTCGCGGTGGCGGCGGACGGCACCGTGCTGGAGCGGCTCGCACCCTGACCGCACGCGGCGCCGACCGCCGGCGCCCCGATCGCAACCGCGCCCCGAGCCTGCGCGCCGCTCGCGCTCGCCGCACGAGCCTCCGGCCGAAAGAACGCGATCGCGCCTCGTCTGGGCATCCCTGCCAACGGTATCGCTAGATTGGAGTTGCGTGGTGGGCGTAGCTCAGCAGGTAGAGCTCCTGGTTGTGGTCCAGGCGGTCGCCGGTTCGAATCCGGTCGCTCACCCCTCAGGAAGCCTCTGGCGCCCCTCACCCGTCCAGAAGCTCATCGAAGCGGAGGGCGGCTCGGGTCGGCAGCACGAAGGCGTTGCGGTGGTGCAGCAGGCCGGTGTCTGCGAGGCCGCGCACGGCTCGCTCGATCGCGTCGCGCTGGGCGAAGTCGCTGGGGTCCTCGGCCAGCTCCCGCAGCAACTCGTCGAAGGTGATCTGGGTGGGGTGGAGGGCGAGCAGGTGCTGGAGAACCGCTGACTCGGTGACCGCGTCGTCCTCGGCGCAACTGCGGATGTCGTCCATTTCCTCCATGGGCTCTCCTTGTATAAGGGCGCTGTCAGCCGATCTCTCCCCCCTACGAGTCACTGTCGGACGATGTTCCCTCCGCGCCCCCGAGCATGGACTGCGCCCGATCCCCCTTCGCCGACAAGCGGTAGAAGTACTGAGTGGAGCCGTGAACCTGCTTCGTCCGGACGAGCTTCAGAGCGCCGCAGTCGGCCAGGACCTTGACGTGGTAGCCGACCCCGCCGAGCGACTTGTCGAGGCTGCCGGCCAGGTCCTGCGGGCTGGTCGGCTCCCCCCCGTCCATCTCCCACAGGATCCGCCGCCGCAGCGGATGCTGGAGGGTGACGAGGAGGAGGTGGGTCTCGCGATCGGCCGCTGCCATCTGGAGCGAGGTAATATAGAGCAAACGAAACCTTTTGTCTGGGAAACCTTTTGTCTGTAGAGGTTCTGTCTCCGGCAACAGATGATTCAGCCGTGGATCCGCGTGAGCGCTTCGCCGTCAACCTGCGCAAGGCGCGCCTGGCGAAGGACATATCCCAGGAAGAGCTTGGCTTCCGTTGCAAATTGCACCGGACCGAGGTGTCCCTGCTGGAGCGCGCCGGCCGCGAGCCGCGGCTGGGGACGATCGTCAAGCTGGCCGGCGCCCTCGGCACGACCCCGGACCGGCTCTGCGCCGGAATCGAGTGGTCGCCCGGCTCCGGCCGCTTCAAGGTGAAGCGCTCTCGTTAGCGGCTCAGGCGTCCTCGCGGACGCCGCCCATCTCGCTGAACACGGCGGTCACGCCGCCGTCCTCACGCCGCTCGTCGGCGATCACGTGCGAGACGGCGTTGATCAGGGCGAGGTGGGTGAAGGCCTGGGGGAAGTTGCCGAGGTGGCGGCCGCTCGGCGTCTCCAGCTCCTCCGCGAAGAGATCGAGCCAGCCGGCCGACTCCAGCAGCCGCTCGCATAGTGCCCGGGCCCGCGCCTGGTCGCCGATCTCCGAGAGCGCCGAGACAAGCCAGAAGGAGCAGATCAGGAAGGTGCCCTCCTCGCCGCGCAGGCCGTCGTCGGTCTCCTCGACCCTGTAGCGGAGGACAAACCCATCTTCGGTCAGCCGATCGGCGATCGCCTCGACCGTGTCGTGCACCCTCGGGTCGTCGGGGGGGAGGAAGCGGACCAGCGGAATCAGCAGGGTGGAGGCGTCGAGGGCGTCGGTGTCGTAGTGCTGGCAGAAGACGCCGTCGCGGACGCCGCGCTCGAGGATCTCCCCATGAAACCGCTCCGCGGTCTCCTCCCATCCCTCAGCGACCTCCTCGAAGCCGATGCGGCGGGCCAGCCGCGCTCCCCGGTCGACAGCGACCCAGATCATCAGCTTCGAGGAGACGTAGTGCCGGGGCTCGCCGCGCGACTCCCAGATCCCCTGGTCGGGGAGCGGCCAGGCGGCGATCGCCGCCTCGACCTGCTCGCGGATCAGTTTTCGGTCGGTGGGGGTCCCGGCGCCGCGCAGCGCCTTCTCGTGCAGGTAGATCGAGTCCAGCAGGGCTCCCCAGATGTCGTGCTGGCGCTGCTCGAAGGCGCTGTTGCCGACTCTCACCGGCTTCGAGCCGGCGTAGCCGCTCAGGTGGTCGAGCGTCCGCTCGGTCAGGTCCTTCTCGCCGCCGATCCCGTACATGATCTGCAGCTTGGGGTCCCTGCGGCAGAGGTCGAGGACGAAGCGCATGAAATCGCGCGCCTCCTGGTCGAAGCCGAGCGTGTGCAGCGCCCAGAGCGTGAAGGTCGAGTCGCGGATCCAGCTGTAGCGGTAGTCCCAGTTTCGCTCGCCGCCCGGGGTCTCGGGCAGCGATGTGGTCGGGGCGGCGACGATCGCCCCGGTCGGGGTGTAGGTGAGCCCCTTGAGCACCAGCGCCGAGCGCTGCAGGTGGAGCCGCCAGGGGTGGTCCGGGAAGTCGCCGTTGCGCAGCCAGTCACGCCAGAACTCGGCGGTCGAGTCCAGCCGCTCGGTTGCCTCGGGGGCGCTGCGCGGCCCACCCGGATCGTCGTTTCCCCAGGAAACCGCGCAGAAGCCCGTTTCGTCTTCCCGCAGCCTCATCGTGCCCCGGGCGACGCCGCCCTCCAGGGTCAGCTCCATGTCGCTGGTCAGCCGCAGCTCGACCTCGCCGCCGCCGCCGGCGATCGCCTCGCCCAGCTCGCCGCCGCTCCAGTCCGCGTCCTCGGCGCCGTAGGCAAAACGCGGCAGGCACTCCATATCCATCTCGACCTCGCCGTCGACGCAGGTCATCAGCCGCAGCAGCGAGTGGTCGGATTCGTGCCCGGTGTCGGGCCGGCTCCCCGGGCCTCCCGGCGCGGCCCACTCGCCGATCGTCAGCGCGTCGTGGATCACCACCCAGCCGGTGTCGGTCACCCAGGTCGTCTCGACGATCAGCGTGCCGGGCTCGTAGCGGCGGCTGATCGGCACGACCACGCCGCGGGGCCCCAGCCTGAAGTGGCCGGCCCCGCGGTCGAGCAGCGCCGCGAAGGCGCTGGGGGAGTCGAAGCGCGGCAGGCAGAGCCACTCCACCGAGCCCGCGAAGGAGACCAGGGCGCTGGTGTGGCAGTCCGAGAGGAAGCCGTAGCTGCCGATCGGCGGGAAGCGATTGTCGCCGGGGCTCAAAGCGAGCCCAAGCTAGCAGCGGGCGCGGGCGGCGCCGGGGCAAACGGCGGCGCTACGCTGGGAAATCTGTGACCCTGCCGCTCGCCCACGTCGCCGGCGCCTTGGTGCCGCTCGAGGCGATCCCGCTGACCGCTGCGGCGATCCTCTACTGGCGGCGGGCGATGGTGCTCTCCCGAGACGAGCGCCCGGTGCCGGCCTGGCGCCAGGCCACCTTCGCCGCGGGGCTGGCGACGATCGCGATCGCCCTCTTCAGCCCGATCGGCCACCTCTCCGAGGAGCTGGTGATCGCCCACATGGGCGAGCACCTGCTGATCGCCGACATCGCCGCGCTGCTGCTGGTGCTGGGGCTGACCCGCTCGCTGCTGCAGCCGGTCCTCGCGATCCGCGTCTTCAACCGTCTGCAGGTCCTCGCCCACCCGGCGGTGGCCTTCCCGCTCTGGGCCCTCAACCTCTTCTTCTGGCACCTGCCGGCCCTCTACCAGGACGCCTACGGGACCGCTCCGATCCACGCCCTCGAGCACGCCTCCTTTCTCCTCTTCGGCTGCCTGGTGTGGATGCCGGTGTTCGGCCCGCTGCCCAAGCCGGAGTGGTTCGGCGCCGGCTGGAAGGTCGGCTACGTGATCGCGGTGCGCTTCACCGGGGCGCTGCTCGGCAACGTGCTGATGTGGTCCGGGACCGTCCTCTACCCGATCTACGCCCCCGGCGAGCGTTACTGGGGCATCGCGCCGCTGGCCGACCAGAGCACCGCGGGGGTGCTGATGATGCTCGAGGGGACGTTCCTGGCCCTCGGCGTGCTGGCCTGGGTCTTCTTCGAGGTCTCCCGCGAGAGCATCGAGAAGCAGCGGCTGCTCGACCTGGCGCACCGGCGCGGCGTCGCGCTCGACGAGCGCCGGGCGCGGCGCGCCGTCGCCGCCGGCCACGGCGCGCTGCTGGAGGAGCGGCTGACCGCGGCGGGGAGGGACCCTGAGCCCGACCGCACCTGAGCGGCGACTGCTGCCGGCGCTCGTCTTCGTCGTCGGCGCGGCCAGCCTCGGGGCGGAGATCGCCGCGGCGCGTCTGCTGGCGCCGTACTTCGGCGCCTCGACGATCGTCTGGGCGAACACGATCGGCGTCGTCCTGGTCGCCCTCTCGGCCGGCTACTGGTTCGGCGGCCGCCTCGCCGATCGCCACCCCCACCTGCGCGGGCTCTGCCTGGTGGTGCTGGCGGCCGCGCTGCTGATCGCCCTGGTCCCGTTCGCGTCGCGGCCCTTCCTCGGCTTCTCGGTCGACGCCTTCGAGACGGTCTCGGTCGGCGGCTTCGCCGGCTCGCTGTTCGGGGTGCTGGTCCTGGTTGCGGTTCCCGTCGCCCTGCTCGGCGCCGCGGCGCCCTGGGCGGTGCGCCTCTCGGTGGGGGACGTGGGCCACTCCGGCGAGGTGGTGGGAAGGCTCTACGCGATCTCGACCGCCGGCTCGCTGTTCGGGACGATGGTCGCCGCCCTCGTCCTGATCCCGCTGCTGGGGACGCAGCGCACCTTCCTGATCTTCGCCCTGGCCCTCGCCCTGGTCGCGGCGGCGGGCCTCGGCTGGCGCTTCGCCGCCGCCCCCGTCGCCCTGGCCCTGGCGCTCTCGATGCCGGTGGGGAGCATCAAGGCCGCCGGCCCCGGCCGCGTCCTCTACGAGGTGGAGACCACGCACCAGTACGCCCGCGTCGTCGAGCGGCCCGACGGCGCCCGGGTGCTGGAGCTGAACGAGGGGCAGGCGGTCCACTCGCTCTACCGCCCGGGCAGCTTCCTGACCGGCGACTACTGGGACGGGCACCTGGCGCTGCCGTTCGCCTCCCGTGCCCGACCGCCCGCCCGGATCGCGATCCTCGGCAACGCGGCCGGCACGGTGGCGCGCGCCTACGGCCGCTTCTTCCCGCGTACCGGGGTCGACGCGGTCGAGATCGACGGCGAGCTGACCGCGCTCGGCCGCCGCTTCTTCGACCTCCGCAATCCGCGTATGCGCACCTTCACCGAGGACGCCCGGCCCTGGCTGGAGCGCGCCGCGGGCGGCTACGACGCGATCATGGTCGACGCCTACCGCCAGCCCTACATCCCCTTCTACCTGACGACCCGGGAGTTCTTCGAGCTGGCGCGGCAGCGCCTCGCGCCGGGCGGGGTGACGATCGTCAACGTCGGCCACCCGGAGGGCGGCGAGGAGCTGGAGCGGGTTCTCGGCAGGACGATGGCCGCCGTCTTCCCGCGGGTCATGCGCCACCCGATCGAGCCGACCAACACGCTGCTCCTGGCCGGCGACGGGCAGCTCTCGGCCGCCCGCCTGCGCCGCAACGCGAGGACCCTGCCGCCGCCGCTGCGGCCGCTGGCGCTGGAAGCCGCCGCCGCGCTGGCGCCCCGGCTCCCCGGCGGCCGCGTCTACACCGACGACCGCGCCCCGGTCGAGTGGCTGGTCGACGCCTCCCTGCTGGAATACGCGAATGACGAGTAAAGGTCCATCCAGAGGACGCGGCGAGGGCCTGGTCAGGGCGAAGGCGTGGCTGGTCACCGGACCGCTGGGGCGGGGGCTCTCCTTCGCGTTCGACCTCGGGGTGGCGCTGAGCAGGGGCCTCGCCCGGCGGCGCGGATAGCCGCCGGTCGATTCCTCTAGGGTCCGGCGCCGATGCAGACCGCGGTCACAGAGCTGCCCGGCTCGCGTGTGCGGGTCGAGGTCGAGGTCCCGGCCTCCGATGTCGACCGCGGCGTCCAGCGCGCCGCGCGCGGCCTGGCGCGCGAGATGCGGATGCCGGGCTTTCGCAAGGGCAAGGCGCCGCCCGCGCTGGTGATCCAGCGGCTCGGCTACGGCGCTGTGCTGGAGGAGGCGATCCGCGACTCGCTGCCCGAGTGGTACGAGCGGGCGCTGCTCGGCTCCGGCGTCAGCCCGGTCGGCAGCCCCGACGTCGAGATCGCCTCCGCCCCGCAGGCGGAGGGAGAGCCGCTCGGCTTCAAGTTCGAGGTCGGCGTGCGGCCCGAGGCCAAGCTCGGCGAGTACAGGGGCCTCGAGGTGGGTCGGGCCGAGGCTGAGGTTCCCGACGACGTCGTCGAGCGCGAGGTCGAGCGGATCCGCGCCAGCGTCGCCAGGCTGGAGCCGGTCGAGCGGCCCGGCGGCGAGGGCGACGTGCTGCTGATCGACTTCGAGGGCTCGATCGACGGCGAGCCTGTCGAGGGCGGCAAGGCCGCCGACTACCTGCTGGAGCTGGGCGCCGGCCAGCTGATCGAGGGCTTCGAGGAGCAGCTGACGGGCGCGACGGCCGGCGAGGAGCGCCAGGCCAGGGTGACCCTCCCCGACGACTACCACGCCGAGCAGCTCGCCGGCGCCGAAGCGGTCTTCGCGGTCAGCGTCAAGGAGGTGCGCGAGAAGGTCCTGCCCGAGCTCGGCGACGACTTCGTGGCCGAAGCCTCCGAGTTCGACACGCTCGAGGAGCTTCGCGGCGACATCCGCGAGAAGCTCTCCGAGGCGGTCGGCCAGCGGATCGAGCAGGACTTCCGGGTCGCCGCGATCGACGCCGCTGTGGAGGCCGCGACGGTGGCGGTGTCGGACGACCTGGTCGCCGCTCGCGCCGCCGAGCGCTGGGAGCAGGTCGAGCGCCAGATCGCCGCCCGTGGTATGGACTCCGCCGCCTACCTGCAGATGCAGGGCAAGACGCGCGAGGAGATCGTCGCGGAGGCCAAGCCCGATGCGGAGAAGGAGCTGAAGCGGGAGGCGGTGCTGGCGGCGATCGCCGACGCCGAGGGGATCGAGGTCTCCGAGGAGGAGATGGTCGAGGCGCTCGCCGACGCGGCCGAGCACGAGCGCACCACGCCCGAGAAGCTGCTGAAGCGGCTGCGCGAAAGCGGCCGCGACGCGCTGCTCCGCGAGGACGTCAGGGTCCGCAAGGCGATCGACCTGGTCGCCGAGGCGGCGACGCCGATCGCGATCGAGCAGGCCAAGGCGCGCGAGAAGCTGTGGACGCCGGAGAAGGGGCGAGAGGCCGCGGGCTCGCTCTGGACGCCCGGCTCCGACTGAGCCGCGAGCGGCGTATGACGCCTTCTATAGAGTGCGGCTCATGAGCCCTCTCGTTCCGATGGTGGTCGAGCAGACCTCGCGCGGCGAGCGCGCCTTCGACATCTACTCGCGCCTGCTCAGCGAGCGGATCGTCTTCCTCGGCACCCCCATCACCGAGGACATCGCCAACCTGACCGTCGCCCAGCTCCTGCACCTGGAGTCCGATGACTCCGACAAGGACATCAGCCTCTACGTCAACTCGCCCGGCGGCTCCGTCTACGCGGGGCTGGCGATCTACGACACGATGCAGTTCATCAAGCCCGACGTGCAGACGATCTGCGTCGGGGTCGCGATGAGCATGGGGGCGCTGCTGCTGGCCGGCGGCGCCACGGGCAAGCGGATGGCCCTGCCCAACTCGAAGATCCTCATCCACCAGGTCTCCTCCAGCTTCCAGGGCCAGGCCACCGACATCGAGATTCACGCCAAAGAGATCATCGACGTCCGCCGCCGCCTCGACGAGATCCTCGCCAAGCACACCGACCAGCCGCTCGAGAAAGTCGCCAAGGACACCGAGCGCGACTACTTCCTGAGCGCGGAAGAAGCGAAGGAGTACAACCTCGTCGACCGCGTCATCGAACACCACTGAGCGGCAGCAGCGTCGCCAGCTGCGCCGCGGAGATCGGCTCGATCCGGGCCGCGCCGGACACGCCGCCCACCGTACCGCGCTGACCGCAATGGCCCGCTCGCAGGAAGGGACCGCCTCGGCCGCGAAGTATGAACGACCAGACCGAGAGGCCGGCTTGCAGCTCCGTTTAAGCTTTTTGGCGCGCGACGCCGGTAGGCAACTACCGCCCCGCAAGGAGGGGATTCCGCTGGCACGTCCCACAGACTCGAACGAGCAGCTCCTCTGCAGCTTCTGCGGCAAGTCGCAGCGCCAGGTCAAGAAGCTGATCGCCGGCCCCGGCGTCTACATCTGCGACGAGTGCATCGATCTCTGCAACGAGATCGTCGACGAGGAGCTGGCCCCGCCGGCCGCGATCAAGCTGGAGGATCTGCCGAAGCCGCGCGGGATCCATGAGGTCCTGGAGGAGTACGTGGTCGGCCAGGAGGCCGCCAAGCGCTCTCTCTCGGTGGCCGTCTACAACCACTACAAGCGGGTCCAGATCGCCCAGGGCGAGGAGACCGACGTCGAGCTGCAGAAGTCGAACATCATGCTGCTCGGGCCGACCGGCTGCGGCAAGACGCTGCTTGCCCAGACCCTCGCCCGCATCCTCAACGTCCCCTTCGCGATCGCCGATGCGACGGCGCTGACCGAGGCCGGCTACGTCGGCGAGGACGTCGAGAACATCCTCCTGAAGCTGATCCAGGCCGCCGACTACGACGTCAAGAAGGCGGAGACGGGGATCATCTACATCGACGAGATCGACAAGATCGCCCGCAAGGCCGACAACCCGTCGATCACCCGCGACGTCTCCGGCGAAGGCGTGCAGCAGGCGCTGCTGAAGATCCTCGAGGGGACGTCCGCCTCGGTGCCGCCGCAGGGGGGCCGCAAGCACCCCCATCAGGAGTTCCTGACGATCGACACCACCAACATCCTCTTCATCTGCGGCGGCTCATTCGCCGAACTCGACAAGGTGATCGAGCGACGGGTGGGAAACCAGGGCATGGGCTTCGGCGCCGCGATCTCCTCGCGTGAGAGCGAGGACACCGGCGAGTGGTTCGAGCAGGTGCTGCCCGAGGACCTGATCGAGTACGGGTTGATCCCCGAGTTCATCGGCCGCCTCCCCGTCGTCGCGGCGATCCACCAGCTCACCCGCGAGGACCTGGTCACGATCCTCACCGAGCCGCGCCACGCGCTGACCAAGCAGTTCCAGCGCTTCTTCGAGTTCGACGACATCGAGCTGGTCTTCGCCGAGGACAGCCTCGAGGCGATCGCCGACAAAGCGCTGGGGCGCGAGGCCGGCGCCCGCGGGCTGCGCTCGATCCTCGAGGAGACTCTGCTCGACGTCCAGTTCGAGCTGCCCTCGCGCCGCGACGTCACCAAGTGCGTCGTCACCAAGGAGACGATCGTCCAGGGGCGCCGGCCGACCCTGGTCACCGAGGCCGCGCCTCAGGACATCGGCGAGATCGGCGACGAGCTGAGCGAGGAATCCGCCTGAGCGCCGGACTGGCGCGTTACTCGGACATAGCGCGACTAAAGCGCTACTAAACTCTAAACTCGCGCTTCGATGATCGAGGAGCGCCGAGACTCACTGAAGGAAAAGACGCGGTACGACCCCGCGGAGGTCGAGCGGCGGGTGTTCGCCGAGTGGATCGAGGGCGGCTACTTCCACCCACTCGCCGAGGGCGCCCCGGAGGGGAACTTCTCGGTCGCGATCCCGCCTCCCAACGTGACCGGCGCCCTGCACATGGGCCACGCGCTGAACGGCTCGCTGCAGGACGTGCTGGTCCGCATGAACCGGATGCGCGGCCGCAACGTGCTCTGGGTGCTCGGCACCGACCACGCCGGGATCGCCACCCAGTCGGTGGTGGAGAAGGAGCTTGCGGCCGAGGGGACCTCGCGGCACGAGCTCGGCCGCGAGGCCTTCGTCGAGCGGGTCTGGGCCTGGAAGCGGGAGTACGGCTCGCGGATCGTCGAGCAGTACAAGCGGCTGGGTGCCTCCTGCGACTACGAACGTGAGCGATTCACCCTCGACGAGGGCTACGCCCGCGCCGTCCACCGCGTCTTCAGGCGGCTCTTCGACAAGGGCTACATCTACCGCGACAACTACATGGTCAACTGGGATCCGGGCTCGCACTCGGCGATCTCCGACCTCGAGGTGGAGAACCGCGAGGTCGAGGACACCCTCTACTCGATCGACTACCCGGTCGAGGGCTCCGAGCGGGTGCTGACCGTGGCCACGGTGCGCCCGGAGACGATGCTGGCCGACACCGCGGTGGCGGTCAACCCGGACGACGAGCGCTACCGCGACCTGGTCGGGCGGCACTGCGTCCTGCCCCTGGCCGGCCGCCGCCTGCCGATCATCGCCGACGGGCACGTCGACCCCGAGTTCGGCACCGGGGCGCTGAAGATCACCCCGGGCCACGACCCCGACGACTTCGAGATCGGCCGCGCCCACGGGCTGGAGGAGATCGGCGCGATCGGCCCCGACGGGCGGATGACCGAGGCGGCGGGGGAGCGGTTCGCCGGGATGACCGCGGCCGAGGCGCAGGAGGCGGTGGTGGCGGCGCTGCGCGAGCAGGGGCTGCTGCGCGCCGAGCAGCCCTACGCCCACTCGGTCCCCTTCTCACACCGCTCCGGGGAGCGGATCGAGCCGCTGATCTCGCTGCAGTGGTTCTGCCGCATGGACGAGCTGGCGAAGCCGGCGATCGAGGCGGTGGAGCGCGACGAGGTGCGGATAACCCCGCCGCAGTGGAAGCGCGTCTGCCTCGACTGGATGCGGGAGATCCGGCCCTGGTGCATCTCGCGCCAGCTCTGGTGGGGGCACCGGATCCCGGTCTGGTATTGCGACGCCTGCGAGGAGACCTTCGTCGCCGAGCGGCCGCCGGAGAGGTGCGGCGCCTGCGACGGCGAGCTGCGCCGGGAGGAGGACGTGCTCGACACCTGGTTCAGCTCGGCGATCTGGCCCTTCGCGACGCTCGGCTGGCCCGACGACACGCCGGAGCTGCACGCCTTCTACCCGACCAGCTTCCTCACCACGGCGCGCGAGATCCTCTTCCTCTGGGTGGCGCGGATGATCATGACCGGGATCGAGCTCGCCGGCGACGTGCCGTTCCGCGACGTCCACGTGCACTCGGTGATCCAGGCCCGCGACGGGCGGCGGATGTCGAAGAGCCTCGGCACCGGGATCGACCCGCTGGAGGAGATCGACGTGCACGGCGCCGACGCGCTGCGCTTCGGGCTGCTGTCGATGTCCTCGACCCAGGACGTCCGCTACTCCGACGCCAAGGTCCAGCAGGGCGGCGACCTCGCCAACAAGCTCTGGAACGCCAGCCGCCTGATCCTCCTCAACGCGGCCGAGGTCGAGGCCGAGCCCCGCCCGCGCTGCGCCGAGGACCGCTGGATCCTCTCTCGCCTGCAGCGGGCGATCGCCTCGGTCACCGAGCTGCTCGAGTCCTACGACTTCGCCCACGCCGCGCAGGAGGCCTACTCGTTCTTCTGGCGCGACCTCTGCGACTGGTACCTGGAGATCGCCAAGCCGCGCCTCTACGACGGCGAGGAGGACGTCTCGGCGACGCTGCTCTGGGTGCTGGAGCGGCTGCTCGCCCTGCTGCACCCGATCATGCCCTTCGTCACCGAGGAGATCTGGGCCCACCACCCGGCCCGGCGCGGCCACCTCGCGGTGCACGCCTTCCCGGAAGCCGAGGAGTCGCTGCTCGACCCCGAGGCCGAGGAGGAGATCGAGGCGGGGATCGAGCTGACCCGCCGCCTGCGCGCCTGGCGCGACCTGGTCGAGGCGCCGGTGGCGAGCGTGCTGCCGGCCCGCGCCGAAGGGGTCGAGCCGCGCGAGTTCGTCGGCCGCCTCGCCCGCTTCGAGTTCAGCGAGGACGGCGGCGACCCGATCGCCTCGGTCGGCCCGGTCAGGGTGCTCGCCTCGGCGGAGATTGACGCGGCGGCGGTGGCCTCCCGCCTCGACAGGCGGCGAGCCGAGCTGCGCTCCGAGGTCGACCGCGCCGAGCGCCAGCTCGCCAGCCAGGGCTTCGTCGCCAAGGCGCCCCCGGAGGTGGTCGAGGAGGAGCGCGGCAAGCTCGAGCGCTACCGCTCCGAGCTCGAGGAGCTCGCCGAATAGACCCGGAGGCCCATCTCGACTCGCTGGCGCCGATCGGGTGGAGGCTGGGGCTGGAGCGGATGCACCGGCTCACCTCGGTGCTGGGGATGCCCCAGCACCGCTTCGCCTCGATCCACGTCGTCGGCACCAACGGCAAGTCCTCGGTGACCCGGATGGCCGCGGCGCTGCTGGAGGCGCACGGGGTGAGCGCCGGCGCCTGCGTCTCGCCGCACGCGGTGCGCTGGTCGGAGCGGGTGTTGATCGGTGGCGAGGAGATCGGCGCGGCCGAGTTCGCCGCCGCGGTGGAGCGCGCCGCCCGGGCCGCCGAGGTCGTCGATCGCAGCTTGGAGGAGGGGGAGGCGGTCACCCAGTTCGAGCTGGCGACCGCCGCGGCCTTCGTCGCCCTCGCCGCCGCCCGCGTCGAGGTGGGTGTGATCGAGGCGGGCCTGGGGGGGAGGCTCGACGCGACCAACACGATCCCCTCGCGGGTCACCGTGCTGACCTCGGTCGGGCTCGACCACACCAAGTGGCTCGGCGCGACCGAGGCGGAGATCGCGGCCGAGAAGCTGGCCGTGCTGCGCGATCACTCGACCCTAGCGCTGGGCCGGGTCGGGCCCGGGGTGGCGGCGCTGGCCGAGCGCACCGCCGGCCAGCGCGGCGCCAGGCTGGTCCAGGCTCCGGAGGACCCGGGCGCCGGGTTGCGGCTGCGCGCCCCCGGCCGCTTCCAGCGGCGCAACTTCGCCTTGGCCCGCGCCGCCGCCGAGGCGTTCCTGGGCGAGCTCGACCCCGGCCGGGTCGCCGAGGTGGCCGCGACGCTCTCGATTCCGGGTCGCCTGGAACGGGTCTCGGGCGATCCCCCGGCCCTTGTCGACGCCGCCCACAACGCCGACGGCGCCGCAGCGCTGGCCGAGGCGCTGCCCGAGCTGGCCGGCGGCCGCCCCGTCGTCGCCTGTCTGGCGATCCTCCGTGACAAGGACGCCGGGGCGATGGTCCGCGCCCTGGCGCCGGCGCTGCAGCGCGCCGTCTGCACCGAGCTCCCCACCGCGGCGCTCTACGCCCGCGGCCTGCCGGCGGCCGCCTCGTGCTCGGCGGGCGAGCTGGCGGATGCCTGCGCGACGGCGGGCCTGCCCGCCGAGGCCGAGCCCAGCTTCGTGGAGGCGCTGCGGCGCGGCCGCGCGCTCGCCTCCGAGCCGCCGGGAGGGATGCTCCTCGTGACCGGATCGCACTACGTCCTGGCGCCGGCCCGCGCGTCGCTTCGACTGTGCGAGGATTGAGGCATGGATCGCGGGGCCGGATCGGAACTGCTGTCGATGATGGCTCTGGTCGCCACGGCTGTCGCCGCGGTGATCCTCGTCTTCTTCGGCATCGGGTACCTGTTCGGCAGGCTGTTTCTGTGAGGATCGATTCCGCGCCCGGACAGGGTTCGTGATCCCAGCGGCGAAGTAGACTGCCCGCGCCCTTCCAGGTGGGCGCCCAGCCATGTCAACAGCGATATTCGGCATCAGCAGCAGCGGTCTCAACTTGGTCGCCAGCCTTTTCGCGCTGATGCTCGTCGTCGTCTGGCTGGCGCTGATCGTCTACACCCACCTCGACGCCAAGCGCCGCATCTCCGACCCCTTCCTGGTCGGCTGCGCCACGATCGGCTCCTTCATCCCCTATCTCGGCACCGCCGTCTACGTGATCGTGCGCCCGCCCGAGTTCCTCGAGGACGCCCACGAGCGCGAGCTGGAGATCAAGGCCGCGGAGCTGCGCGTGCGCCAGCTCACCGAGCTCTCCTGCCCCGACTGCGAGTACCCGGTCGAGAAGACCTACCTGCGCTGCCCCCAGTGCCGGCGCCGCCTCAGGGATCCGTGTCCGAGCTGCGGCAAGCCGGTCGACCCGCGCTGGGCGCTCTGCCCCTACTGCGAGAAGACCCTGTCGGAGCGGAAGCGCCCGCGCCGGCCGCGGCAGGCGGAGGGCCGCAAGGCTGCGCCCCGCGAGGGGCGGCAGGCGCCCCGTGGCGAGCAGCGCCCGCAGCCTCGCGAGGAGCGACCCGCGCCCAAGCGCCAGCCCGCCGCCGGCAAGAAGGCGCCGCCGCCCGGCGCCAAGAAGAAGCCGGCGACAGGCGCTGCCTCCAAGGAGGCGCCGAGCCCAAAACGACAGCAAGGGAGCCCCAGCCGTGAGTCGGACCCTGATCCTCGTCAAGCCTGACGCCTTCGAGCGCGCCCTGAGCGGCGAGGTGATCGCCCGCTTCGAGCGCAAGGGGCTTCGCATCGCGGCGCTGAAGACGATGCGGGCCGACGAGCCGATCGCCAACAGGCACTACGCCGAGCACGCCGAGAAGCCATTCTTCGGCGAGCTGGTCTCCTTCATCATCGGCGGCACGCTGGTCGCGATGGTGCTGGAGGGTCACGAGGCGGTCGCCGCCGCGCGCCAGCTGATCGGTGCGACCGACCCGGTCGAGGCGGCGCCGGGCTCGATCCGCGGCGACTTCGCCCTCGAGATCACCTTCAACATGGTCCACGGGTCCGACTCTGACGAGTCGGCCGAGCGCGAGATCGGGATCTGGTTCCCGGAGTTGGGTTAGCGCGGCGGCCGGGGCGTGGGCGGGGGGCTCCACTTAACTTTTTCGGTGGGGCGTGGTCGGCTGTCCGCGAGCGGATTGGCGAAAAAGTACAAGACGTTTCGCCCCCCACCCACGCCCCGGTCAGGACTTTGAGCGTCATCCTGGCATCCGGGTCGCCGCAGAGGAGCGAGATTCTGCGGAAGCTGGGGATCGACTTTGAGGTCGTTGTGCCGGGTATGGAGGAGCTGAGTGGCGGCGATCCTGAGGTCGAGGTGCTGGAGAACGCGCGGCGCAAGGCCGCTGCGGTAGCTGAAGCGGTAGCTCGGGCGGGTGGCGTCGTGGGGCGCCTGGTGATCGCCTGTGACACAGATGTGGTCGTCGATGGTCGGGCGCTGGGGAAGCCCGAGGACGAGGCGGAAGCCCGCCGGTACCTGGAGCTGCTCTCCGGGCGGGCGCATGAGGTGCTGAGTGGGCTGGTTGTGCTCACCGAGGAGGGGGAGCGGAGTGGGCTGGAGCGGACGACCGTGGTGTTCAAGGCCCTGGACGAGGCCGCGATGGAGCGGTATGTGCGGTTTGGGGAGTGGCGGGGGCGGTCGGGCGGATATGCCATCCAGACGCTTGGGTCGACGCTGGTGGCGCGGCTCGAGGGGAGCGTGTCCAACGTGGTGGGGTTGCCTGTCGGGTTGCTGGCGGACCTGGCGCCGCAGCTGTTCGAGCAGGGTTAATAAGTGACTATCCGAGCCCCGGCCCGGGGCTCGGGCGACCCGGCCTGGCGCTTTCCAGCCGCCGCGCCCGGTCGAGCTGTGAGGTTTGGCCTACCGGAGCGTCAATAGGCCCACTCGGCGACTTCTGGGATGATTACCCTCGAAGGTCCCCAAAGTCTACGCATGGGCGTACTTAGCTATCTCAGAGGACTCGGCGGTCGCGACATGGCTGTGGACTTGGGCACGGCCAACACGCTCGTCTACGTCCGCGGCCGCGGCATCGTGCTCTCCGAGCCCTCGGTGGTGGCGATCGACTCGCGCAACGGCCAGGTCCACGCGGTGGGTGTGGAGGCGAAGCGGATGCTGGGAAGGACGCCGGGCACGATCACCGCGATCCGCCCGCTGAAGGACGGCGTGATCGCCGACTTCGACGTCACCGAGCAGATGCTGCGCCACTTCATCAAGCAGGTGCACTCCAACCGTTTCGCCCACCCGCGCGTCGTCGTCTGCGTCCCCTCCGGGGTGACCGGGGTGGAGAAG
Organism: Solirubrobacterales bacterium; assembly: GCA_019456285.1. Taxonomy (GTDB): domain Bacteria; phylum Actinomycetota; class Thermoleophilia; order Solirubrobacterales; family 70-9; genus VRUE01. The sequence continues at coordinate 11,972 of VRUE01000001.1, read as the reverse complement.
CGCGCGGTCGAGGAGGCCTGCCTCTCGGCCGGCGCCCGCCAGACCTACCTGATCGAGGAGCCGATGGCGGCGGCGATCGGGGCCGGCCTGCCGGTCGCCGAGCCGACCGGCTCGCTGATCGTCGATGTCGGCGGTGGCACCACCGAGGTGGCGGTGATCTCGCTCGGCGGGATCGTCGTCTCGCAGTCGATCCGGGTCGGCGGCGACGAGCTCGACGAGGCGATCGTCAGCCACTGCAAGCACGAGCACAAGCTGGCGATCGGCTTGCAGACCGCGGAGGAGGTGAAGCTCGAGGCCGGCTCGGCTGCGCCGCTTCCCGAGGAGACGCGGGCGGAGATCCGCGGCCGCGACCTCGTCTCCGGTCTGCCGAAGACGGTCACGCTCGGCTCCGAGGAAATCCGCGAAGCGCTTGACGAGCAGGTCGGGCACATCGTCGACGCGGTCAAGGACACCCTCGACCGCACCCCGCCTGAGCTGGCCGGCGACATCATGGACCGCGGGATCACCCTGGTGGGGGGAGGCGCCCTTCTGCAAGGGCTCGAACAGCGCCTCCGCGACGAGTGCCAGATGCCCTGTCAACTGGCAGAGTCACCGCTGACGTGCGTGGCGGTCGGCTCCGGCGTCTCGCTGGAGGAGTTCGAGGCGATCCACCGCGCCAGCAAGATGAATTCGGGAGCGACGCGCGTTGCTTAACCGTCGCTCATATCAAACCCCAAACTTAGGCCTCCATCGTGTACCGAAAGCAAGTACGCCGCCGTAGGGCGGTGCTGGCGCTGCTGGTCATCGGCTCCTTTGTGTTGCTGACGATCACCTACGGGCAGGGCTCGGGTGGTCTGCAGCGCGGCGTCAGCGCGATCTTCGGCCCCGTGCAGTCGGTTGCCGACCGGGCGCTGAAGCCGGCTCGCGACCTGGCCGGCTGGTTCGACAAGACATTCGACGCGCGCGGCGAGAACAGCCGGCTGAAGTCCGAGCTGGCGACGGTGCGAGAGCAGGCGGTCGCCGGGCAGGAGGCGATCCAGCAGAACGCCCAGCTGCGCAAGCTGGTCGAGCTGGATCGCGGCCCCGCCCTCGCCTCCTCCGCCTACGAACCGGTGACCGGCCGGGTGATCGCCCGCTCGCCGACCGTCTGGTACTCGACCGTGACGATCGATCTCGGCGGCGGCGACGGCGTCCGCGTCGACGACCCGGTGGTCAGCGGTGACGGCCTGGTCGGGCAGGTTGCCTCGGTCCAGGGCGGCGTCTCCCAGGTGACGTTGCTCACCGACCATGCCAGCGCGGTCTCGGCCAAGGTCGTCCCGCAGGGGGTGCAGGGAGTGGTCAGACCCGAGATCGGCGACCCCGAGGACCTGGTCCTCGACTTCATCGACTCGACCGAGCGCGTCAAGAAGGGGGACACGGTGGTCACCGCGGGCTGGCGCGCCCGGGGCCTCGCCTCGCTGTTCCCGCCCGGCCTGCCGGTGGGCGAGGTCACCCGCGCCTCGATCGTCGAGCAGGAGGCGAGCCAGCAGGTCCACCTGCGGCCCTACGCCGACCTCCGCAACCTTGACGTCGTGCAGGTGCTGACCGGGGGGTCGCGCCGGTGATCGTCACCCCGAAGATCCTCGCCCGCATCGCCGCCATCGCGGTCCTCGGAGTGCTGCTCCAGCTCTCCTTCTTCTCCAGGGTCGAGCTCTTCCACACCAGTCCCGACGCGCTGCCCGCCCTGGTCGTCTCGCTGGGCTTGCTCGGCGGCAGCATGACCGGCGCCGTGGCCGGGTTCTCGATCGGGTTCCTGGTCGACTGCCTCCTCGTCGCGGTGCTCGGCCCCACCTCGCTGGTGCTGCTCGGCACCGGCTACCTGGCCGGCCTCTTCCGCGAGCGCGTCGACATCCACAGCCCGCTCGTCCCGCCGCTGCTCTGCATGGGGCTGACCCTGGTCGCCGAGCTGGGCTTCGCCGCGGTGCAGCTGATGCTGGGGGTCGACGCCCCGGTCAGCCCGCTGATCGCCCGCGACATTGCCCTCAAGAGCATCTTCGCCTTCTTCCTCGGCTGGCCGATCTACCTGGGCGTGCGGCTGGCGCTGCGCCCGGCCCTGGTCGAGGAGCCGCGGGTGCGGCGCCGCAGGCAACCGACGGTGCTGGGAGCCTGAGTTCTATGTACCTTCGCTCCGACGAACGCGGCCCCCGGATGAACAACCGGCTGGCGCTGCGGATCGCCGCCTTCGGCGGCCTGGCGCTGGTCCTCTTCGCTGTGCTCTTCGTCCGCCTCTGGTTCTTGCAGGTGATCTCCGGCGAGGAGTACCTGGCCGAGGCGAACAACAACCGCATCCGCGAGTTCCGGGTCAGCGCCCCCCGCGGCGAGATCCTCGACCGCGACGGCAACGTGCTGGTCCAGAACCGCACCAGTCTGGCGCTGCAGGTCAACCCGCGGAAGCTGCCCGCGAACACGGCCCGGCGGCGGGCCGAGCTGGCGCGGCTGGGCGCCCTCACCCACACCTCCCTGCGCCGTGTGCGCAGGACGATGCGCAAGCGGCTGATGCTGGCCCCCAGCGCCCCGGTCACGCTGCGCCGCGACGTCGGCCACTACCTCGTCTACTACCTGCAGGAGAACCAGGACCGCTTCCCCGGGGTCGAGGTGCGCCGGGTCTTCGTCCGCGACTACCCGCAGGGGACGCTCGCCGCCCACCTCTTCGGCAACGTCGGGGAGGTCAGCGAGGAGCAGCTGAAGGCGCCCCGCCACCGCGGCCTCGAGCCCGGCGACGCGGTCGGCCAGGACGGCGTCGAGTACCAGTACGACGGCGACCTCCGCGGCCGCGCCGGCGCGACCCGCATCCAGGTCGACTCGCTGGGCCGGCCGACGCCGGGCGGCCGGCTCAAAGTCCTGAAGCCGGCTCCCGGCGGCAACCTGCGCCTCACGATCGACTCCAGCCTCCAGGAGGCGGGGGACGCGGCGCTCTCCGGCCAGGGCCTGCCCGGCGCCTACGTGGCGATGAACGCGCGCAACGGCGAGATCCTCGCGATGGGCTCCAACCCGAGCTTCGACCCGACGGTGTTCACCCGCCCGCTCACCCAGGGCCAGGTCGACGAGCTCTACCGCGACCCGGTCCTCTCGCCGCTCACCAACCGGGCGATCGCCGGCGCCTACCCGACCGGCTCGAGCTTCAAGCCGATCACCTCGGTCGCCGCCCTGGCAAGCGGCGCCGCGACCGTCGACGAGCCGATCCTCGACGACGGGGCCTTCACGCTCGGGGGCATCACCTTCCAGAACGCCGGCGGCGCCGCCTACGGGACGATCGCCATGCAGACCGCGCTGCGGGTCTCCTCGGACGTCTTCTACTACACGCTCGGCGACCGCATGTACCCCGGCACGGCGCTGCAGACCTGGGCGCGCCGGCTCGGGATCGGCAGTGAGACGGGCATCGACCTTCCCGGCGAGCAGCCGGGCCTGCTGCCGACCCCGGCCTGGCGCAACGACCTCTATCGCGAGGGGCTCACGGATCGGCCCTGGTCGGCGGGCGACAACGTCAACCTCGCGGTCGGCCAGGGCGACCTGCAGACCGACCCGCTGCAGATGGCGGTCGCCTACGCGACGATCGCCAACGGGGGCAAGGTGCCGCGCCCGCACGTCGGCATGCAGGTGGAAGACGCGGCGGGCCGCGTGCTGCGGGAGATCGCTCCCGCCGCGGCCGGCCGGGTGCGGATCGACCGGGGGTGGCGCGAGACGATCCTGGCCGGGCTTCACGACGCCGCGCAGTCGCCGGGCGGCACCTCCTACGGCGTTTTCGGCGGCTTCCCGGTGCCCGTGGCCGGCAAGACCGGCACCGCTGAGCGCCCCCCGCACGCGGATCAGTCATGGTACGTGGTGCTGGCTCCGTATCCCAACCCAGAGATCGTCGTCGCGGTGACCTTCGAGCAGGGCGGGTTCGGCTCCGACACGGCCGCCCCGGCCGCCCTGCGAATCCTCTCCGAGCACTTCGGCAAGAGCGCCAAGCCGGTCGAAGCCGGCGAGGGGGCGGTGGAGTAGCCGTGTACGCGACCCGCGCCCGTCAGGCCCGTCCCGAGGCGTTCACCGCGCGCCCCAGCATCGCCGAGCGCCTCGGCCTGCCGTACATGGACGGGGCGCTGATGCTCTCGGCCGTCGCCCTGGCCGCCTTCAGCGTCTTCGTGCTGAGCCAGACGACCGTCCACGACGTGCCCGGCAGCCCCAACTACTTCGCCGATCGCCAGGCGATCTACGTCGGCCTCGGCGTCGTCGGCATGTACCTGCTCACCCGCGTCGACTACTCGCGCTTCCGCGAGCTGCGGGTCGGCATCTACACCTTCCTCTGCGTGAGCATCTCGCTGGTCTTCGTGTTCGGGTTCGTGGCGCGCGGCTCACGGCGCGCCTTCGACCTGCCGTTTTTCAGCTTCCAGCCATCGGAGCTCGGCAAGCTCCTGCTTGCGCTTGCGCTTGCCGGGTTCGTAATCGATGGCGCCAGGCGCGGATTCGACCGGCGGCGCACGTTGCGCTACCTGGCGTTCGGCCTGGTCCCGGCTGCGCTTGTGTTCCTGCAGCCGGACCTCGGCACCTCACTGGTGTTCGGGGCGATCACCCTCGCCGTGATGTACGTGGGGGGCGCCCGCTGGACGCACCTCGCGGCGATCGGCGCGGCCGCTGTCGCACTCGCAACCGTGGTCCTCGTCGTGGCGCCCGCAGTCGGGACGCCGGTGTTGAAGGGTTACCAGGAAGAGAGGCTGACCTCCTTCCTGCACCCCGGCGAGGACTCCAGCGACGCCGATTACCAGCAGAACCAGGCCAAGATCGCGATCGGCTCCGGGCAGAAGACCGGACGCGGCGATCGGGCCACCCAGACGCGGCTTGACTTCGTCCCTGAGCGGCACACCGACTTCATCTTCGCGGTGATCGGTGAGCGCTATGGATTCGGGGGAGCCGCGTTAGTCCTATCCCTTTACGCCCTGCTGATCTGGCGGGCGCTGCGGATTGTGACGCTCTCGAAGAACTCGTACGGGACCCTTGTGGCGGGCGGCATCGCCGCCATGCTGCTGTTCCAAGTTTTCGTCAATGTGGGGATGAACCTCGGGATCATGCCGATCACCGGGATCCCCCTGCCGCTGATGAGCTACGGGGGTTCCTCCGTGCTCGCGACGTTCTTGGCGATCGGAGTCCTTCAGAGCATCCACATGCAAGCGCGCCTCAGCCAGAAGGGCAGGTTCGCCTGGTGATCTCTCGAAAGAGGCCGGGCGATGCGTACCTAACTGAACTGAGCTAATCGATGAAAAAAACAATTCTGGTTTCCGCCGATCGCGACGAGACTCGCGTGGCCGTGCTCGAGTCGAAGACGAAAGGCGGCAAACGCGACGTTGCGGAGCTCTACATCGAGCGCCGCGGCCGTCGCTCGATCGTCGGCAACATCTACAAGGGGAAGGTCGACAACGCCCTTCCCGGCATAGAGGCCGCCTTCGTCGACATCGGTCTCGAGCGTAACGGCTTCCTGCACGTCGACGAGATCGTCATGCCGAACGGCGAACAGGCGCCGAGGCGGGGCCGCGGCAGCGGCCGCCGCATCAACGAGCTGATCAAGTCCGGGCAGGAGATCGTCGTGCAGGTCGTCAAGGACCCGCTGAAGACGAAGGGCGCGCGGCTCTCGATGAACGTCTCGATCGCCGGCCGCTACCTCGTCTATGCGCCGCAGGGCAGCGGGGTCGGGGTGAGCCGCCGGCTCTCGGACTCCGAGCGCGATCGCCTCCGCAAGATGGTTGACCGCACCTACAAGGGCCCGGGCGGGCTGATCGTCCGCACCGCCGCGCACGGCGCCAAGAAAGCCGACTTCGTGCGGGAGATCGGCTACCTGCACAAGCTCAACGAGGTGCTGGGGCGGCGCACCGAGCAGACCAAGGCCCCGGATCTCGTCTTCCAGGAGGCCGACCTGCCGGTGCGGGTGCTGCGCGACGTCTTCCTCAGCGACTTCGAGAGGGCGACCATCGACTCCCCGAAGCAGTTCGAGCGGGTCACCGGCTTCTTCCAGCGCACCGCGCCGGAGCTGGTCGACGGGGTCGAGCTGTACAAGGACAAGGAGCCGCTGTTCGAGAAATGGGGGATCGACGAGGAGATCGAGTCGACCCTGAACCGGCGCGTCGACCTGCCCTCGGGCGGCTACCTGATCATCGACTACGCCGAGGCGCTGACCGTGATCGACGTCAACAGCGGCAGCTTCACCGGCCGCGGCAAGGGCGGCCTGGAGGAGACGATCACGCGGGTCAACACCGAGGCGGCGGAGGAGGCGGTGCGGCAGCTGCGGCTGCGCGACATCGGCGGGATCATCGTCATCGACTTCATCGACATGGCCCGCGCCCGCAACCGCGACAAGATGCTGAAAACGTTGCGCAAGGCGCTCGACGCCGACAAGTCGAAGAGCTACGTGGTCGAGGTCTCGCCGCTGGGGCTGGTCGAGATGACCCGCCAGAACGTCACCGACGGGGTGCGTGAGATCCTCACCGCGCCGTGCCCCACCTGCGAGGGAGAGGGCGTCGTCCTCTCCGCCGAGACGGTGGCGCTGGAGGGACTGCGCAAGCTGCGTGACATCGCCGCTGGGGACCGGGGGTCCGACGCCTTCCTGCTGCGGGTCCACCCGAAGGTGGCGGCGGCGCTGATCGACCCCGACAGCGGGCTCGCCGAGCTGGAGTCCGAAACCGGCAAGCAGTTCCACTTCGAGGGCGGCGAGGCGCTCTCGATCGACATATTCGAGCTGGTCGAGGCGGGGGGCCGCGAGGAGATCGAAGAGCGGGCGCTGCCGTTCAAGGTCGGCGAGGAGGTGCTGGTCAAGATCGACGAGCCGCACATGTACAACCCCGACGACGCGGTCGCCCGCGTCGACTCCTACACCGTCAGCGTCACCGGCGGCGGGCGCTTCGTCGGCGAGCGCAAGCTGGTGCGGATCGAGCGGGTCGAGCGCTCCGCCGCCGTCGCCTCGCTGCCGGGCACGGAGGCGAGCAACGGGGCCGGTGGCGGCGACGACGGCTCCGAGCTAGAATCCGCCACCTCGCGCAGTCGCCGTCGTGGCCCCAGAGGCGGTCGCGGTCGGTCGCGCTCCACCCAGAGCGGCAAGGACGAATGAGCATGTACGCAGTGATAGAGACCGGAGGCAAGCAGTACAAGGTCGAGAGGGGGACCTCCCTGCTCGTCGACCGGCTCAGCGCCAAGCAGGGCGACCAGGTCGCCCTGCGCGCCGTGATGTTCCGCGACAAGGAGGTCATCGCGGAGCCGAAGGAGCTGGAGAGGGTGAAGGTCGAGGCGACCGTGGCCGAGCACCTGCGCGGGCCCAAGATCAAGGTCTTCAAATACAAGCCGAAGAAGGGCTACCGCCGCCGCGCCGGACACCGCTCCGAGCTGACCAAGCTCGAGGTGACCGAGCTGAAGCTGCAGGCCCGCAAAGCGGCGGCGCCGAAAGCCGAGCCGAAGGAGAAGAAAGCGGCGGCGAAAGAGAAGAAACCGGCGGCGAAGAAGGCGAAAGCGAAACCGAGAGCCAAAGCCAAAGCGAAGGCGCCTGCTAAAAAACCTGCTGCGAAGAAACCGGCAGCCAAGAAACCGGCAGCCAAGAAATCCGCTGCGAAGAAGGAGGGCTCCGATGGCTCATAAGAAAG
>VRUE01000001.1:0-4253 GCA_019456285.1 Solirubrobacterales bacterium | reverse complement strand
AAGAAACCGGCAGCCAAGAAACCGGCAGCCAAGAAATCCGCTGCGAAGAAGGAGGGCTCCGATGGCTCATAAGAAAGGACTCGGCTCCAGCCGCAACGGGCGCGACTCCAACCCCAAGATGCTCGGGGTCAAGGTGTTCGCCGGGCAGAAGGTTTCCGGTGGCGAGATCATCGTGCGGCAGCGGGGGACCCGGTTCTGGCCCGGGGACGGGACCGGGCTCGGGCGCGATCACACGATCTTCGCGACGCAGGCGGGGACCGTCCAGTTCAAGCCGGCGCGACGCGGCCGCACCATCTCGGTCGTTCAGGGCGCTTGAAGTCTGCGGCCTGGGTGGCGCGTTAGTCGCGCATAGGCCGATTAAAGCGCCACTACCCTCTGCCTGCGGATGCATGACAAGGCGAAGATCTGGGTCGAGGGTGGGGCTGGTGGAAATGGCTGCATCAGCTTCCGCAGGGAGGCGCATGTGCCGAGAGGCGGGCCCAACGGTGGAGACGGGGGCCACGGTGGAGCCGCTGTGCTGATTTGCGACCCGTCGCGACGCGATTTGGGGGCGTTGCGAGGGAGCAAGCACTTCCGGGCCGGGCGGGGCGGGCACGGAGAAGGCTCCAATCGGCACGGTGCCCGCGGGGAGGACGAGCTGATCCTGGTTCCCGCCGGGACGCAGGCGACGGCTGTGGATGGGAGCCGGGTCGATCTGGTCGAGGCCGGGCAGCGGGCCGTGGCGGCCCATGGGGGGCGTGGGGGGCACGGGAACAAGCGGTTCGCCACCTCGACGCGGCGGGCTCCTCGGTTCGCCGAGCGGGGGACCGCGGGGGAGGCGGGCTGGATCGAGGTGCGGTTGAAGCTCCTGGCCGACGTCGGGCTGGTCGGGCTGCCGAACGCCGGCAAGTCCTCGCTCCTGGGGCGGCTGACCCGGGCGGCGCCGAAGGTCGCCGACTACCCCTTCACGACGCTGTCGCCGGTGCTGGGGACGATCGAGGGGGAGGACCGGCAGGCCGTGTTGGCCGACATCCCCGGGTTGATCGAGGGGGCGGCCGGAGGGGCCGGGCTGGGGCACGAGTTCCTGGCCCACGTGGAGCGCTGCGCGATGCTGGTCCACGTGATCGACCTGGCGCCGCTCGAGGGCGAGCCGGCGGTGAGCTACGAGGCGGTGCGGGGGGAGCTGTCGGCCTACGGGGCGGGGCTCGAGCGGCTGCCGGAGCTGGTGGTGCTCTCGAAGCGCGATCTGCTCCCCGGGGAGCGGGTGGAGGCGGCGGTTGAGGAGTGGCAGCGGCGGCTGGGCGACAGCGCGACCGGTGTGCTGGCGGTCTCTTCGGCGACCGGCGAGGGGATCGAGGCGCTGCGGCGCCGCATCCTCGCCGAGCTGCCCGAGGCGCCGGTTGTCCCGGCCGAGGGCCGCGGCGAGGAGGCAGCCGAGTTCGAGGCCGAGCATCGCGTCTACCGGCCGGTGGGCGAGGGCGGCTACTCGATCGAGCACGAGGAGGATGGCGGCTTCCGCGTCGCCGGCCGCGGGGTCGAGCTGCTCTTCGAGCGCTACGACCTCTCCAACGAGGAGGCGCTCGCCTACCTGGAGAGCCGCCTCAACGAGATCGGTGTGGTCGCCGCCCTGCGGGCAGCGGGCTTCGAGCCGGGCGACGACGTGCGCGTCGGCGAGCACGAGTTCGAACTACGTCCATAATCCCCGAGTCATGACACTGGTGGTCAAGCTGGGATCGTCGATCGTCGCCGCCGCCGACGGCGAGTTGCGCGACGACGTGCTCGGCGGAGTCTGCGAGCAGGTCGCCGCGTTGGAGCGGGACGGCGAGCGGGTGACGATGGTCACCTCGGGGGCGATCGCCCGCGGCATGCGGCTGCTGGGTCTGGCGGTCCGCCCGCGGGCGATGGACGAGCTGCAGGCCGCTTCCGCGGTCGGCCAGGGCGACCTCTTCCGCGCCTACGAGGGAAGGCTGGCCGAGCACGGGACGCGCGCCGCCCAGGTGCTCTTGACCGCCGCCGACATCGCCGCGCGGGCCAACTACCTCAACGCTCGCCGGACCCTGCGGCGGCTGATCGAGTGGGGCGTGGTGCCGGTCGTCAACGAGAACGACACCACGGCGACCGACGAGATCACCTTCGGCGACAACGACTTCCTGGCCGCCCAGGTGGCGATCCTGCTCGAGGCGCGGCTGCTGGTGCTGCTGACCGACATCGACGGCCTCCACACCGCCGATCCTCGGCTGGCGCCGGAGGCGGATCTGATCTCTGAGGTTCGGGACTTCAGCGAGCTTGAGGGGATGGAGATCGGCGACCGCACATCCGCCTTCGGCTCCGGTGGGATGCGCAGCAAGGTCGCCGCCGCCGAGATGGCGAGCGAGGCGGGCATCCAGGCGGTGATCTGCAACGGCACCGCAGGTGGCACGCTGACCGCCGCAGCCGGAGGCGAGACGGTCGGCACCCGCTTCGCCGCCCAGCCATCGAAGGCGTCCAGCTTCAAGCTCTGGCTCAAGTACGCCAAGCCGGCCAAGGGGCGGCTCACCGTCGACGAAGGCGCCGCCCGCGTCCTGCGCGAGAGCGGCTCCAGCCTGCTGCCGGTCGGCATCACGGCTGTCGACGGCAGCTTCGAGGTGGGCGACGCGGTCGAGGTGGCGGCCAACGGAGTGGTGATCGGCAAGGGGATCGCCGACTACTCGGCCCAGGAGCTCGCTCGGGTCACCGGGCTGAGGAGCGCCCAGGTGCGGGAGCTGCTGCCGCATGCGGCCGACGAGGTGATCCACCGGGACCGGTTCGTGCTCGTCTAGACCCTATGGCCGGCCCACCTGAGCCCCCGGCCTATCCGGCGCGGGTGTGAAGGTCGGCACCCGCGCATGAGATGCGCGGGTTTGTCGCCGAGGAATGGCCTCGGCGAGGACCGCAATCATGGGGGTGCCGACATGGCGCAGGTTAGGACGTGGGTAGGTCTCGATGTTCACGCCGCGAAGGTCGTTGCGGCGATCGCCGACTCGCAGTCGGGGGAGTTGGGAGTTCGGCAAATGGGCGGCGCCACCGAGCAGGTGGCGGAGTTCTGCGCCGGGTTGCCGGCGCCGGTGCGGGTCGCCTATGAGGCGGGCCCGACCGGCTTCGGCCTGGCCCGTGAGCTGGCGGCGAGGGGCATCGGCTGCACCGTCGCCGCGCCGGGCAAGATCGAGCGGCCGGCGCAGGATCGCGTCAAGACCGACCGCCGCGACGCCGAGCGGCTGGTGCGCCTGTTGATGATCGGCGGCCTTCACCCGGTCCGGGTGCCGACGCCGGCCGAGGAGGCGATGCGCGACCTGGTCCGCTCCCGTGAGGACGTCCGCGGCGACCTGATGCGGGCCCGCCACCGCGTCGCCAAGCTTCTGCTGCGCCACGATCTGCGCTTCGAAGGCAACAACTGGACCCAGCGCCACCTCGACTGGCTGGGAAGGGTCGAGCTCCCCGAGCCCGTGGCCCAGGCCGTGCTGCTCGACGGGATCGGGGCGATCGACGCCCTGCTGGTGCGCCGCGAGAGCCTCGAGTCCCAGATGGCAGCCCTGATCGAGGGCTCCCCCTGGGAGCAGAGCGTCGCCCGGCTGCGCTGCCTGCGCGGCATCGACACCCTGAGCGCCCTCGGCCTCTGCGCGGAGGTCGGCGACTTCGAGCGCTTCGCCCGCCCCGCGCAGCTGATGAGCTACCTCGGCCTGGTGCCCTCCGAGAACTCAAGCGGCGAGCGCCGCCGCCAGGGCTCGATCACCAAGTCCGGGTCCCGCCACGCCCGGCGTCTCCTGGTCGAGGCCGCCTGGCACTACCGCCGGGTCCCTCGCAAAGGCCGCGCGCTGCGTCGTCGTCAAGAGGGCCAGCCGCAAGCGGTCTGCGCGATCTCTTGGAAGGCGCAGCAACGCCTTCACCGCAGCTGGGTCCGGCTCGATCATGAGCGCGGCAAGCGCCGCACCCTCTGCGCGGTGGCCGTGGCCCGCGAGCTCACCGGCTTCTGCTGGGCGGTAGCAACAGCCGACTGAAACCCACCAAGCACTGCTTGGCCCAGGAGGCGGCGGGCTCGGTCCTTCGCGCCAGCGCATCCGCGATCTCGCTATGAGCAGCCGCCCTGCGGCGACGCTCGATACTAGACAGCGGGCGCTGAGACGAAACCCGGTCCTGCGGTAGCCAACCCGCGCATATCAGCCTGACCGCGCGTCGCGCACCAGACCGACCGCCGCCTCCTGGGCCAAGAAGAGGGCCCGCTCTCGCGGGCCCTTGGTGGTTGGGGACTTGACAAATGG
>VRUE01000019.1 GCA_019456285.1 Solirubrobacterales bacterium | reverse complement strand
CGAGATGACGTGGCCTCCGGATACCCTGGCCACGCCATCAAGCTGATCGTGCAAATCCCCTGCCTGAACGAGGAGGCGACCCTGCCGGCGACGCTCGCCGATCTGCCGCGCCAGATCGACGGCATCGACGAGATCGAGTTCCTTGTGATCGACGACGGCTCGACCGACCGCACGGCCGAGGTGGCGCGGCGGCACGGGGTCGAGCACATCGTCCGCCTCACCAACAACAAGGGGCTGGCGGCGGGGTTCCAGGCCGGCCTCGACGCCTGCCTGAAGCTGGGCGCCGAGATCGTCGTCAACACCGACGCCGACAACCAGTACCGCGGCGCCGACATCCCGAAGCTGATCGCCCCGATCCTCGCCGGTGAGGCCGACATCGTCGTCGGCGACCGCCGGGTCCAGCGGATCGCCCACTTCTCCGGCCCGAAGAAGGCGCTGCAGCGGCTCGGCAGCTGGGTCGTGCGAAGGCTCTCGGGGACCGAGGTCGCCGACACCACCTCGGGCTTCCGCGCCTACAAACGCGAGGCGGCGCTGGGGCTGCTGGTGGTCGACAACTTCACCTACACGCTGGAGAGCCTGATCCAGGCGGGCAAGATGCTGGTCGCGATCGACCAGGTCGAGGTCGGGACCAACCCGCAGACCCGCGAGTCACGCCTCTTCGACTCGACCGGGGCCTACGTGCGGCGCAACGCCCTCTCGATCTTCCGCATCTACGCCCGCTACGAGCCGCTGCGGGTGTTCGCCACCGCCGGGCTGCTCGTCGCGCTCCTGGCCCTGGCCGCCTGGATGCCGTTCCTGGTCGACTGGATCTTCAACGGCGACAGCAGCGGCCACATCCAGTCGCTGATCCTCGGCGCGGTGCTCTTCATCGCCGCCGTGCAGCTGCTGGCGCTGGGGGTGATCGGCGACCTGCTCGCCGGGCAGCGGGTGATGACGCAGCGGGTCTTCGAGCGGGTGCGGCGGGCCGAGCTGGCGCTCGGCGTCAAGCCCTCCCACTACGAGCCCGGCGCCCGGGACGACTGATGCGGCGCGGCACAGGCGGCTCGGCGGCGGCCGACTACGGCAAGACGGCGAGCTTCCTCGCGGTCGGCGTCGGGCTGACCGGGGTGGTCACCTACGCCTACTTCTTCATCGCCTCCCACGTGCTCTCCAAACCCGACTACGGGGAGATCACGGTGCTCTGGTCGGCCGTCTTCATCACCGTCTCGACCCTGTACCGGCCGATCGACCAGCTGCTCTCGCGCCACATCTCCGAACGGCTGGTCAAGGGGGAGCCGATCGGCGAGCCGATCCGGGTGGCGGCGAAGATCCAGCTCGGCCTCGCCGCGGCCTTCGCGGTCGTCACGCTGGCCCTGCGCGGACCGCTCCAGGACGGCCTGCTGGACGGGAACGAAACGCTCTACTGGGTCTTCTTCTCGGCGGTCCTCTTCTACGCGGCGAGCTACTTCGCGCGCGGCTACCTGGCCGGGCACCGCCGCTTCGGCCTCTTCACCGCGCTGATCCTCTCCGAGTCGTTGTTCCGGACGCTGTTCGCGGTCCTCGTCGCCGTCAGCCTGCTGAGCGGCCAGTCCGCGGTGGCGATCGGAATCGTCGCCGCGCCGGCCCTGAGCCTGATGGTGGTGCCGGCCGTGTTCGCCCGCCGCGCCAGGGCCGCGCCGCCGCCGCCGGCCGCGGAGGGCGCTGCCGAGTTCCCGCTTGCCCACGGAGCCGGCTTCGCCGCCGCCGTGCTGCTGATCATGTTCAGCGAGCAGGTATTCCTCAACGCCGGCCCACTGATCATCCGCGGGCTGGAGGGCGCGGCGGCGGCGGGCTTCATCTTCAACGTGCTGATGATCGCCCGGGCGCCCCTGCAGCTCTTCCAGGCGGTCTCGACCAGCATCCTCCCCCACCTGACCAGCCTCCGCACCAGCGCCGCGCCCGACAGCGAGGCGGAATTCCACCGCTCGGTGCGGATGGTCCTGCTGGCGATCGCCGCCTTCACCGCCGTCGTCGCGATCTTCGTCCTGGCCGCCGGGCCGCAGCTGATGCAGCTCGCCTTCAGCGAGAAGTTCACCTACGACCGGGGCGGGCTGCTGCTGATCGTCGCCGGGATGGGGCTGTACCTGTCCGCGGTGACGATCAACCAGGCCTGCCTCGCCCAGGGCCAGGTGCGCCGCGCCTCGGCTCGCTGGATCGGCTGCGCCGCCTTCTTCATCGCCTGGTGCTTCCTGCCGCTGATCGCCGACGAGTTCCTCCGGGTCGAGATCGGCTTCGCGACGACCGCCGGCCTGCTGCTGGCGCTGCTCTACGCGATCTACCGCCGCCCCCACGAGCGGCTCGAGGACGTTCCCGCCCTCGACTCGGCCGAGGAGCTGGAGGCGCAGCTGGCAGCGGTGGACGAGGGCGCTTAGGAGCAACCGATGGGCGGACACGACGCCGAGCTGATCCTGGTCGCCGGCGCGCTGCTCGCCGCGGGGATCGCGGCGGCGCTGGTCGCCGACCGCGTCCGTGTTCCCGGCCTGCTGCTCTTCCTCGGACTGGGGATGCTGCTCGGCTCCGACGGGATCGGCGGGATCGAGTTCGACGACGCCAAGCTCGCCCGGACCGTCGGCACGATCGGCCTCGTGCTGATCCTCTTCGAGGGCGGCCTGACCGCGGGCTGGCACGAGATTCGCCCGGTCCTCGGCACCGCGATCGGGCTGGCGACGGCCGGCACCTTCCTGACCGCGCTGGTGACCGGCGCCGCGGCGATCTGGATCTTCGACCTGAGCACGCTGCAGGGGCTGATCCTCGGCGCCGCCGTCGCCGCCACGGACTCGGCCGCGATCTTCGCGGTGCTGCGCGGCTCGCGGCTCGAGCGGCGCCTGGCGCGGACCCTGGAGGGAGAGTCGGGGATGAACGACCCGGTGGCGCTGCTGCTGGTGGTCGGCTTCGCCGACTGGATCGCCGATCCCTCCTACGGCGCCCCGGACATGCTCCTCGCCTTCGCGGTCAAGCTCTCGCTCGGCGCCGCCCTCGGCCTCGGCCTCGGCTGGGTCGCCCGCCAGGCGGTCGAGCGGGTCGAGCTGCCCACCCAGGGCCTCTACCCGGTGGCGACGATCGCCACGGCGGCGCTCTCCTACGGGGTCGCCGAGGTCGCCGGCGGCTCCGGCTTCCTCGCCGTCTACGTGACGGCGCTCGTCCTCGGCACCGGCTCGATGCCGGCGCGCAGCACCGTGGTCGCCTTCCACCAGGGGCTCAGCTGGCTGGTCCAGATCGGGCTCTTCTTCATGCTCGGGCTGCTGGTCTTCCCGAGCCAGCTCTGGGGAGTGGCCGGCCAGGGCCTGCTCCTCTCGGCGCTGCTGATCCTCGTCGCGCGCCCGCTGGCGACTATCTTGGTCACCCTCCCGACCCGGCTCAACCTGCGCGAGCGGACGATGCTGAGCTGGGCCGGCCTGCGCGGCGCGATCCCGATCTGGCTGGCGACCTTCCCGGTCGTCGCGGGCGTCGCCGAGGCGAACCTGATCTTCAACGCCGTCTTCTTCATCGTCGTCACCTCGACCCTCGTGCAGGGGGCGACGATCGAGCCGCTCGCCCGCCGCCTCCGCCTCACCACCACCGAGCCGGCGCTGCCGCGGCCGGTCGCCGACGTCGGGGTCGTGCGCAGGCTGGGCGGCGAGCTGATCTCCTGGCGGGTGCGCGAGGGGGACGCCGCCGCCGGGCTGATGGTGAAGGAGCTGGGGCTGCCGCGGGAGGCGCTGGTGCACCTGATCGTGCGCGACGGGCGGGCGATCGCGCCGCGGGGGTCGACCCGGATCGAGCCCGGCGACGAGCTGCACCTGATGGTCCAGGAACACCGGCGCGAGGAGGTCGAGCGCCTCACCCGCCTCTGGCGAGAGGGGCCGCTGCGCGAGCCGGCGCCGCTGCTGCTGCCCCGTCGCGGCGCGCCGCAGATCTTCTCGGTCCGCCCCAGTCAGACGCTGGACGGCGACCCGGCGGTCCCCGAGGAGGTGGACGGCATCCCGGTGCGGACCCGGCTGCGGACGCGCCGCGACGAGCCCGGCGCCCTGGTCGCGCTCGCCGATGGCCGCTTCGCCGTGACCGGGGCCAAGCACGTCGCGGTGGGCGGACGCCGACAGCTGGCCGACTGGTGCGCGCGCCGGGCGCTGCGAGCCGGCATCGCCGAGGTGGAGCGGTCCTGGTGGCAGGAGGTCGCGGGGGTGCTGGTGGCGCCGGCGATGCGCCCCGGGGGCAGGCCCGGCAGCTGACCCGGGCCGCTCAGATCACTGATTCCTAATTCCCGTATCCACGGATGACGCGCCTGGCGCGGCGCAGGATCGGCACGCACGCCCTCGCGCGTAGCGCTGCTACGCGCCGCGGACGCGCGCACCGCCCCGCTTGGCCAGTCGCGCCCCCGCGGGCACGTTAATTAGGAATCAGTCATCTCGGTGACTGACAGGCGGGGGCGGGGGCCCGGTCAGACCGCCCCGGCGGCTGCCGCGATCTCGGCATAGGCGGCGACCGGGTCGGCGGCGCCGAACAGCGCCGAGCCGGCGACGAACAGCGAGGCGCCCGCGGCGGCGGCCGATCCGGCCGTCGCCGCGTCGATGCCGCCGTCGACCTCGATCCTGGCGTCGCCGGCCAGCGCGGCGAGGCGGGAGACCTTGTCGGGCGAGCCCGCGATGAACGCCTGGCCGCCCCAGCCGGGGTTGACGGTCATGCAGAGGACGATGTCGGCGAGCCCCCGCAGCTCGGCGACCGCCTCGACCGGGGTGCCGGGGTTGATCGCGACGCCCGCCAGGCAACCCAGCTCGCGGATCGCCGACAGGGTGCGGCTGGCGTGCGGGGTCGCCTCCGCGTGGAAGGTGATCGAGTCGGCCCCGGCCTTGGCGAAGACCTCGATCTGCCGCTCCGGCGCCTCGATCATCAGGTGAACGTCGATCGCGCCGCCGGCCGCATGGACCTGGTCGGCGATCGAGGCGGCGACCAGCGGCCCGATCGTGATCGGCGGCACGAAATGCCCGTCCATCACATCGACGTGAATCACCCGCGCCCCGGCCTCCATCACCTCGCCGACCTGCGACCCCAGCCGCGAGAAGTCCGCGGAGAGGATCGAGGGGGCGACCCGCCGCTCGGCGGTCAGCTCGGCCATCCGCTCGCTCATACGGGCCTCAGCATGGAATCTCCGCAAGGCTGGCAGGTCATGTCCTCGCTGCTGCTCATCCGGGCGATCGTCTGGTGCTCGCCGCAGTTGGGGCACTGCGAAACCAACTCGAAGCGGCGCAGACAGTACACGCAGTGGAAGCGGCCCGGCAGCTGGGTCGGACGCAGCCACGGCTCGCCGCAGCCCGGGCAGCTCGCCCGGCGCAGCACGCTTTCACCCTCGCCTTTCTCGCTCATCCGCCCCATCATCCCTGCTCAGAACCGGGATGGGTCCTGAGACGGCAGATGAAGAAACCTGTCGTGCAGTCGCGATCGGGGCGGAGCTGCAGGCAACGTGGGTCGAGCGGCGAGGCGAGCGTCGGGGCGCCTGCGCCGAGGTCCTCGACGGCGAGCGGCGACGCCTCCCCGGCCGAGGCCGCCTCGAGCAGCGCCGCGACCTGGTCCTCGTTCTCGCGGCGGGAGATCGTGCAGGTCGCGTAGACGAGCACGCCGCCCGGGCGCAGCACCCCGGCCGCCCTGCGCAGGAGGCGGCCCTGCAGGTCGGCGAGCCGCTCGATCGCCTGCGGAGACTTGCGCCAGCGGGCATCGGGGCGCGCGGCCAGCGCGCCGAGGTTCGAGCACGGCGCGTCGACAAGGACCCGGTCGAAGCCGGGCGCCAGCTCCATCTCCGCCGCGTCGGCCTCGACCACGGTGACGCTGCGCAGCCCCAGCCGCCGCGCCTGCTCCGCCACCTCGGCCGCCCTGCCGGGGTCCAGCTCGACCGAGATCGTCTCGCCCCGGTCGCCCATCCGGGCCGCGATCTGGCCCGTCTTGATCCCCGGCCCGGCGCAGAGGTCGAGGATCTGCTCCCCGGGCCGGGGGTCGAGAGCCTCGACGACCGCCGCGGAACCGCGGCTCTGCGGGGTCAGCTCGCCGGCCGCGATCCGGTCGGGAACCGCCGCCCCGATCCGCCCGGCGACGACGATCTCCTCCGGCGCGTCGAGCGGCCAGCCGGCCTGCGGAGGCCGCGCCTCGACCCCCGCCTCGCGCAGCCCGGCGAGCACCGCCTCGCGGTCGGTGGCGAGGGTGTTGACGCGCATCGCCACCTCGGCGGGCTCGTTGCAGGTCGCCAGCAGGGAGCGGGCGCCGTCCGGCCCCAGCTCCCGCCACCACATCCGCGCCAGCCAGGGCGGCACCGAGTGCGCCACCGCGGCCAGCTCGGGGGTCGAGTCGTCGCCGAGCAGAGAGGCGGTCAGCTCGTCCCGCTGCCGCGTCGCGCGTCGCAGGATCGCGTTGACCAGGCCCGCAGCGTGGGCAGCGCCGGCCCGCTTGGCCAGCTCGACCGCCTGGTCGACCGCGGCGTGGTCGGGGGTAGCGTCGGCGAACAGCAGCTCGTAGAGCCCGAGGCGTAGGGCGGCCAGCAGCGGCGGGTCGAGCAGCCGCGGCGAGCGCTCCGCGAGGCGCTCGATCGCCGCGTCGCTGGTGCCGCGGCGCTGGACGGCGCCGTAGACGAGGCGCTGCGCCTGGGCGCGCTCGCGGCCGGCCAGGCCGCGCTCGTCGGCCGACTCACGGAAGGTCCGCTCGGTGAAGGCGCCGTCCTCGAAGGTCGCCCGGACGGCCTCGAAGGCGAGGGCGCGGGCGGGAGAGATCACAGCGGCGGGGCGGCCCGCGCTCACAGCCTCGGCAGCGGGTGGCCGCGCAGATAGGCGCCCGCCGCCATCGGCTTGCCTCCCTGCGGCTGAACCACCTCCAGCCGCAGCGTTCCCTGGCCGCAGCCGAGCAGCAACGCTCCCCACTCGGCCCGCATCTCGCCCGCCCTGACCCCGACGTCGACCGGGCGCGCCCGCCGCACCCCCAGCCTGCCGGCGGCGGTTTCCAGGTAGGCGCCGATGTGTGGGGAGAGAGCGCGGACCGCCCGGGCCAGCTCGACGGCCGGGCGCGTCGGGTCGAGACAGCGCTCGGCGGGGTCGATCTTGCCGGCGTAGGTCGCCTCGTCGTCGTCCTGCTCCTGCAGCTCCAGCCGTCCCTCGGCGTGCAGGTCCAGCGCCCTGACCAGCAGCTCGCCGCCCAGCTCGGCGAGCCTCGCGGAGAGGATCTCGAAGTCCTCCTCGGGGCCGATCGAGACCTCTTCCCGCAGCGCGACCGGGCCGGAGTCGAGGCCGGCGGTGACCCGCATCACGCTGACGCCCGTGCTCGGGTCGCCGGCCATGATCGCGCGCTCGATCGGGGCCGCGCCCCGCCAGCGCGGCAGCAGCGAAGGGTGGACGTTCAGCATCGGCAGCTCTGAGAGCAGCGGCTCGCGGATCAGCTGGCCGAAGGCGCAGACCGCGGCCGCCTCGGGGCGCGCCGCGCGGATTCGCTCCAGCGCCGCCTCCTCGTTGACGCTCTCGGCCTGGAGCAGCTCGATCCCCAGCTCGCCCGCCGCCTCGGCGGCGGCGGGCGGCAGGGTCCTCCGCCCCCGCCCCTTGGGGCGGTCCGGGGGCGTCACGACCAGCAGCGGGCGGTGCGGGGAGCCGGCCAGGCGGCGCAGCACCGCCGCGGCGAACTCCGAGGTGCCGAGATAGATCGTCCTCACGCGTCGGTGCGCGGCTCGCGGTGCTCGTCGCGCTCCCGCGCCTCGTCCCCGTCCTCGACCGGCGGGCTGTAGCTGCCGCCTTCGCGCAGCGCCCGCAGCGCCCCCCTGCGCTGCTCGCGCGGCGCCCAGTCGAGGATCAGCACGCCGTCGAGGTGATCGACCTCGTGCTGGAGGACCCGCGCCTCGAGGCCCGACGCCTCGATCCCCACCGGCTCCCCGTCCACGTCGAGGCCCCCGAACCGGGCGTGCAGGGGCCGCTCCACGTCCACTGAGACGCCGGGCAGGCTGAGGCAGCCCTCTTCGGCGACGGCGACCTCCTCCGAGAGCCACTCGACCGCCGGATTGACCAGCGCCGTCGGCTCGCAGTCCGGGCCCACCCGGAAGACGAGCACGCGGCGCAGAATCCCGAGCTGGTTGGCGGCCAGCCCGACCCCCATCCCGTCGCGCATGATCCCGATCATCCGCTCGATCTCGGCCCGCAGCTTCGGGCCGAACTCCCGCACCGGCGAGGCCTTGCTCTTCAGAACCGGATCGCCGAACTTGACCACCTGGGCGAGCGCCGCCTGGCGCTGCTCCAGCAGCTCCGCCTCGAGCCGGCTCTCGCCCGGCTCGCCTGTCTCGGTCTCAACCCGATCGCTCATCGATGATCTGAGTCTAAGGACTCCGCGGGGCGGTCCGGGGAGGCCTACTGGGGGTCCACGTCGACGCCGATCGCCACCTTGCGCAGGGAGCGGTCGGAGGCCAGGCGCTCGACCGCCTCGCGCACTGCGGCGACCGTGGCCTCGCGGTCGTCGGCCTTGGTCAGCAGGCGGCGGCGGTGGCGGTTGCGGACCCGGAACATCGGAGCGGGGCCGAGCAGGTCGGCGCCCTCCGGCAGCGTCGCGGCGAGGGCGGTGGCCAGGCCCGTGGCGGCCTCGTCGAGACGCGGCTCCGACTCCGCCCTGAGGACGATCCGGACCAGGTGGGAGAAGGGCGGGTAGCGGAGCAGGCGGCGGCGCTCGACCTCCTCGGCGAGGAAGCCGGCCGCGTCGTGGCGGGCGGCGTGGGCGATGCTCGACGCCTCGGGCGCCAGGGTCTGGACGATCACCTCCCCCCCGGCCTCGCCGCGGCCGCTGCGGCCGGCGAGCTGCGCGACCATCGCGAAGGTCCGCTCCGCGGCGCGGAAGTCGGGGAAGCGCAGGGTCGCGTCGGCGTCGAGGATCGCGCTCAGCGTCACCTCCGGGAAGTCGTGGCCCTTGGCGACCATCTGGGTCCCGACCAGGACGCCGCTCTCCGCCTCGCCGAAGCCGGCGAGGATGCGGGGGTGAGCGCCCTTGCCGGCGGCGGTGTCGGAGTCGAGGCGGAAGACCGGCATCGGGGCGAGCCGCTCGCGGAGCAGCGCCTCGACCTGCTCGGTCCCGGCCCCGGCTCGCGAAAGCGTCGTCGAGCCGCAGTCCCCGCAGGCGCCCGGCAGCGGCTCGGAATGGGCGCAGTGATGGCAGACGAGGCGGCCGCTGTGGCGGTGGACGATCAGCGAGACGTCGCAGTTGGGGCAGCTCCAGGGACGCCCGCAGGAACGGCAGGTGAGCCAGGGCGCGAAGCCGCGCCGGTTGATCATCACGATCGCCTTGGCGCCGCCGCCGCGCACCTGCTCGAGGGCCTCCCAGGTGGCGGGGTGAAGCGGCCCCGAGCGGGGGTCGGCCGAGCGCATGTCGAGCACCTCGACCGGCGGCATCCGCCGCTCGTCGACGCGACGCGGAAGCTCGATCCGCGGCAGCTCCAGCCAGGACTCGGGCCGCGGCGTCGCGGTGCCGGCAACCAGCACCGCTCCGCACTCCCCGGCGCGGCGCCGGGCGACGGCCCGGGCGTCGTAGCAGGGGTCGCCCTCCTGCTTGTAAGAGGGGTCGTGCTCCTCGTCGACGACGATCAGGCCGAGGTCGTGGACGGGGGCGAAGACGGCGGAGCGCGGCCCGACGCAGACGCTCGCCTCGCCGCTTCGCAGCCGCCGCCACTCGTCGTAGCGCTCGCCCGGCGCCAGCGCCGAGTGCAGCACCGCGAAGCGGTCGCCGAGCCGGGCCCGGAAGCGCCCCACCGCCTGCGGGGCCAGCCCGATCTCGGGGACGAGGACGATCGCCCCCCTGCCGCGCGCCAGCGCCGCCTCGACCGCGGCCAGGTAGACCTCGGTCTTGCCCGAGCCGGTGACGCCGTGCAGCAGCAGCTGGCGCGGCGCCCCGGCCTCGCCGTCGAGCGCCGCGACGATCGAATCGACCGCACGCGCCTGCTCGTCGAGCAGCTCCGGTCGGCCCGCGGCGGCGCCCACCTCGAGCTGGGCGGGCCGCCGCCGCAGGCGGGAGCTGCGGGAGACGATCAGGCCACGGCTCTCCAGCCGCCGCAGCACCTGGCGGTCGGCGCCGACCGCGTCGGCAAGCTCTGCCGCCGACATCTCGCCCGTTCGCAGCGCCTCCAGCACCGCCCGCTGCTTGACGCCGAGCCGCTCGCCGCCGCTCAGCGCCTGCTCGCCCGCCGGGGCGATCTCAGCCCGCAGCTCGACCCGGGAGCGAACCCGCTGCCCCGCCGCGCCGGTGCCTGGCGGCAGCACCAGCTCGAGGCCGCGGGAGGGCGTCGAGCAGTACTCGCGGGCGATCCAGAGGCCGAGCCGGACCAGCTCGGCGGGGACACCCGCCTCCAGCGCCTCGATCGGCTCGGAGAGCCGCTCCGGCGGCAGCTCGGAGCCCTCGGCCAGCTCCACCACCACCCCCAGCACCCGCCGCCTCCCAAACGGCACCCGCACCACGCTGCCGACCTCCAGGCCGGCCATCGCGGCCGGCAGGCGGTAGTCGAACGGCCCCCGCAGGGCGCGGGCGGTGGTCAGCGGCTCGACCTTCGCGATCGACACCCAGTCACGGTATGGAGAGAGGCGGACGCCGCGGGTATGCTCACGCGGAGCGATGGCGAGCTTGAACCTCAGCCCCGGGGAGCAGGTGATCTTCCAGGGCCACCCGTCCTGGCGCGCGATCCTCGGCTTCTACCTGAAGGGAATCCTGATCGCAGCGATCGTCGGCGCGATCGCCAAGCTCTTCGGCGCCGGCGGCGGCGACGTGTTCCTGGTCGTCCTGGCGCTGGTCGGGCTCACCGCCCTCGTCGGCTTCGTGAAGCGCGTCGCGACGACCTACACGATCACCAGCCGCCGCCTCAACATCAAGCGCGGGATCGTCTCCCGGGAGGTCCAGGAGACGCGGCTGGAGCGGGTGCAGAACGTCAACTACCGGCAGTCGATCTACCAGCGGATCATGCAAATCGGCGATGTCGACTTCGACACCGCGGCAACCGACGACTACAACTTCATCTTCGCCGGGGTCGCCGACCCGGGCGAGGTGGTCCACCGCGTCGACCGGGCAACCGGCGCCACCGCGGCCGGCGCCCACGGCCTGGGAGAAGCGCAGCCTCCCGGTCAGTGACTATCCGAAGGGTGCGCGTTAGGCAGGCGCGGCCGCCAGGCCCGCCGCGTCGCGTAGCGCCTCGGCCCGGTCGGTCCTCTCCCACGTGAAGTCAGGGTCCTCACGGCCGAAGTGGCCATATGCCGCGGTCTTCTGGAAGATCGGCCGGTGCAGGTCGAGGTAGCGGCGGAAGGCGCCCGGCCGCAGGTCGAACTCCGTCTCGACCAGGTGGGAGAGCCGCGAGTCGGGGAGCTTGCCGGTGCCGAAGGTCTCGACCATCAGCGAGATCGGGCGGGCGACCCCGATCGCATAGGCGACCTGGACCTCGCAGCGCTCCGCCAGCCCCGCCGCGACGACGTTCTTGGCGACGTGGCGGGCCGCGTAGGAGGCCGAGCGGTCGACCTTCGAGGGGTCCTTGCCGGAGAAGGCGCCGCCGCCGTGGCGCGCCATCCCGCCGTAGGTGTCGACGATGATCTTGCGGCCGGTGAGGCCGGCGTCGCCGACCGGGCCGCCGATCACGAACTTGCCGGTCGGGTTGACGAGGAAGCCGTCGCGCAGCTCGGCCTCGTCGAAGAGGCCGGGGACCTCGGCGCTGAGCACCGGCAGCACAACGTGCTCCCAGAGGTCGGGCTTGATCGTCTCCTCGGACTCGACGCCCGGAGCGTGCTGGGCGGAGATCAGCAGCTTCTCGACCCGGACCGGGCGGCCGTCCGCGTAGCGAACCGTCGCCTGCGTCTTGCCGTCGGGGCCGAGGTAATCGAGCGTGCCGTCCCCGCGGACCGCGGCGAGGCGCTCGGCCAGCCGGTGGGCGATCTGGATCGGCATCGGCATCAGCGCCTCGGTCTCGTCGGTCGCGTAGCCGAACATCATCCCCTGGTCGCCGGCGCCGGCAACCAGCAGCTCGTCGTCCGAGGCGGGCCCGACCCGGGTCTCGTAGGCGGCGTCGACGCCCTGGGCGATGTCGGGGGACTGCTTGTCGAGCGAGACGAGGACCGAGATGTGGTCGCAGTTGTAGCCGTAGTCGCCGTGGTCGTAGCCAATCCCGCGGATCGTCTCGCGGACGATCTCGGGGACGTTGAGGCGGGCGTCGGTGGAGATCTCGCCGGAGACGACCGCCATCCCGGTGTTGACGAGGGTCTCGCAGGCGACGCGGCCCTCGGGGTCCTCCGCCATCACGGCGTCGAGCACGGCGTCGGAGATCTGGTCGCAGACCTTGTCGGGGTGGCCCTCGGTGACCGACTCCGAAGTGAACAGGTATTCGCCCTCGGCGAGCGGCTCGATGGTTGACATTGCCGAAGCGTACCGAGGACGGGCGTGACCAAGGACCTATCCCGGTAGGGAGCGTGGTGTGCTTTAGCACGCGAGCGACCGAGGACGCCGATATGCGCAGCGTCAGGCCCGTCCTCGGCGGCCGGAGTGGGGGACGAAGTCGATAATCAGGGGCACGCCCTCGAGGCCGTACGACTCGCGCAGCCGGTTCTCCAGGTGGTAGGCCCAGTTGCGGACGAGCAGGCGGCGGTCGTTGACCTGGATCGCGATCCGCGGCGGCCGCACCTCCACCTGCGCCGCGTAGTAGAGGCGGAGGCGGCGGCCGCGGCGGGCCGGAGGCGGGGTCTTGGCGACGAGGTCGGCGACGAAGCGGTTCAGCTCCGGGGTCGGGATCCGCTCCGCGGCGCGGTCGGCCAGCCGCAGCGCCGCCGGAAGCAGGTTGGCGACGTTGCGCCCCCGCAGCGCCGAGCAGGTGACGACGGCCGGGCGAAGCCGCAGCTTGCGCTCGACCCGGGCGCGGGCGTCGTCGATGTCGGTGGCGGTGACATCCCACTTGTTGAGCGCCAGCAGCGTCGCGCAGCCGGCGCGCATCGCCAGCTCCGCCACCCGCAAGTCCTCGGCGGTGACGCCCTCGCGAGCGTCGCAGACCACGAGGACGACATCGGCGCGCTCGACCGCCCGCTCGGAGCGAAGCTGCGCGTAGTAGTCGACCGTGCCGGCGACCTTGGAGCGGCGGCGCAGCCCCGCGGTGTCGACGAGCACCAGCGGGCGCCCGTCGACCTCCAGCTCGGTGTCGATCGCGTCGCGGGTCGTCCCCGCCCGCTCGGAGACGATCACCCGGTCGGCGTCGAGGAAGGCGTTGACCAGCGACGACTTGCCGACGTTGGGACGCCCGACCACCGCGACCCGGGTCGGCCCCTCGCCGCTCTTGGCCTCAGCGCGGTCACCGAGCAGCTCGACCGTGCGGTCGAGCAGGTCGCCGCTGCCGAGGCCGTGGGTCGCCGAGACCGCGAACGGCTCGCCGAGGCCGAGCTTGTGGAACTCGGCCGTCAGGTGCTCGTCGCCGGGGCGGTCGACCTTGTTGGCGACGACCAGCACCGGCGTGCCGCCTCCCCGCAGCGTCTTCGCCAGCTCGGCATCGCCGGCCCGCACCCCGGCGCGGGCGTCGGTGACCAGCATCACCACGTCGGCCTCGGCGATCCCGAGCCGGGCCTGGCGCTGCACGTCCCGGGCCAGCTCCGCCTGGTCCTGGAAATCGATCCCGCCGGTGTCGAGCAGCTCGAAGGCGGTGCCGTTCCACTCGCAGGGCACCCGCTTGCGGTCGCGGGTGACGCCGGGCTCGGTATGGGTGACCGCCTCGCGCCCGCCGGCGAGGCGATTGACCAGGGTGCTCTTGCCGACGTTGGGGAAGCCGACGACGGCGACGGTCGGGAGGCGGGCGCTCATGCCAGCCCCCGCTCCCTCGCCAGCTCGACGACCCGCTCGACGACCCGCTCGAGGGAGAGCGCGGTGGTGTCGATCTCGACCGCGCCGGGAGCGGCGCGGAGGGCGCTGTGCTCACGGGTGCGGTCGCGCGCGTCGCGCTCGCGCTGGGCAGCCAGCACCGCCGCCCCGTCCTCCCCGGTCTGCGCGGCGCGGCGGCGGGCGCGCTCCCGCTCGGAGGCGGTGAGGAAGACCTTCAGCGGCGCCTCCGGGCTGACGACGGTGCCGATGTCGCGGCCCTCGGCGACGTAGCGCCCGGTCGCGATCATCCGCCGTTGGCGCGCCACCATCGCCTCCCGCACCTGCGGATGGACAGAGACCCGCGAGGCGGCTTCGGTCACCGCCGGCCCGCGGATCGCCTCGCTGACGTCGCGCCCGTCGATCGTGACCCGCTCGCCGTCGAGGCCGATCGCCAGCGAGCGCGCCAGCTCGCCCATCGCCGCGCCGTCGTCGAGGTCGGCGCCGGGCTCGATCCCGGCCAGCCCGACGCACCGGTACATCGCGCCCGAGTCGAGGTAGGTGAAGCCAAGGGCGGCGGCGGCGGCCCGCGCCACGGAGGACTTGCCGGCCCCGGCGGGCCCGTCGATCGCGATCACCATGGGCGGCAGCGTAGAGGCGGGGCGGGTGGGTGGCTCAGCCGCCGCGGAGGAGCGAGGCGAGGTCGGCCTCGAAGCCCGGGTAGCTGACCGCGGCGGCGTCCATCCCCTCGACCTCGACGCCCTGGCGCGAGGTGAGGCCGGCGACCGCCCCCAGCATCGCGATCCGGTGGTCGCCGTGCGAGTCGACCGCCCCCCCGCGCAGGCCGCCGCCGCCCTCGATCCTGATCCCGTCCTCGGTTGGCTCGACCCTGCCGCCCAGCGCGGCCAGCGCCTCGCTCGCGGTGGCGACCCGGTCGGACTCCTTGCGCCGCAGCTCGGCGGCGTCGCGGATCGTCGTCGTGCCCTCGGCGAAACAGGCGGCAAGCGCCACCAGGGGCAGCTCGTCGATCGCCAGCGGTATCTCGGCGCCGCCGACCTCGGCGGCGCGCAGCTGCGACGGGCGGACACGGATCCGGCCGCTCGGCTCGCCACCGCGCTCGCCCTCGCCCTCGACCTCGATCTCGGCGCCCATCCGCGCCAGGATCGACAGCAGCCCGGTGCGGGTCGGGTTGAGACCGACCCCGGCGAGGGTGAGATCGCTGCCGGGGACGAGCAGCGCCGCGACGACGAAGAAGGCGGCCGAGGAGAAGTCGGCGGGGACGACGATCTCGCCGGGCTCGAGCCGCACCGCCGGCCGCACCCCGACGGCGCCGTCCTGTCGCTCGACCTCGGCGCCGGCGGCGACCAGCATCCGCTCGGTGTGATCGCGGCTGGACAGCGGCTCGGCCAGCCGCGTCTCGCCCGCGGCCAGCAGACCGGCGAACAGCAGGCACGACTTGACCTGGGCGCTCGCCACCGGCAGCCGATAGGAGATGCCCCGCAGCGGGGCGGCCTCGACCCGCAGCGGCGGCAGGCGGCCGTCGCGGCAGCGCAGCCGCGCCCCCATCAGCCGCAGCGGCTCGGCGATCCGGTCGACCGGCCGGCAGCGGATCGAGTCGTCGCCGTCCAGCGCCCAGGCTCCCGTCTCCTGCCCGGCCAGCCAGCCCGGCAGCAGCCGCAGCAGCGTGCCGGCGTTGCCCACGTCGATGTCCGCGCCGGCGGGGCCGCGCAGGCCGACGCCGCGGACGCGGATGACCGGCTCGATCCCGGTGGCGTCGACGCCCTCGACCCGGGCGCCGAGCGCCTCGATCGCCGTCAGGGTCGAGCGGGTGTCGGCCGAGTCGAGGTAGCCCTCGATCGCCGTCTCGCCCTCCCCCATCGCGGCGATCAGCGCCGCGCGGTGGGAGACCGACTTGTCGGGCGGCGGGCGCAGGGTCCCGCGCAGCGGGCCCGAGGGGTCGAAGCGGGCTGCCACCACTACTCCGCGGCGCCGAGCACGGTCACCGTGTGGCCCAGCTCCCGCACCAGCGCCACCGCGCGCTCCGCCTGCTCCTCGCCGGCCACCCAGAGCGAGACCGCCCCCGAGGTCATGTCCGGCGCCGGGTGGAGCGCCATGTCCTCGATGTTGACCCCGGCCTCGCCGAGCACCAGCGCCAGCTCGGCGATCGTGCCGGGCCGGTTGACGACGACGACGCGCAGCTCGTGCAGCGGCCCTCCGGCCAGGTCGGC
This sequence comes from Solirubrobacterales bacterium, assembly GCA_019456285.1. GTDB lineage: Bacteria > Actinomycetota > Thermoleophilia > Solirubrobacterales > 70-9 > VRUE01. The sequence goes on along the minus strand of VRUE01000019.1, from coordinate 16,046 downwards.
CTCCAGCAGGCCGCGGCGGTCCGCCGCGGCCGCGGCGTGCCAGGAGGCGACGGCGTCACGGTCGCCGGCCCGGATCAGCTTCGCCGCCTCCCGCAGCCGCGCTCCGGTCGCGTCGATCGCCGCCGCGACCGCGCCGCGGTTGGTGGAGAAGATGTCCCCCCAGATCGCCGGGTTGGCGCCGGCGACCCGGGTCGTGTCGCGAAAGCTCGGGCCGACTTCGGGCATCCGCTCCGAGTCGCGGGTCAGCTCCGCCGCCGCCTGCCCGACCAGGACGTTGGCGACCACGTGCGGCAGGTGGCTCACCGTCGCCATCAGGCGGTCGTGCGTCTCGGCGTCGATCGCCTGCGGGCGGGCGCCGAGCCCGGTGATCGTCCGCTGCAGCCGGTCGTAGAGGAGGCCGCCGGAGCGCGCGGTCGGGGTCAGGTACCAGCGGGCGCCCTCGAAGAGGTCGGCGCGGGCGTTCTCAACGCCGGAGGTCTCCGCGCCGGCCAGCGGGTGGCCGCCGATGAAGCGCTCGCCGGCGCCCAGCGCCGCGACGATCTCGCGCTTGGTCGAGCCGACGTCGGTGACGACCGCGTCGGGGCCGCAGGCGTCCAGGGCGGCGCCCGCCAGACCCGGCAGGCTCGCCACCGGCGCCGCGCAGAAGACGACCCCGGCGCCCTCGCAGGCCTCGGCTGCCGTGCCCACGCTGCGATCGACGACGCCGGCCCGCGCCGCCCGCTCCAGCGTGCCGGGGTCGGGGTCGAACCCGACCACCTCGCCCTCCAGCCGCTGCCGCGCGGCGAGCCCGATCGAGCCTCCGATCAGGCCCACCCCGAGGATGGCGACCCTCATTCGCCGCGCCGCGCCTGAACCGCCGCCGCGAACCGGTTGAGCACCGTGACCGTCTCGTCCCAGCCGATGCAGGGATCGGTGATCGACTGGCCGTAGGTGAGCGCCTCGCCGCCTTCGAGGTCCTGGCGGCCCTCGACGAGGAACGACTCGAGCATGGCGCCGACGATCTCCGCCTTCTCGTCTGCGATCTGATCGGCGATCTGGCCCGCCGCGACCACCTGGCGGTCGGGGTCCTTGCCGCTGTTGTCGTGGGAGGCGTCGATCACGAGCCGCTCGGGCAGCCCGGCGGCGCGCAGCTTGGCCAGCGCCTCTTCGACTCCGTCGGAATCGTAGTTGGGCGCATCCTTGCCACCGCGCAGGATGACGTGGCCGTCCGGGTTGCCCGTGGTGTGCAGGATGGCCGGGGCGCCGCTGTCGTCGATGCCCGCGAACGCGTGCGGCACCGCGGCGGCGCGAACCGCGTCGACGGCGACCTGGACGTCTCCGTCGGTGCGGTTCTTGAACCCGATCGGCATCGAGAGGCCGGAGCCGAGCTGGCGGTGGATCTGGCTCTCGGCCGTGCGGGCGCCTATCGCCCCCCAGGCGACCGTGTCGGAGATGTACTGCGGCGTGATCGGGTCGAGGAACTCGCAGCCGACCGGCAGGCCGAGGTCGAGCACCTGGAGCAGCAGCTTGCGGGCCATGCGCAGGCCGGAATTGACGTCCCCGGAGCCGTTCAGGTGGGGGTCGTTGATCAGCCCCTTCCAGCCGGTGGTGGTACGCGGCTTCTCGAAGTAGACGCGCATCGCGATCAGCAGCTGCTCGCTGAGATCCTCCGCGATCTCGCTGAGGCTGAAGGCGTACTCGTGCGCCGCCTCGACGTCGTGGACGCTGCAGGGGCCGACCACGACCAGGACGCGGTCGTCGCTGCCGTCCAGGACATTGCCGACTTCGCCTCGCCCGCGCACCACGGCCCCCTCCCGCTCCTCGCCGAGCGGCAGCTCGTCGAACAGCGTCATGGGCGGGACCAGCTCCACGATCCGCTCGATCCGCTGGTCCCGAACCCGATCTCGCGTTTCCCCCTGCATCCCGAGCATCATTTTGCCATCACCTTTCTCCAAAGCCTGAAAATCCTACTTTTCGGGCGGGTCTCGCGATCCGAGCGCAGCACCGCGAAACACGCGAAACAAGGGATTCGGCATCCGGCCGAGTGCTCTGTGGGTGCGGCGAAACGCCGCCAGGCCGGACGCCTAGCTAAATCGCCAGAAATAGGAGAGGCGGGCAGAGTCGAGCACGGCGCCGGAGGCGCAGGTGCCGCTCGCGGTGTCACCGGTTCGCTTCATCCTCCAAAGACTTTGTAGCAGATGAGGCGCAATTGTCCAGCAGCTCGGCGAGGGCGGCGAGGAAGCGGTCGTTCTCGGCGGCGGTGCCGTAGGTGACCCGGATGTGGCCCGGATCGCCGAGAGGGGCCCCCGGGCGGACTGCGATCGAGCGCTCCGCCAGCCCGGCGACGACGTCGGCCTCCCCGGCTTCGCCGAGGTCTATCCACGAGAAGTTGGCCTCGGTGTCGGCCGTGGTCAAGCCCATCCCACGCAGCTCCTCCTCGACCTTGATCCGCTCGACAATCGTGCCCTCGACCCGGCGGGCGACATCGTCGGAGTGCAGGATCGCCTCGGCGGCGGCGGCCTGAGCGAGCGCGTTGACGCTGAACGGCTGGCGCACCGCGTCGACCGCGGCACGGAACCTGGCCGAGCCGATCGCGTAGCCGACCCGCAGGCCGGCCAGGCCGTAGCACTTGCTGAATGTGCGCAGGACGACCAGGTTGGGGAACTCGGCGAGCAGGTCGACCGTGGCGTCGGGGTCGTCGTGGGTCTGAAACTCGACATAGGCCTCGTCGAGCGCGACCGTGACGCGGGCGGGCAGCTGCTCGCAGAAGGCGGCGATCTCCGTCGCCGGCAGGTGGGTGCCGGTCGGGTTGTTGGGGTTGCAGACGAGGACGAGCTGGGTGGCGGCCGTCACCTCGGCCGCCATCGCGTCGAGGTCGTGGACCTCGCCCGCGGCGAGCGGTACCCGGATCTCGCGCGCCCCGGTCAGCGCCGCCAGGTGCGGGTAGATCGAGAACGACGGCCAGGCGTAGAGGATCTCGGCGCCCGGCTCGCAGAGCGCCTCCGCGGCGGCGAGCAGGATCTCGCAGGAGCCGTTGCCGACCGCAATCCTGGCGGGCTCGGTCTCGTAGCGCTCGGCGATCCGGCGGCGCAGCAGCGTCGCGCCCGGATCCGGGTAGCGGTTCATCGCCCCCGCGGCGTTCCGGATCGCCTCGACCACCCTCGGGTGGGGCGGGAACGGCGACTCGTTGGAGGCGAGCTGGGCGATCTCGCCCGAGGCGATCGCCTCGGGCGCCTGCCCGGCCGGGACGCCGGCCCGGTAGCGCGGCATCAGGGCGAGCTTCTCGGCGAAGGTGACGGTCATGCCGTCATTGTGGCCGACCCGGTCCTTAGGACCTATCCCGGTAGGTCCTTACTGGGCGGCGCGGAGGTCGGAGCGCAGCTCCTGTGTGGCGCCCAGGTAGGCGTGGGCCGGGGTGTGGCCGGTGGGCGCGTGGAAGTGGATCATCACCCGGATCACGCGCTGCATCGATCCCGGCACGGGGATCTCGCGGCCGCAGAGCAGCGGCACGGCGTCGAGCCCGAGGCGGCGGGCGGCGACCGCGGGGAACTCGGCGTCGAGGTCCTCGGTCGTCGTGAACAGGCAGCTGACCAACGCCTCCGGCGCCAGCTCGTTGCGGTCGAGCAGCTCGCGCATCAGCGCCTCGGTGGCGGCGAGGATCGCGTCGGCGTCGTTGGCCTCCGCCCGGGCGGCGCCGCGCACCGCGAAGAGCCGCTGTTCGCCCCCGTTCGCGCTCACAGCCGCGTATCTTCCCAGAGCCGGGCGACCTCTTCGCCGGAGAGGCGGCGCGCCCCGCCCTCGGGCAGCCCGCCCAGCTCGATCGGTCCGAAGCGGACGCGGCGCAGCGCGACCACGCGGTTTCCGACCGCCTCGGCCATCCGGCGGACCTGGCGGTTGCGCCCCTCGCGCAGGACGATCTCGATCCGCCGCTCGCCGAGCCGCCGCACCCGAGCCGGGGCGGTGACGCCGTCCTCCAGCTCCACCCCGCTCCCCAGCCGCCGCAGGTCGTCCTCCGAGGGCGGGCGGCGCAGCTCGGCGCGGTAGGCCTTCGGCACCTCGTAGCGGGGGTGGGCGAGGCGGTTGGCCAGCTCGCCGTCGTTGGTGAGGAGCAGCAGACCGGTCGAGTCGGCGTCGAGCCGCCCCACCGGGTAGAGGCGGGCATCGCTGCGGACCAGGCTGACCACAGCGGGCCGCGCGCCGGGCTCCCGCACGGTGGAGACGACGCCGGCGGGCTTGTTCACCACCCAGACCTCGCGTGGCTCCTCGGCGACGAGGCTGCCGTCGACCCGCACCTCGTCTCCCGCCTCGACCGCGCGGGCGGGGTCGGTGACGACCTCGCCGCCGACCGTGACCCGGCCCTCGGCGACGATCCGCTCCGCGACCCGCCGCGAGGCGACGCCGCCGTGCGCGAGGTACTTGGCGAGGCGCACCGCGGCCGCGCTACTCGGCGCGCTGCTCCCCGGCCTTCAGCAGCCGCTCGCGCAGCTCCCGCTCGTCCTCGGGGGTCGGGTCGAAGCGCGACGGGTCGGGGAGCTGGTCGAGGCCGGAGAGGCCGAAGAGTCGCTCGAACAGCTCCGTGGTCTTGAAGATCGCGGCGCCGAAGCGGGAGCGCCCCGACTCCTCGATCAGGCCGCGCTCGGCCAGGGTCTGCACCGTCGACTCCGAGGAGACGCCGCGGATCCGCGCCACCTCCGGCCGCGAAACCGGCTGCAGGTAGGCGACGATCGCCAGCGTCTCGGCCTGCGCCTGGGTCAGCGGCGGCGTCCGCGGCTTGGCGAGCAACCGCCGCGCCGCCTCCTCGCTGCCCGGGTCGCTGGCCAGCGAGAAGCCGCCGGCGACCTCGCGCAGGACGACGCCCCGCTTCCCCTCACCGAGATCCTCGCGCAGCAGGTCGATCGCCTCGGCGACCTGACCCTCCCTGGCCCCGGTCGCCTCGGCGAGGTCGTCGACGCCGACCGGCTGCGGCGAGAGGAACAGCAGCGCCTCGATCGTGCGCGCAAGGTCGCTCACGACTCCACCCTCCCCTTCACCTCGATCGGGCCGAACGGCTTACGCTGCTCCCAGGTCGCCTCTCCCTCGCGGTACAGCTCCAGCAGCGCGAACAGGGTCACCGCCTGGGTCAGCCGGTCCTCGCCGCCGAACTGCTCGTCGAAGTCGAAGCTGGGCCGCCCCGAGAGGGCGTCGCGCAGGGCGCGCAGGCGCTTCTCCAGCGAAACCGTCGGCCGGATGTGGCTGGTGTCGAGCTCCGGCGGCACGACAAGCAGGTCACCGAGCGCCGCGCCGAGCCGCTCGGGATCGTAGGCGGCGCTCGCCGCCTCGAGCGCCACCCGGCGCAGCCGCGGCGGCAGCGGCGCGGAGCGGTAGAGGTAGCCGCGCGCCGCCTCGAAGCGCTCCTCCAGCATCGCCGCCGCGTCGCGGTAGCGCCGGTACTCGAGCAGCCGCGCCAGCAGCTCCTCGACCGCCTCCTCGGGGGCGAGCTCGTCGAGCTCCTCCTCGCCGGGCAGCAGCAGCCGCGACTTCAGCTCCAGCAGCGCCGCGATCAGGACCAGGAACTCGGTCGCCACCTCCAGCTCCAGCTCGCCCTGGCGCTCCAGGTGCTCGACGTAGGCGACCACCACCTCGCCCAGCTCGACCTCCAGCAGGTCGACCTCCTCGCGCAGCACGACCGCCATCAAGAGGTCGAACGGCCCGGCAAATACGTCGAGCTCGAGGTCCAGCTCCACGACTGTCACCCGCCCAAGTTAACGCGGGGCGCCGATACCCATGCGGTCTCGCACCTCCGCCAGGGTCCGGGAGGCGATCGTGCGCGCCTTCTCGGCGCCGGCGGCGAGCGTCGCCTCCAGCGCCGCCTCGTCGGGACGCAGCTCCGCATAGCGCTCGCGGACCGGGGCGAGCAGCTCGACCACGGCCTCGGCGACGGCCTGCTTGAAGTCGCCGTAGCCCGCCGCGGCGAACTCGACCTCGACCTCGGTGGGGTCGACGCCGCGGGCGACAGCGAGGATCTCGATCAGGTTGGCGACGCCGGGCTTGTCCGGGGCGCGGACGACCTCGCGGCCGGAGTCGGTGACGGCGCCGCCGAGCTTCTTATGGATCGCCGCCGGCCCGTCGAGCACGTAGACCGTGCCGGCCTCGGCCGCCCCGGTCGTCGACATCTTCCGCTCCGGCTCCTGCAGGTCCATGATCCGGGCGCCGACCGCGGGGATGCGGTGCTCGGGCTCGACCAGCGTCTCGCCGAAGCGCTCGTTGAAGCGGCGGGCGATCTCCCGGATCAGCTCGATGTGCTGGCGCTGGTCCTCCCCGACCGGCACCTCCGTCGCCCGGTGGGCGAGCACATCGGCGGCCTGCAGGACCGGGTAGAAGAAGAGCGCCGCCGAGACCAGCTGACGCTGTTCCGCCGACTTCTCCTTGAACTGGTGCATGCGGTTGAGGTCGCCGTGGGCGGTCACCGCGGAGAGCAGCCAGGTCAGCTCGGTGTGCTCGTGCACGTCGGACTGGCGGAAGAGGATGCAGCGCTCCGGGTCGAGGCCGGCGGCAAGCAGGATCGCCATCGTGTCGTAGAGCCGCTCGCGCAGCTCGGCCGGCTCGCAGGCGACCGAGATCGCGTGCAGGTCGACGATGCAGAAGATCGCCGGGGCGCCGCGCTCCTGGCCCTCCACGTACTGGCGGATCGCACCGATGTAGTTGCCCAGGTGCTTGCGGCCGGTCGGCTGGATGCCGGAGAAGATGATCGGGGCGCCCACGGCCCGGCAGCCTATGCGGGCTCGGGGGCGGGCGCCTCGCTGCCCGGAGCCGGCTCTCCCTCGCCGCAGTCGGCGTCGGCGCCGTGCCCGCACTCGCCCGCCGCGACCGCCCCGCCCGCCGGCACCGCCTCGAAGCGGCGGCGCGGGTTCTCGATCCCGGCCCAGGAGACCAGGCCGCCGACGATCATCAGCAGGCCGGCGATGCCGATGCCGAGGTGGAAGGAGGAGGTCGAGGCCTCGGCCGCCGCGGTGCGGACCCTCGCCGCCGCGGCGGGCGGGAGCCGTCCGGTCGAGGGCACCGCGAGCGGCTTTTCCTTGGCCCGCACGACCGCGGTGCGGCCGGCCGGCCCGAGCGGCCGCTCGCCCAGCTCGGCGTCGATCTTCGCGCCGAACTGGGCCGAGATCACCACCCCGAGCACGGCGATCGCCAGCAGCCCGGCGACTCGGGCGATGCCGTTGTTGGCGCCCGAGGCAACGCCGACGTGGCGCGGGTCGACCGAGTCGAGCACGGTCGCGGTCAGCGGCGCCACGGTCGCTGAGAGGCCGAAGCTGAAGACGAGCACCCCCGGCAGCACGTCGGGCAGGTAGGCGGCGCTCGCGTCGACCCGCAGCAGGAGCAGCAGCCCGATCCCGGCGACGATCGGGCCGGCGGTCATCGGCAGCCGCGGCCCGGTGCCGGAGGCGAGCCTGCCGAAGCGGGGCGAGAGCAGGAAGAGGACGATCGAGATCGGGGTCGTCGCCAGGCCGGCCTCGAGCGGCGAGTAGCCGCCGACCTGCTGCAGGAAGATCGTCACGAAGAAGAGGGCGGCGATCAGGCCCGCGTAGGCGGCAAAGGTGGTCAGGTTGGCGACCCAGAAGTTGCGGATCCTGAACAGCGTGAGGTCGAGCATCGGATGGCTCGTCCGCGCCTCGCGCAGGACGAAGAGCGCCAGGCAGGCGGCGCCGACGAGCAGCGGGACCCAGACCAGCGGGTCGCCCCAGCCGCGGCTCGGCTGCTCGATCAGGGCGTAGACAGGCGCGCCGAGGCCCAGCGCGGAGAGCAGGATGCCGGGCAGGTCGGCGCCGCGGAATGCCTCGGGATCGCGGCTCTCGGCCACCGAGCGCAGGGTCAGAAACACGGTGAATGCGATCAGCGGGACGTTGATCCAGAAGATCGCCCGCCAGGAGATCGCCTCGACCAGCGCCCCTCCCCCAGCCGGGCCGATCACGACGGCGATCCCGGTCCAGGCGGTCCAGGTGCCGACCGCCTTGCCGCGAGCCGCGCCCTCGAAGGTCGCCGCAACCAGAGCCAGCGAGCCCGGCACCAGCAGCGCCCCGGCGATCCCCTGCAGGGCGCGGGCGGCGATCAGGAACTCGACCGTGGGCGCCACCGCGCAGAGCACCGAGGTGGCGCCGAACCCGACCAGCCCGGCGACGAAGATCCGCCGCCGCCCGAGCTGGTCGCCGAGCGAGCCGCCGACCAGCAGCAGCGCGACCAGGGTCAGCATGTAGGCCTCGACCACCCACTGCTGCCCGGCCAGCCCGGCGTCGAGGTCGTCGGCGATCGCCGGCAGCCCCACGTTGACCACGGTCGAGTCGAGGAAGACGACCGTCGAGCCGAGGATCGTCGCGACCAGGGTCAGCAACCGTTGCCGAGGCACCGCCACCGAGTGTAGGCGCAGGGCCGCACCCCAACCCCTAAACACCGCCGACGGGCCTGAAATACGCCTATGCGGTGGGAAGCAGGCCCATCGGCGGGGAGATCAGAGGGGTTGGCGGACGACGGGGCGGCGAGCGGCCTTGACCTCGTCGAGGCGGCGGACCGGGGTCGTGTAGGGGGCCTGCTTGGCGACCTCGGGGTCGCGCTCGGCCTCGGCGAGGATCTCCTCTACCGCGTCGGCGAAGGCGTCGAGGCTCTCCTTCGTCTCGGTCTCGGTCGGCTCGATCATCAGCGCCTCCTCGACCAGCAGCGGGAAGTAGATGGTCGGCGGGTGGAAGCCGAAGTCGAGCAGCCGCTTGGCGAGGTCGAGGGTGGCGAGGCCCAGCTCCCTCTTCATCGGCTTGCCGGAGAGGACGAACTCGTGCATGCAGTGGCGGTCGAAGGCGACCGGGAGGCGCTTGCCGGCCCGACCGTCGGCGAGCCGCGCCTTCAGGTAGTTGGCGTTCAGCACCGCCGTCTCCGAGGCCTCGGCGAGGCCGTCGGCGCCGAGGCTGAGGATGTAGGCGTAGGAGCGGACGAAGACGCCGAAGTTGCCCTGGAAGCCGCGCAGCCGCCCGATCGACTTGGGCCGGTCGTGGTCGAGGTCGTAGAAGGGGCCGCTGCCGTTCGCGCCCTCTCGCTTCACCACCTGCGGCCGCGGCAGGAAGGGCTCGATCCGCTCCGAGACGGCGATCGGCCCCGCCCCCGGCCCGCCGCCTCCGTGCGGCTGGCTGAACGACTTGTGCAGGTTGACGTGGACGATGTCGAAACCCATGTCGCCCGGCCGCGAGTGGCCGATCACCGCGTTGAGGTTGGCGCCGTCGTAGTAGAGCGTGCCGCCGGCGGCGTGGATCAGCGAGGCGATCTCGGCGATGTTCTCGTCGAAGAGGCCGAGCGTGTTGGGGTTGGTCAGCATCAGGCAGGCGACCTCGTCGGAGACCTTGGCGCGCAGGTCGTCCATCTCCACCCCGCCCCGCTCGTTGGTCGCGACCTTCACCACCTCGTACCCCGCCATGGCCACCGAGGCCGGGTTGGTGCCGTGGGCGGTGTCGGGGGCCAGCACCTTGGTCCGCTGTTCGCCGCGGTCGGCGTGGTAGGCGCGGGTCAGCAAGAGGCCGGCAAGCTCGCCGTGCGAGCCGGCGGAGGGCTGCAGGCTGACCTGGGGCAGGCCGCAGATCTCGGCCAGGGACTGCTGCAGGAGCCACATCAACTCCAGCGCCCCCTGGGCGCGGCGCGGGTCCTGAGCCGGGTGCAGGCGGGCGTGGCCGGGCAGCGCCGCGACCCGCTCGTTGAGCCGCGGGTTGTGCTTCATCGTGCAGGAGCCGAGCGGGTAGAAGCCGGTGTCGAGGTCGAAGTTGCGGCGCGAGAGCCGGTTGTAGTGGCGGACGATCTCCGGCTCGGCGACCTCGGGCAGTCGGGGCGGCTCCTCGCGCAGCAGCTTCGGCGGGATCAGCTCCCCGAGCGGACGCTCGGGCACGCCGGCCTCGGGGAGAACGGCGGCGCGGCGTCCCGGCTTCGACTTCTCGTAGATCGTCACGGCGCGGTCGCGCTGCATCGGCGTCTCGGCGGCCGGTTTCACGTCACCTCCTTGGACATCGGCGCTTTGTTCGGCCCATCGCCGACAGAGGCGCCATCCTCGGCGGCGATCGCGGCGCCGAGGGCCTCGGCCAACTCGTCGATCTGCTCCCGTGTGCGGCGCTCGGTGATCGCCACCAGCAGCCCGTCCTCGTACTCGGGGTACTCACGCCCCAGCGGGTAGCCGGCGGCGATCCCGCGCTCGGCGCAGCGCTCCAGCACCCGCTCGACCGGCGCCTCGAGCCGCACCGCGAACTCGCGCACGACCGGCGCCTCGTGCAGCGACTCGACCCCCTCGACCGCCGCCAGCCGCTGCCGCGCGTAGGCGGTGCGCCGCGCCAGCAGCTCGCCCAGCTCGCGGAAGCCCTCGCGGCCGAGCCAGGCGAGATGGACCATCGCCGCCAGCGCGTTGAGCGCCTGCGCGGTGCAGATGTTGTGGGTTGCCTTCTCGCGGCGGATGTGCTGCTCGCGCGTCTGCAGCGCCAGCACGAAGCCGCGCCGCCCGTCGACGTCGTCGGTCTCCCCGGCGATCCGCCCCGGCATGCGGCGGAGCTGCTCCTCGGTCCCGCAGAAGAAGCCGAACGAGGGACCGCCGAAGTCGAGCCGGTTGCCGAGCGGCTGGCCCTCGCCAAGGGCGATGTCGGCGCCGCACTCGCCCGGCGGCTTGAGGATGCCGAGCGTGATCGGGTCGACGGCGACGATCAGCAGCGCGCCGTGCTCCTTCGCGGCCGCCCCGAGTGCCTCGACGTCCTCGACCGCGCCGAGGAAGTTGGGGCTCTGCAGGAAGACCGCGGCGGTCTCGCCGTCGACGGCGGCCGCGAGCGCGGCGGCGTCCGTCGCTCCCTCCTCCAGCCCGACCTCGACCAGCTCGGCGCCGTAGCCCTCCGAGTAGGTGGCGAGGGCCTCGCGGCTGTGCGGGTGGACGCCGCGGGAGACGACGAAGCGGCGGCGCCCGGTCGCCCCGATCGCCAGGTAGCCTGCCGAGGCGACCGAGGAGGGGCCCTCGTAGAGGCCGGCGTTGGAGACCGGCAGCCCGGTCAGCTCCGAGATCGCCGTCTGGAACTCGAACATCACCTGCAGCCCGCCCTGCGAGATCTCCGGCTGGTAGGGCGTGTAGGGGGTGAGGAACTCGGAGCGCTGGGTGATCGCGTCGACGATCGCCGGCACGTAGTGGTCGTACATCCCCGCGCCGACGAAGCAGACCTCTTCCTCGGCGTCGGCGTTGCGGGCGGCGAGCGCCGCCAACCGCTCGTAGACCTCCGCCTCGCCGATCCCCGGCGGCAGCTCCAGCGGTCGACCCAGCCGCAGCGGCTCGGGGATCTGCTCGAACAGCGCGGCGGGCGAGTCGATGCCGATCGCCGCCAGCATCTCTGCCCGATCGGCGGGCGTGGCGGAGGTGTAGCGCGTCACCCGGCTAAGGCTACGCAAGCAGGGGGCGGTACCTTTGGTCACTTAGTCGCCTTCGAGCAGCTTGCGGTAATCGACGGCGGCCAGCAGCGCCTCCGCCTCGGCCGGGTCGTCCAGCTTCACCTTGACCAGCCAGCCCTCGCCGTAAGGGTCCTCGTTGATCCGCTCGGGCGCATCGGCGAGCGCCTCGTTGACCTCGATGGTCTCCCCGGAGAGCGGCGCGATCACCTCGGAGGCCGCCTTCACCGACTCGATCTCCGCGTAGGCGGAGTCCTTGACGATCGCCGCGCCGACCTCGGGCGGGTCGTAGAAGACGACCTCGCCGAGCGAGTCCTGCGCGTACCAGGTGATGCCGAGGGTCGCCTGCTCGCCCTCGATCCGGGCCCAGTCGTGCTCGGCGTGGTAGAGCAGCTCCTCGGGGTAGCTCGCGTCGGGCAAGGTCACCTCTCCTTCCGGTAGTGCGAGGGACTCCTGTATAGGGGCTTGGAAGCTATCCGGGCGGCGCGGCGCTTGCCTCGCACGTCGATCTCGACCTCGGTCCCCGGCTCGGCGAGGTCGGCCCGCAGATAGGCCATCCCGATCCCGACCTCGAGCGAGGGCGAGAAGGTGCCGGAGGTGACCATCCCGACCTCCCCGTCGCCGACCAGCACCGGGTTGCCCTGACGGGGGATGCCGGCGCCCTCGATCCGCAGCGGCGCCAGCCTCTCCGCCGGCCCCTCGGCGCGCGCCTTCGCGATCGCCTCGGCGCCGACGAAGCCGGTCGCCTCGGCGCAACACCAGCCGAGGCCGGCTTCGACCGGGTTGCGCTCGGGGCCGAGGTCGTTGCCGTGCAGGTGGAAGCAGGCCTCGAGGCGCAGCGTCTCGCGGGCGCCGAGGCCGCAGGGGACGACACCGGCGTCGAGCAGCTCGGCCCAGACCGCCGCCGTGACCTCCGGGTCGATCAGCAGCTCGACTCCGTCCTCGCCCGTGTAGCCGGTGCCGCAGACCAGCGCCGGACGGCCGCCGATCCGCGCCGCCGCCACCCGCATCCGGGGCGGCAGCTCGACGTCGAGCGCGCGGGCGACGATCTGGGGCGCGTGCGGCCCCTGCACCGCGAGCATCGCGTAGCGGTCGGCGACGTCGCGGACGGCGACGTCGAAGCCGCGGCTCCAGCGGCCCAGCCAGGCCAGGTCGGCCTCGTGGTTGGCGCAGTTGGTGACGATCAGGCAGCGGTCGCCGCCGAGCCGGTAGGCGATGAGGTCGTCGAGCACGCCGCCCCCCTCGTCGCAGAGACAGGAGTACTGGGCGCCGCCGACCTCGATCGCCGCGACGTCGTTGGAGAGGACGCGCTGCAGGAAGGCGAGCGCGTCCGGCCCCTCGACCTCGACCTCGCCCATGTGGGAGACGTCGAACATCCCGGCGTGGGTGCGGACCGCCATATGCTCCTCGCGGATCCCCTCGTAGGAGACCGGCATCTCCCAGCCGGCGAAGGAGACAAGCTTCGCGCCGAGCTCCGCGTGGCGCTCGTGGAGAGGGGTGCGCCGCAGTGCCGCGCCGTTCACGCGGCGCAGGCTATTTGAGGAACGGCGGCACGTCGATGTCGTCGTCGCTGACCCGCAGCTTGCGGATCTCGGTGTCCTCCGCCGAGATCCGCGGGCGGCTCTCGTAGCGGCGGCGCACCCGCTGCGGTGAGCGGGCGAGCAGCTCGAAGCCTTCGAAGCCGGTGGCGATCACGGTGACGCGGACCTCGTCGCGCATCGCCGGGTCGACGACCGAGCCGAAGATGATGTTGGCGTTGTCATCGGCCTCGGCCTGGATGAGCTGGGCGGCCTCGTTGACCTCGAACAGGCCGAGGTCCTCGGGGCCGGTGATGTTGAGCAGCATCCCGGTCGCGCCCTTGATCGACTCCTCGATCAGCGGCGAGGTGATCGCCGCTTTGGCGGCGTCCAGCGAGCGCGTCTCGCCGCCGGCCGAGCCGACGCCCATCAGCGCCGAGCCGGCGTCGCGCATGATCGTGCGCACGTCGGCGAAGTCGAGGTTGATCAGCCCCGGGATCGTGATCAAGTCGGTGATGCCCTGGACGCCCTGGCGCAGGATGTCGTCGGCCTGACGGAAGGCGTCCAGCACGCTGGTGCGGCGCTCGACCGCCTGCAGGAGCTTCTCGTTGGGGACGATGATCAGGGTGTCGACGTTGTTGCGCAGCTTTTCGATGCCCTCGAGCGCCTGCTGCATCCGCCGCTTGCCCTCGAACTCGAACGGCTTGGTGACGGCGCCGACGGTCAGTGCGCCGATCTCCTCCTTGGCGATCTCGGCGATGATCGGCGCCGCGCCGGTGCCGGTGCCGCCGCCCTCGCCGGCGGTGACGAAGACCATGTCAGCGCCCTTCAGCGCCTCCTTGATCTCGTCGCGGCTCTCAGCCGCGGCGCCCGCTCCGACCTCCGGGTTGCCGCCGGCGCCGAGGCCGCGGGTCAGCTCCTGGCCGATCGAGAGCTTGATGTCGGCGTCGCAGGCCTGAAGCGCCTGGGCGTCGGTGTTGACCGCGACGAACTCGACGCCGCGAATCCCAGCGTCGATCATGCGGCTGACCGCGTTGGTACCCCCGCCGCCGGCCCCGACGACCTTGATCACCGCAAGGTAAGTGGAATCCATCTCCCGATTTTCTCCAGCTCGCCAGCCGCAGCAGGGCTGGCGTTTGAGTTGAGCCTTTGTTCCATCCGAGGCTTCAGTGATGCTTAAGGGTTCAAGCTTCCGCTGCAACCACGGAAATTGCGCTCAACGTAGGGCATTGTCGACCCTCTGTCAAACGACCGGGAACTATCCTGCACGCGGATACCTCAAGTATAACTTGAGGGTTTTGCTGATCTAACCCTGAGGTCGAGGGTTTGTTCGATACCAATCTCCCGGTCCGTCGAGGACCGCGCTTGTGGCTCTGAGGGCGGGATTCACGGCAAACCGGCGCCGCGGCGCGGCAGCGGCGACGGTGGCTATGGGACCGGCGGCAGGGTGTGGCCGGACCCGCCGACGGCCGGCCGGCGTGGCGCGTGCAAGTCTACATAATCGAGCCCAGTGATCGACGGATCGGCGAGCACGGCGGCTGCCGCGCGCCACTTCTCGGCCGCCCGGGAAGCGTCGCCGAAGCGCAATTCGATCCCCGAGCGCAACTCGACGTCGACTCCGCTTTCCCCATAGGAGCTGCCGTATATGTACGGGCGCAGCGGCGCCGGCGCCGCGCCGAGGACGCGGGCCTGCTGGAGCATCGTGCCGGCGAGGCGCCCCTTCTGCGGCGGCGTCGAGAGCGGCAGCTGCGGCAACGACGCAGCTTCGGGCGGCGGCAGCCAGTCCAGGATCGCACCGTCGGGACCGACTCCGACGGCGTCGGATCCCGTCCCGGCCCTCGCCGTCGGCTGCGGGAGCGTCAGCTGCGGCTCGACCGTCGTGTCGCGGAGGCGAAACTCGTAGAGCGCAGCCGCGGCCATCAGGACCAGGAGGATCGCCAGCAGCCGCCGCTTCACAGCTCCCAGCCGCCGGGCCAACGGACGTCGCCCAGCAGCTGCACCTCCGGCTCCAGCTCGATCCCGAAGCGCTGGTAAACGCGGCGGCGCCCCTCGGCCATCAGCTCCAGCACCTCGGCGGTGGTCGCCTCGCCGGTGTTCTCGACGAAGTTGGCGTGCTTCTCGGCGAAGCGGGCGCCGCCGACCCGCAGGCCACGGCAGCCGGCCGCCTCCAGGAGCTGCCCCGCCGTGCGCCCCCCGGCCCGCTCGTCCGCGGGGTTCTTGAAGGTCGAGCCGAAGGTCTTGATGCCCGACGGCTGGGCCTCGCGGCGCTTCTTGCGCATCGCGGCCAGCGTCGCCCCGATCGCCGCCGGGTCGCCCGGCGCCAGCAGGAACGAGGCCCGGGCGACCACCTCCTCGGCGCCCAGGTTGGAGCTGCGGTAGGCGAAGCCGAGCTGCTCCGGCTGGCGGCGGTCACGCCCCTCGAAGGTGCAGACATCGACCCACGCCAGGATCCTGGCGAGCTGGCCGCCGTAGGCGTTGGCGTTCATCTTGACCGCGCCGCCCGCGGTGCCGGGGATGTTGACCCCGAACTCGAGGCCGGCGAGGCCCCAGCCGGCCGCCTTTGCGGCCGCCGACGGGAGGCGGGCGCCGCCGCCGCAGAGCAGGCGCTCGCCATCGCGCTCGATCGCGACAAGCTCGCCGCCGAGCTTGAGCGCCAGACCGCGGAACCCCCGGTCGGCGACCAGCAGGTTCGAGCCCGACCCGACCACTCCCACAGGCAGGCCCTCCCGGTGTGCCCAGGCCAGCAACTCGACAAGTTGCTCCTCGTCGCCGGGGCGGGCGAACCAGTCGGCGCGCCCCCCAGTGCGAACCGTCGTCAGCCGGGCCAGCGGGAAATCGCGCTCGATGCCCTCGGGCGCCGCGGTCACGGCTCACCCCCGTCCTCGACCAGCGCCTCGGCAAGCTCGAAGATGTCGCCGGCACCGATCGTGACCAGCACCTGGCCGGGCCCGAGCCGGGGAGCGAGCGCCTCTCCGGCCCGCTCGGCGGTGGGCAGCCACCAGACGCGCCTCCCCCCCATCCGCTCCGCGGCAGCCCGGGCGACCTGCAGGCCGCTGACCCCGGCCAGCTCCCCGACCGGCTCCTCGCGAGCGGGGTAGACGTCGAGCACCGCGACCTCGTCGGCCAGCGCCA
>VRUE01000113.1 GCA_019456285.1 Solirubrobacterales bacterium | reverse complement strand
CAGCGCCAACCGTCACTTATACATATTGTAACACTACCAATAATACCATTATCAATACATTGCGGTTAATAGCTGAAACACAATATGGTTGTACCGATACATTGACTCAACTGATCGTTATTTATCCTGAAATTTCTGCCGATTTCACAGCTCTTCCCGATACTGAAGGTTGCCATCCATTTTTGGTTACCTTAGCGGAACTAACTTCAGGTGCAGATTCTTTATACTGGGATTTTGGGGATGGAAGTTTTATCATTGATACCGTAGTAGATCAAATACATTTATTTATCAATGATACATTCAATTTAGATACTATTTATAATGTTGAGCTTATCGCGATTTCTCAGTATGGCTGCCCATCAGATACTATCAGGCAGGATATTTTAGTCCATCCCAAACCCACCGCCTGTTTTGCGCTGGATACCACTGAGGGCTGCACACCTTTGACGGTTAATATTGATCTTAGCTGCGCTGCCGGATATGACAGCTTGTTCTGGGATTTCGGGGATGGTGAGACCGATGATGGCGTGAAATTGAGTCATAACTACGATAACACCACAGATTCTACGGTTTGCTACATCATGCAAATGATCGCCCAGACCCAATATGGATGTGCTGACACGATCAGAGATACGATTTGTGTGCATCCGGAAATAGATGTTAAGTTCGCTATCGTTCCTGATACTGTTGGCTGCCAGGCCTACCCGGCTCAATTGTTTAATCTATCTACAGGAGCAGACACCTTTTATTGGGATTTAGGGGATAACACCTTTATCGTTACTGACCAGGATACAACCATCAACCATATATGGACCAATCTTAACGTTGTGCCTCCTGACAGTGTTTATAACATTACACTGGTAGGAATTTCATCCTTTGGCTGCCGCTCAGATACGACATCAGATGGAATACGGGTGCATCCTAAGCCCGCTGCTAACTTTACGGTAGATGTTGACACAGGGTGCAGTTGTTTTACTGTTACGATAACAAATCTTGCCAGTGGCTTTGACAGCTTATTCTGGGATTTTGGGGATGGAAGTCCGCCAAGTACAGACACTTCCTCAAGTTTGGTTCATACATATTGTAACATCACTGACAGCACTGTAAATTACATATTAAAGCTCATAGCAGTAACACAGTATGGCTGCGCTGATACGCTTACGGATACCATAAAGGTTCATCCTGAGGTCACTGCAAACTTTACGGTGTTTGATTCTATTGGCTGCGATCCGTTTGCAGTATGCTTTTTCAATTTATCATTGGGTGAAGATTCCTATGACTGGGATTTTGGAGACGGGGATTCTTCTATTATTGAAAATCCGTGCCATACCTTTACCAATACCTCAGATACTCTTGATTCTACTTATGTAGTGGAGTTAATTGTAAGTTCAGTTTTCGGATGCGGATCGGATACAGCAAGAGATACGATAATCGTTCATCCGACACCAACTGCCGGCTTTACTGTGGATACGAATGAAGGTATCAGTCCGGTTGTTATCACAATTACAGGTCTATCTACCTGGGCAGATAGCGTATATTGGGATTTTGGAGATCAAACAGATACTACTACGGTTTCCCCCGCAGCGCCTTTTACGCATACCTATACCAACACAACCGGAAGTATTATTGATTATCCATTGTGTGCAATTGCACAAACCAATTTGGGTTGTACAGATACGTTTTGTCTGCCAATTAAAGTTCATCCTGAAATTGACGCCAACTTTGCCATTGTGCCCAATGATTCGGGCTGCCATCCTTTTACCATTGATCTTATAAATTTATCACTAAGAGCAGATACCTTCTACTGGAATTTTGGAGATCTTTCACCAATATTTGTTACTACAGATAAGAATACAGTCATTACACATACCTATTACAACTCATCAGCAATCAACGATACTACTTACTGTATAACCTTGACCGCAGTATCTGATTCAGGGGCAAGAGATACGATGACACAATGTATCGTAGTGCATCCCAAGCCTCTGGCTAATTTTAGCGTGGATATCAATGCAGGCTGCAGCCCGTTAACCATTACAATATTCAATACTTCTACACCTTTTGGTAGTTTAAATTATTTCTGGGTCTTTAGTGACAGTCTGTTGCCAAATACCACATCATCAGCAAGTTTCACTCACAGTTATGTAAATACAAGCTCAATTCCTATCTCTTATACCATTACTTTATTAGTAAACAACAGTAATGGATGCACCGATACGCTTATAGATACGATCACAGTATATCCGGAAATAACCGCTCAGTTTGGTATTGTTCCGGATACCGGCTGTAGTCCTTTGGATGTTCAATTCTTCAACAATACAATACCACCAGATTTATCTAACTATAATTGGGATTTTGGAGATAGTCTTTTTAGTACAGATACAAATCCAACCCATCCATACCTCAATCCATCCTTGTTTGACACAACCTATTATCCGTGTTTAATAGCCACCACTGCCTTTGGTTGTAAAGATTCTATTTGTGACAGCGTTA
>VRUE01000112.1 GCA_019456285.1 Solirubrobacterales bacterium | reverse complement strand
GTATGCATGCCGTTGGCGCCACGGGGATCATGCAGACCGTTGAAATTGGCCATCACATCTGGGGGCGTTGGGCAGAGATGCACGGTGACGAGAAAAAATGGGAAAAATTCGGACGGCAAAAGCCGGACGATTGGACAGACCTGCAGGTAAAGGATGCAAAAAGGGGACTGGCTATCAGTCATGCCGGGGTGGGTTCTCATGTAACAGCCACAGCAATAATTCATCCGGATCATCAATTAAAATAATAAAATTAATATGAACTCCAAAGAAGAAAGAGGAACAGTTAAAGTTGTAAATGGAAGATATAAACCCACGGGGCATTTCCATTTTACATATCCCAATTCACCAATATTCGATGAAGGGGGAAAACTTGTGGGTGTAACTAACCCGCGCGATTTAACCCATATTCACACCTATGGCGGGGAAGCATTGTTCTTTGAATCCCTCTGTAAAGGAAAGTTGCTGGCAACCCAGTGCAATAACCCCGATTGTGAGTGTAAAGGCACGGTTCATATCCCTTTTAGAATTCACTGCCCCGACTGCCTCGGAAAAAATACGGTAAAGGACATTACCGACATTGCAAAAAAGGGTTCTACGGTGCATACCTTCATGATCACAGAGAGAACAGGCGCTTTCAACACGCTGCCGAAACCAATACGCTTTGTAAATGTAGAATTTGAAGGTGTTGAAACCATACTGATGGGTTATCTCTCGGTGGGTGAACCAACGATAGGCATGAAAGTGGTGCCTATATTTAAAACAGAAAATCCCACTTTTACTATCCTCGATCTCTCATGGGTTCCGGAAGGCACCAGGGAATCTGAATTGCCAAAAGGCTTTAGCTATTAAAAGCGCATGGAGCATAATGAAAGAACTTATCTTCGCAAATTAATCCAGAGTACTCGGGATGAAATCTCGATATATTGAAGTGCAATTAAGAAGTTAGTTGCTGGTTACTGGGTACTGGTTGCTGGGTAAAGGTAGTGATTACTGTCAGAAAGAATTACCAACCTGCCTGCCGAAAGCAAATAATCCAGAACCCAGTAACCAGAGCCCAGTAGCTGTTCATTAAGAGCACACCTGCCCGCCACCTACAAAGCTAATGCCAGGCAGGCGGGAATAATAGATTGAAATTCCGATACTAATAAATTATCAACTTGCCGCTGCCTGCTAACTTATTGTTAGTGGCCACCTGATAAAAATAAACTCCGCTTGACAGATTACCTCTTTGAAGAATTATTTTCTCTGATTTAATATTCCCGATTTGTTTGACCTCTTCACCAAAAACATTATAAAGCCTTAAAATAAAATTACCCTGCTCATTTTTTGGCAGCATAAATGTTGCATTGCCGGTAAACGGATTGGGATACACTTTAATGGCTTGTACTTCTAATACAGAATTTTCAATGCCTGTTGGTGGAATATAGGGTTCTGCATTTGCAAGCCCTGTAGTATCTGTCACAAACATTGGGATCATGATCATCATTTCATCATCGGAAGTAAGCCCAAAGGTTACAACAGAGTTTGTCCCTTGGTTATCAAAAACAGCTCTCTGTATAAGCCCTGAATCTTGTGAAATAAACACGAAAGGTTCAAAGAACCTTGTGGGTGGGCGATCGTAGAAATAACCTATAAAAGCGCTATCAGGATTGCCATTTTTATATTCTGCATCAAAATATTTTATGCCTTTGGTTCCATCCGGATTCCTTTTATAAATGTCAAAATCAATGCCCCATTGATGTGTATGCGATGTCAGCGCCCAGAGAAAAATATCACCTGGGGGAGGACAACCGCAGCCATTATCAGAACAACCTTGACAATAAGATTGTTCAAATGGATAAGGACCGCCAATGTTAGGAATCGCAATAGCAAAGTCAAGGATAAGATCAGTAGCCATTATCTGCTTTGCCCAGCCTTTGGGTTGAGTATAAACATTTACATAAACCTCACAGCCAAGCACAAATGGTGATGTATTTATATGATGAGAATTTAAGTCTAAAAAGGTACTATCCGTCCATGAAAAGGCAGTTCCAATGGGTAAAATCAGACTGTCAGAAAATTGATAAACTGAAACCAGCTCACTATATTGATGAGCATTTTGCAAAGTTAAACCGTCTTGTACATTGCCTGCCTGTCCGTCTTGTAACCGGTAGATAATAAAGTGGTGAGAATAATCATCTCCCATTATTACGTCAACACGATTAATTTCTGTAGTATCGGATAATTTGGCGTCAAACTTGAGAAAGTATTCTGTTTCACCTCCGGGCGCTATGAAGTAAGGTCCAAAGTGAATCTGAAAACCCGCAGAAGGGGCGGGCGCTGCCGGTGGATTAGGTAAACTGGATATTCCACTACTATAATAACTAATAATAAGATTGGTATCAACTACTACTCCATTCTCAGGTGCACCATAGAGTATCCATTGACGTATCAGTTCTTTTTTATAATCAGTTAGAGTACCTGCATTCCCTCCTTCAGCAGGGTCTAAAACAATATCCTGGTCTAATCCATTGTTAATTTTTCTAAAAAGGAAGCTCCGGTGTGGGTTTCCGGGGTCGATA
>VRUE01000111.1 GCA_019456285.1 Solirubrobacterales bacterium | reverse complement strand
CGGGTTCTCGCTAGGCAGTACCCCGAATTGCATCTCGCTCGGGGTGCCGACTCTCAACCGACCGCTACCCCTTTTCGCGCAAAGCGGAAGCGCGCCGATATTCACGAGCCGCTTTTGCTCCTCGCGCGGAGCAGAAGCGCGGCCTGGTCGCGCACGAGGCGGGGCGCCACTTCCGGTCGTGTCCTGCAATCTGCTCTGGGGAGTTCCAGGTGAGCGCGTCGAGCGACGAACCCTCCTAACGAAGACGGCGCGAGCCTTGCTTATCCGATTCAGGGGCTTCAGCGTCGATTCATGGGCTAACGTTGCCTCCGTCGGCGGAATCCCGCACGGCGAACTGCAACGACCCGGGAGATGAGATGGCATACGTGATCGTCAACGACTTCGAGGGTGGTACGAGGGAGCAGTACGACGCTACGGTCGAGGTGGTGCATCCGCCGGGCGGTCTGCCTGCCGGTCAGACGCACCACTACGCGGGGCCGAGCGCCAGCGGTTGGGTCGTCGTCGCGGTTTGGGACTCGAAAGAGACCTGGGAGAAGTTCCGCGACGAGACGTTGCTGCCCGGATTACAGGGGTTGGACTCCGGTTTGCCAGGCCCCCCGCAGTCGACCGAGTTCGAGGCCGAGGTCGACCGCTGACGATGATCTCCTTGCCACGCCTCTGCTTTACCCCTGCGTTCAGTCCTGCCTAGAAACTCCGCCTTCGGTCACCGGGCCCTGAGTTCCCATCGGAGTCGTTCCTGCTTTCGGTCCTCGCGCAAAGCGGAAGCGAGGATCTACACGGGGTCGGGTCGAGAGTTCGCCTCCGGCCTTCTTCCTGGCCCATACACCAGCGCGGTTGAGGCTTGGCCGTAGTTCCGGTCATCTGGATCGACGCTCCCACCCCCAAGCTCCCCCTGATGCCCGGCGTTGAAACTGCGAGCGGGCCCTGCAGGGCCCGCTCTCACTGTCGACGTCTTCGAGAGACGCTACTTCTTCAGGCAGAGCGCCGTGACGATGACGGGCGACGCCTGAGCTCCGGTGTTGGTTCCCCGGAAAAAGAAGCCGTTCGCCTTGTTTTTGGCGTTGGTGGACGACGTCGCCGAGCTGATGTTGATGGGCTGCCCCGGAGCGTCCGTGGGTGTCGTATCGAATCCACCCGAGATGTACTGCTCGCCCTTCTTGCACTTCCTCTTGAGGCTCGTTTCCGCGCCGGGCTGCATCGTCGTGTTAGCGGTCCTGACCTTGATCGACTTCAGGTCGCTGCCGCCTACCTTGCTCGCCGCGTAGCTGGTGCCGCCGAGCGCAACGAGCAGCGCCAGGACGCTGATGACGAGCGCCGGCGATGGCCTCGCGTGCTTGATCCGGTTCATGCCGATCCTCCTTCTCCTGGCGAGGGGAGCCCAGGAGACCCGCCCCCGCTCTTTCCAGGTTGCAACACCCTAGCTGCGCCCCCCAGCGGCAGTTAGGCGTCGCTGCCCGCTTGTCATGCGCAGCGCCGGCGCTTCCCCTGTCGCGTGGCTGCGAGCGTGTCGGCGGAGATTGCCCACGCTCCTGCCTTGGACGAGGAGGAGAAGTCTGGACAGATCCGCGACTCGCTGTCGCCTTCGCCTGAAAGCAGCAGCGAGCGGCGGGCCGTTCGAGCCGCCGGAGAGTGCTCCTCTGGACGAGCCGCGGCGGTCTCCGCGACGCTCCGCGAGCGTCTGCTCTCGCAAGGCGAAGCGGGAGCGCCACCCGGGCGCTCTCGCTGTCGCCCGTCGGGTGGTTAGAGCCGCAGGCCGGCGCTGGCCGGCATCATCGGCGCTCGCCTCGCATGGACGGCCGCGATGATCTCCTCGGTGTCGATGCCCTGCAGGTAGATGCTGGTCGTGCCGAGGTTGGCATGGCCCAGCTGTCGCTGGATGATGTTGAGCGGCACCCCCTCGCGGACCAGCTCGAGCGCATGCGCGTGACGGAGCTGGTGCGGCGCGAACCGGCGCCTCACCCCCGCTCGGGCGGCGAGGCTGCGGAACTCGACCCGGACCCCGGCGGCAGACCAGGGCCGCCCGCGGGTCGGTCCGTCGATCACGCAGAGCAGCGGGCCGACCGGCAGTTGCTCGCGCTCGATGAGCCAGGGGCGGAGCTGCTCGAAACCCCACTCGTCCATGCCGACCTCTCGGCGGCGCCCGCCCTTGCCGTGGCGAACGAGGATGGAGCCACGGTGCGGGTCGAGGTCACGCTCGGTGAGCGCCAGTGCCTCCTGGATGCGAAGCCCGCCGCGCCAGAGGACGACGATCACGGCGCACAGACGAGCGCCGTGGCGATCGGTTCCAACCTGGCGCATCACGGCGACGATCTCCTCGACAGTCGGCGGGTCGGCCGGGTAGCGCATCCCCTTGTTGCGGGGCGATTGCCCGGCGTGGTAGCCGGGCATCGTCGCCGGCGAACGGCGGCGCCCGGCGGAATCGAGAACGGGTAAGACGGTCATGGGATCCTCCTCGGGATCGCACAGCGGACAGGGGCTGTTGCTCTACCAGTCCCAACCCGCAAACCCAAGTGTGCGTCGCCCACGATCGCGCTCCTGTCGCGTTCAGGCGCTACCCTGGGATCGTGAAGCATTCGGTCTTGAGCACGACCCCGACCGCCGAGAAGCCGGCGCTGACCGATGAGCAGCGCGCCGAGCGGCTGCG
>VRUE01000018.1 GCA_019456285.1 Solirubrobacterales bacterium | reverse complement strand
CGAGGGGCGAGTATAGCCCGGCTCAGGTGTCCAGGGCCTCGTTGACGAGGCGGTCGGCCTCGGCGTTCTGCTCGCGGAGGACGTGGCGAATCGACCAGCGGTCGAACTCCTCCAGGGCGCGCCCCACCTCAGCGTGCAGCTCGCGCATCGCCGCGTTCTTGACCTTGTACTCGCCCTTCACCTGGCGGACGATCAGCTCCGAGTCGCCGACCAGCTCCAGC
This sequence comes from Solirubrobacterales bacterium, assembly GCA_019456285.1. Taxonomy (GTDB): domain Bacteria; phylum Actinomycetota; class Thermoleophilia; order Solirubrobacterales; family 70-9; genus VRUE01. Next base: position 32,865 of record VRUE01000018.1, on the reverse strand, counting down.
TCGCTCGCCCCCAGCGCCGCCGCCCGCTCGATGCCGAGCAGCAGCGCCCTGTACTCGGCGACGTTGTTGGTCGTCCTGCCGATCCGCTCGCCGCGCTCCTCCAACACCTCGCCGCCAGGGCCCTGCACCACGGCGGCGATCGCCGCCGGGCCCGGGTTGCCCCGGGCGCCGCCGTCGACGTTGACCACCAGCTTCTCCAAGGGGTCAGCCGACCGGTTCACCGTCGGGGGCTCGACCCTCTGCGAGCGCGCCGAGGATGAGCTGGCCGCCCACCGCGGCGGTCGCGTTCCACTGCCGGGCCGAGCCGTCGAGCTGGCCGACCTCGTGGCCCTTGTCGAGCTGGAAGACGGCGCGAAGCTCGTTCCCCAGGTCGACTCCCCACTGGTACCAGGTCAGCTCCCAGGCGACCGTGATCCGCACCTCGTTCGGCGAACCGGCGGCGGCGCCGACCGAGACCCACGGCTCGCCCAGCGTCCGCATCAGCCCGGCGACCGTACGGGCGGCCTCGCTGGCGTTGAAGCGGGCGACCGCCCGCTCCAGCCGGCCCTCGGGGGGCTCGGAGGCCTCGGCCCGCCGCCCGACGTTCGCGCCGGGCGCCGCCGGATCGACCCAGCCGAGCCGCTCAGCGCGAGCACGGCAGAGCTCGCAGACAACCCGGGGGTGGCCGCCCTTCGGGCTGATGTAGGTCCGGGTCCGCTCTCCGGCCAGGATCGTGCGGCCGCAGACAGCGCAGGTTTCGTCGGGGCTCACTCCCCCAAGCTACCAGCGGGCCAAGCGGCCTATGCGCTGACCTCAGCGCCCTCGCGGGCCGCTGCGACGACCTTTGCGGAGAGGTGCGCCGGCACCTCCTCGTAGCGCTCGAACTCCATCGTGAAATCGGCTCGGCCGGCGCTGATCGAGCGCAGGTCCGGCGCCCGGGGAAGCTACACCCGCTGCAACCCCGACTTCAACCGCATCACTGCCTTGGTGTGGAGCTGGGAGACGCGCGACTCGGTGACGCCGAGCACTTCGCCGATCTCCCGCAGGGTGAGGTTCTCGTGGTAGTAGAGGGCGACGACCAGCTGCTCCCGCTCCGGCAGCGAGGTCATCGCCTCGGTGAGGCGGTCTTTGATCTCGCTGCTGGCGAGCGCCTCCTGCGGGTCGTCGGCGCCCGGGTCGGGGATCGTGTCCAGCAACGAGACCCGGTCACCGGAGGAGTCGGAGATCGTCCACAGCTCGTCCAGCGCGTAGACCGAGGAGTTGGCGATCTCCAGCAGCGAGGACTGCAGCTCCTCCTCGCTGATCTCGAGCTTCGCGGCCAGCTCCTCCTCGGTCGGCGCTCGCTGCAGCTTGTGCTCGAGCTTCGACTGGGCCGTCTCGATCTCGCGAGCCCGCGAGCGCACCGAGCGCGGCACCCAGTCCAGCGAGCGCAGCTCGTCGATGATCGCGCCGCGAATCCGGGTCATCGCGAAGGTCTCGAACTTGATCCCGCGCTTCGGCTCGTAGCGCTCGATCGACCCGATCAGGCCCATCAACCCGTAGGAGATCAGGTCGGCGTCCTCGACGTGAGACGGAAGCCCGGCCCCGAGCCGGCCGGCGACGAACTTGACCATCGGCGAGTAGGCAACCACCAGCCGCTCCCGCGCCGTCGCGTCGCCCTCCTCCTTGTAGCGGCGCCACAGGTCGCGCAGCTCCACCTCTTTTACCCTGGCCTCCATGGCTTTTTTCTCGATTCTAGGGTCGCAATGTGGTTTTCGCGGTCATGCGCGGGGATGGGTTGCAGCGTAGGTGTCGCGCAGACGAGCGGCGTCGACGCGAGTGTAGATCTGGGTGGTGGAGATCGACGAATGCCCCAGCAGCTCCTGGATCGTGCGCAGGTCCGCTCCCCCTTCTAGCAGGTGGGTGGCGAAGCTGTGACGCAGCGAGTGCGGCGAAACTCCCCCTGCAAGCGCCATCTCGCGCACCCAGAGGCCGAGCCGGCGGGTCACGTCGGAGCTTGAGAGGCGCCGGCCGCCCTTGGAGAGGAAGAGCGCCGGCTCGCGGCGCTCGGCCGCGAGCACCTGGCGGCCCCGCTCCGTGTAGCGCCTCAGCGCCTGCTGGGCCGGCTCGCCGACCGGGAGCAGCCGCTCCTTCGAGCCCTTGCCGAGGACACGCAGCTGCTCGGTCTCGAAGTCCAGCGCACCGAGGTCGAGGTTGACGATCTCCTCGCAGCGCAGCCCGCAGGCGTAGGCCAGCTCCAGCATCGCCCGGTCGCGCAGCTCCAGCGGCGTCCGCGCCGGGATCCCCTCCAGCAGCGTGCGCAGCTGCTCGAAAGAGAGCACCCGCGGCAGCTTCCTCTCCCGCTTCGGGCTGGAGACGAGGTCGGCCGGGTTCTGGCCGACCCGCTCGGTGCGGACCAAGAAGTCGAAGAGGCCGCGGATCGCGGCCAGCTTGCGGGCAACCGTCGCCGCGGCGGCGCCGGCCCCCGAGAGCCCCGCGCCGTAGCGGCGCACGTCGCGGTGGCGGACCTCACCGGGCTCGAGCCCACGCTGCCGCGCCCACTCCACGAACTGCCCGAGATCGACACCGTAGGCCCGCCGTGTCCGCTCGGCCAGGCTCCGGGCGCGCAGGTCCCGGTCGAAATCAGCCAGCGCCTCTTCCCAGCTCATAGACCAGTGTTCGCCGCCAAACCGGTTGCATCCTTTGTATGAAGTTCCTGAGAGTCGCGGGAGGCGAGCAGATCCCGGGACGCAGGCGAATTGCCGATGGGAGCGCACAGCTTGGTGCGTGACCGAGGCGATCCGCCGAGGACCGCGAGATGCGATGCCTATCGCGACTCTCAGCCGATGTAGATCGGGGTGCCGACTTCCACTTCGCCATAGAGCTTGATCACGTCGGGGATCGCCATCCGCACGCAGCCGTGGGAGACGGCGGTGCCGAGCGAGTCGGTGGCGTCGGTGCCGTGGATGCCGGCTCCGGAGAAGATCCCCATCCAGCGCGCCTTCAGCGGATTGGACGGGCCGGGCGGGATCGACTGCCCGGCGAGGTCACCTGCCCAGTCGGAGGTGGGCACGTTCCAGGTGGGGTTCACCTGCTTGTTCTGGATGTGGTACAGGCCGGCCGGCGTTTCCAGCCCGACCTGGCCGACCGCCACGGTAAAGGTCTCGGCCAGCTTCAGGTCCTTCCAGAAGCGCAGCGTGTAGCTGTCCCGATCGAGGGTGAGGTAGAACGGGTACGCGGCGGCGACCTCGCCCGTCGTCACCTCCGGCTTGACCGGGCTGGTGCGGGCGACGATCGTGTGGTCGGCATTGGCGCTCAGCACCGCTGCGTTCAGCTGCCGGGTCAGCAGGTTGTCGCGGAGCTTGCGGCCGTTCTCCGCCGGGACGATGTCGAGCGAGGCGCCGCTGGCGCTGACCGTCGCGTCCCGGGCGTCGCGGCCGACCGCCCTCGCGACCCTGCGCACGAAGCGATTGACGGCGCGCTGCGAGTAGGTGACGTCGGCGGAGATCCGCTTCTCGACGCTGCCCCCGGAGACGTAGCGGACGAGGCGGCCCAGCAGCCCCCCGTCGCGGCTGTTGGCGACGGCGTCGTCGACGGCGTCGTCGAGGTCGGCGTGGACCTTGAGGCTCTTCCCCGGCAGCTCCCAGCTCTGGCCGTCGTAGCTGGCCCGGAGCGAGTGGCGCAGCGGCGCCAGCAGCTGCTTGCGCACCGCCCGCTTCGCCTCGGCGACGTCGAGGTCGCCGACGTCGACCCCGCCGATCGTCACACCCGCGGCGATCCTGTCCTTCTGGGTGCTGTCGTACGCGTAGGCGCCGACCGCACCGAGGACCAGCACCAGGACAGCGGTGACGATTGCGATTTGCGTCTTGCGTCCCAACTGGCCATCTCCCAATCAGCTCACTCGTAAAGGACCTTCGTGAAGTGTAGGCAGGGCTTGTTTCGGCCGCAAGGGACAGCTTCCCTGCAAAACCGCGTGCGGATACGGGGGCGGGCGGCTCGCGGTGGATATCTTTCGACAGGTGCGCTCCAAGGGCGAGATCCGCGAGGAGGTCTGGACGGCGATGGACCGCGAGGGCGTCTCCCGCTTCCCCGGCGCCGCAGGGCGCATCCCCAACTTCGCCGGGGCGAAGCTGGCCGCCGAGAAGCTCGCCGGCCAGCGGCCCTGGAAGCGGGCCCGGGTGATCAAGGCGAACCCCGACTCCCCCCAGACCCACGCCCGCCGGATCGCGCTGGAAGAGGGCAAGACGGTGATCATGGCCGTGCCACGGCTGCGCGACCTCCATCCCTTCCGCGTCCTCGACCCCAAGAAGCTGTCGAAGCAGGCGGTGAAGGAGGCGGCGACGATCAAGGGGGCGCTGAAGCACGGGCGGGTGATCGCGCTCGACGAGCTGCCGGAGATCGATTTCGTGCTCTGCGGCTCGGTGGCCGTCAACCTGAGCGGGGCGCGGGTCGGCAAGGGCGGCGGCTACTCCGACCTCGAGTACGGGATCCTGATCGACGCCGGCAAGATCGACGACCGCACCACGGTGGCGACCACAGTCCACCCGATCCAGATCCTCCGCCGCCACCTGATGGTGACCTCGCACGACCTGCCGATCGACCTGATCGCGACGCCGCGGGCGGTGATCGACGTCGAGTGTCAGTACGCGCGACCCCGTGGGATCCTCTGGGACCACTTGCAGCCACCGCAGATCCGCGAGATACCGCTCCTGGAAAGGATGGGGTATGCCTGAGACGCTGATCGGCGAGCCGCCGATCTTCCCGGCGTCGGACTACGGGAACCCCGACCCCGAGTGGCTGAGGGTCGACTGGCGCCAGCACCTGCGCCGGGTCGAGCTGCCGGGCGCCGAGGTCAACTACGCCGAGGTCGGCGAGGGCGATCCGATTCTCCTCGTGCACGGGCTCGGCGGCTGCTGGCGCAACTGGTTGGAGAACCTCCCCCACCTCGGCCGCACCCACCGGGCGATCGCGCTCGACCTGCCCGGCTTCGGGCACAGCCCGATGCCCTCCTGGCCGATCGAGATGCCCGCCTACGGGCGCCTCATCCACGATTTCTGCGAGAAGCTGGGGATCGACCGGGTCGCGGCGCTGGTCGGCAACTCGATGGGCGGCTTCGTCTCCACCGAGGCCACGATCGAGCAGCCGGAGCGCTTCGAGCGGCTGGTGCTCGTCTCCGCCGCCGGGATCAGCTTCGCCGGGACGCAGGGGAGGCGGGCGGAGGCTGGGCTGAGGACGTTCGAAACGGCCATGGCCATGTCCTTCCTCGCCGGCCCGCGCCGGGTGTGGCTCTCCCGGCCCCGCGGCCGCCAGCTCGCGTTCGGGAGCATCTTCCGCAACCCGAACCGGCTGCGGCCCGAGCTTCTCCAGGAGCAGATGGCGCCGGGCCTGAACAGCCCCGGCTTCTCCGACGCGATCCGGGCGCTCCGCGGCTACGACACCCGCCACCGCCTGCCCGAGATCGAGATCCCGACCATGGTGGTCTGGGGGCTGAACGACCGCCTCGTCCCGGTCGAGGCGGCGCTCGGCTACCACCGCCTGATCCCCGGCTCGCGCCTGGAGGTCTTCGAGCGCACCGGCCACCTGCCGCAGCTCGAGCGCCCGGCCCGCTTCAACGCCCTGCTGGACGATTTCCTGGCCTGACCTGCGTGGGCGGCGCATCTCTGCGTCCTCGGTCGCTCGCGTGCACGCCGCGCTCCCTGCGTCCTCGAACTGCTTGCCCCACGCAGGTCAGGCAGTTACGGCGCCCCGGGAGGCGGAGGAAACGGCAGCCGCGTACTTGGCCATCACGCCGCGCTCGTAGGCGGGCGGGGGCGCCTCGTAGGCAACCACCCGCTTCGCTATCTCCTCGCCGGAGAGCGCCACGTCGAGGCGGCGCGCCTCGACATCGAAGGCGATCTCGTCGCCCTCCCGGACGGCGGCGATCGGGCCGCCCTTGACCGCCTCGGGGGCGACGTGGCCGGCCATCAGGCCGCGGGTCGCGCCGGAGAATCGCCCGTCGGTGAGCAGCGCCACCTCCTCGCCCAGCCCCTCGCCGACTATCGCCGCGGTCACCTGGAGCATCTCCCGCATGCCGGGACCGCCCGCCGGGCCCTCGTTGCGGATCACGATCACGTCGCCGGGCCGGATCTGCCGGTCTTTGACGGCCCGGAAGCACTCCTCCTCGGACTCGAAGACACGGGCGGGGCCTACCTGTTTGGTGCGCTCGGTGCCGGCGAGCTTGACCACGGCGCCCTCGGGGGCGAGGTTGCCGCGCAGGATCGCCAGGCCGCCCTCCGGCTTCAGCGGGTCGGCGACCGGCCGCACAACCTCCTGGCCCTCAGCCTCGGCCGCCGCCGCGGCCTCCTCGCCGATCGTGCGACCGCTGACCGTGATCGCGTCGCCGTGCAGGATGCCCGCCTCGGCGAGCCGCTTGAGGACCAGCGGCACGCCGCCGGCCCGGTAGAGGTCGGTGGCGACGAAGCGCCCGCTGGGTTTCAGATCGGCGAGCAACGGCGTGCGGCGGGAGATCCGCTCGAAGTCGTCGATGTCCAGCTCGATCCCGGCCTCGCGGGCGACCGCCAGCAGGTGGAGCACGCCGTTGGTCGAGCCGCCCGACGCGCAGACGCAGGCGATCGCGTTCTCCAGCGACTCGCGGGTGATCACCCGGCTCGGCCGCAGGTCCTCGGCCAGAACCTTCATCGCCATCTCGCCGATCCGCTCGGCGACCGTCCCCTTCTCGCCGTCTTCGGCCGGGACCATCGCCGAGCCGCCGGGGCTGATCCCCATCGCCTCGAAGGCGCAGGCCATCGTGTTGGCCGTGAACTGGCCGCCGCAGGCGCCGGCGCCGGGGCTGGCGACGCCCTCCAGCTCGCGCAGGTCCTCGTCGCTCATCTCGCCGGCCGCGTGGGCGCCGATCGCCTCGAAGACGTCGAGGATCGTCACGTCACGACCATGCCAGCGGCCGGGGGCGATCGAGCCGCCGTAGAGCATCAGCGAGGGGATGTCGAGCCGGGCCAGCGCCATCACGCAGCCCGGAATCGTCTTGTCGCAGGCCGAGAGCGCCACCACCGCGTCGAACTGATAGCCGCGGGCGGCCAGCTCGATCGAGTCGGCGATCACCTCGCGGCTGACCAGGGAGGTCTTCATCCCCTCGGTGCCCATCGTGATCCCGTCGGAGATCGCCACGGTGTTGAACTCCATCGGGGTGCCGCCGGCGGCGCGCACCCCCTCCTTGATGTGCTCGGCGAGGCCGCGCAGGTGGAAGTTGCAGGGCATCGCCTCGGTCCAGGTGTTGGCGATCCCGATCGTCGGCCGGCTGAGCGCGTCGTCGTCGAAGCCGATGCCCTTCATGTAGGCGCGGGCGGCGGCGCGGTCGGGGCCGTCGAAGACCGCGCTGGAACGGGGGCGGGGCAGGCTCGTCTTGGTGGCGCCGTTGGAACTCATCGGACAGTGAATCTAGTCAGCGCGCCGCCCCGGTGCCGCGCGGCGCCGGGGCGCGCCCGAAGGGCCGTGGCCCTTCTGATCACGTCGGCCGTGAGATGACGAGGTCCAGAGGTCACCAAGGGGCCTATTCGGGCGACTGAGGACGCCGCATGGCGGCCTCTTGGGCGGTCAGACCGAAGACGTCGACCGGGCCGGCGCCGGCGCCGATCTCCCGCAGGCCGGCGGCGACCGCGGAGGAGGCGACCTGGTGCGCCTTGCGAGCCGCCTCCAGCGGCGTCTCGCCGCGGGCGAGGAAGGCGGCAAGCGCCGAGGAGTGGGTGCAGCCGGAGCCGTGGGAGGCGCCGTCCGGGTGGCGCCGGCCGGAGATCGCAGCCGACTCCCTGCCGTCGTAGAAGACGTCGACCACCTGCTCGCTGTGGCCGCCGGTGACGACCACCGCGCGCGGCCCCAACGCCAGCACCTCGCGGGCCAGGTCCTCCCGGGAGTCCCGCTCGCCCGCCCCGCTCAGCGCCCGCGCCTCGGCGATGTTCGGGGTGACCACGGCGGCAAGCGGCAGCAGCCGCTCGACCAGCGCTTCCCGCGCCTCCTCGTCGAGCAGGACAGCGCCGCTCTCGGCGACCATCACCGGGTCGACGACGACCGGGGCCTCGCCGAGCAGGCCCAGAGCCTCGACGACCGCGTCGACCGTCTCCGCGGTCCCGAGCATCCCGATCTTGACCGCGTCGACCCCGATGTCCTCGGCGACCGCCCGCACCTGGGCGACGATCGTCGCCGGCGAAACCGACTCCACGGCGCTCACCCCAACCGTGCTCTGCGCGGTGATCGCGGTGATCGCGGTCATCCCGTGCACCCCGCAGCGGGCGAACGCCTTCAGGTCGGCCTGGATCCCCGCACCGCCGCCGGAGTCGGAGCCGGCGATCGAGAGCACGGCTGGAACGCGCGGTGAGCTCACGCCCGCAGCCTAGTCAGCATGGACGGGGGTTGGAGCAGCGTTCGCGAGTAGACGCCCACCACGGAGCAGGAGACGTAGCCGAGCGTCTCGAGGTTGGCGAGGGCCGCGGCGGCGTCGGGGGCCGAGAGGTCGAGGTCCGCCGCGATCGCGTCGCAGGTCTCCTCTCCCCCCTCCACCGCCGCCAGCACACTCAACAGCTCAGCCTCGAGCCGGGGCCCGGCCCGCTCGACCCGCCGCGCCCCCGGGCCCAGCATCGCGTCGAGGACGTCCTGGGCGTCGCGGACCAGGCAGGCGCCTCCCGCCAGCAGGTTGTTGGTGCCCGCCGAGCTGCGCGAGCTGACCGGCCCCGGCACCGCCCCCAGGTCACGACCGAGATCGGCGGCGAGGTCGGCGGTGATCAGCGAGCCGGAGCGCTCCGCCGCCTCGACCACGACGGTCATCCCGGCCAGCGCCGCCATGATCCGGTTGCGCGCCGGGAAGGTCCAGCGCCAGGCGCCGGTCCCGGGCGGCAGCTCGGAGAGGACGAGGCCGCGCTCGCCGATCCGCCGCCACAGCGAGCGGTGCGCGGCGGGGTATGCGAGATCGGCGCCGCAGCCGAGGACGGCGAAGGTGAGGCCGGCATCGAGCGCCCCCCGATGCGCGCAGGCGTCGATGCCGAAGGCGAGGCCACTGACCACGACAAGCCCGGCGGCCGCCAGTTCACGGCCCAGATCGCGGGCGACCTCGCGGCCGTAGGGGCTGGCCCGCCGCGCGCCGACGACCGTGACGACCCCATCCGGCCCGGGACCCTCCAGGAGCGCCGGGTCCCCCCTGCCGATCAGCGCCCAGGGGGCGTCGGCGGCGTCGCGAAGGCCGACCGGGTAGAGCGGGTCGTGATGGCAGCAGGCCCAGCACTGCGCCGCCGTCAGGTCGGCCATGAGACGGGCCTCGGGAACGGCGGCGACCTGCGTGAGCACCTGGTCCGCGACCTGCGGCGCCACGGCGGCCGCCAGGTCCTGGTTGGAGAGCCGCAGCAGCTCGGGCGAGCGCGACCCCGGGGCGCCGCTCGCAACCTTCTCGATGTAGGGGGCGAGATGGGCGAGCAACCGGGAGCGGCGCAGGCACTCCGGACAGGCGTGCGCGGGGGGTTTTTGGGTGGACTCCCTACTCATGGTCCCGCCTCCGCAGCTGCAGCGCCGGCGCCATCTGGTCGCGCTCGATCGTCTCGGCGCCGGCCAGGTCGGCGATCGTCTGCGCCAGGCGCAGCACCCGGTCGTGGGCGCGGCCGCTGAGGCGCCGGCGCGAGTAGGACTCGGCGAGAAGGGCCGCGGCGGCGTCGCTGAGCACGCACTCGCGCGTCTCGCCCGGGGTCATCTCGGCGTTGCACCGGCCCCCGCCGAGGCGGAGCTGCTGCCGCTCCCGCGCCGCCGTCACCCGCTCGCGAACGGCGGCGGATGGCTCCCCGGGCTCGCCGCCGATCTCCTTCGCGCTGGGCTGGCGGATCGCCGCCAGGATGTCGATGCGATCGGCCAGCGCCCCGCTCAGCCGCCCCTGGTAACGGCGCACCGACTGCGGCGCGCAGCTGCACTCGGCATCGGCGTCGCCGCGGCCGCAGGGGCAGGGATTGGCGGCAGCCACCAGCATGAAGCGGCAGGGCAGCCGCTGCCAGGCGCCGGCGCGGACGATCGTGACCCAGCCGGTCTCGAGCGGCGCCCGCAGCGCCTCCAGGGCGTCGCGGCGAAACTCACAGAGCTCGTCGAGGAAGAGGACGCCGCGGTGAGCCAGGGTCACCTCGCCGGGGCTGGGCGGGTTGCCGCCGCCGACCAGACCCGGCGGGCTGACCGTGTGGTGGGGGGCGCGAAACGGCTTGCCGCCGACCGGCCTGCCGCCCAACCGCCCGCAGGCGCTGGCGATCCGCGCCACCTCCAGCGCCTCCTCGGGGGCCAGAGGCGGCAGGATCGAGGGCAGCCGGCTGGCGGCCAGCGACTTGCCGGCACCGGGCGGGCCGATCATCAGCAGGCTGTGGCCACCGGCCGCGGCGACCTCGAGCGCATATCGCAGGTGGCGCTGGCCGCGCAGGTCCGCGAGGTCGAGATCGCCCTGCTCCGGGCTTAACACGAGCGGGAGCGGCTGCGGCCGCGCGGGCATCCACTCCCCCGCCGCCAGTGCGGGAAGCTGCCCGAGGCTGTCCAGCCCGATCACGTCGATCTCGCCGGCAAGCGCCGCCTCGGGGCCGTTCTCGGCCGGCACCACGATCGTCTCGGCGCCCAGCTCCCGGGCGGCCTCGGCGATCGCCAGCACACCGGAGACCGGCCGGACAGAGCCGTCGAGCGCCAGCTCCCCGACCATCGCCAGCCGCGACAGCGCCTCCCAGCTCAGCTGGCCGGAGGCGGTCAGCAGCGCGGTCGCGATCGCCAGGTCCATCCCCGGGCCCGCCTTGCGCAGGCTGGCCGGGGCGAGACTGGCGACGATCCGCCGCAGGGGGAACTCGAAGCCACAGTTGACCAGCGCCGCCCGCACCCGCTCCCGAGCCTCCCTGACCGCCGCGTCCGGCAGGCCGACGACGGAAAATGCAGGCAGGCCGCGGTGGACGTCGACCTCGACCCGGACCGGCCGCGCCGCGATGCCGTCGAGCGTGAATGTCCGCACCGTGGCGAGCACGGCGAGCACGCTCGCGGGTCGCGGCGCATGTGTGGCGCGCCGGATGAAAATTGTCCGGACCTTCTCTGTGCCGGAACTGTGGAGGCGCCCACCCGGCTCGGAATTGTCACACCGTGCGCGCCACCCGTGCGCCACCCCGACCTAGCCTGGTCGCGATGACCGAGACGCGCCAGAGGATCGGCCGGGCGGCCGAGGATCTCGTCGCCGCGCGGCTGGCCGCCGACGGCTGGGAGATCGTCGAGCGCAACGCCCGTACCCGCTACGGCGAGCTGGACATCGTCGCCGTCGACGGGAGGGCGCTCGTCTTCGTCGAGGTCAAGGCCGGTCGCGAGGGCTCCACCTTCGGACCGGAGCGCCCCGTGCTCGGGGTCGGCCCGCGCAAGCAACGGCGCATCCGCCGTCTCGCCACCGCTTGGATGATGGAGCGGCGGGACGCCCCCCGCTACGCCGAGATCCGCTTCGACGCGGTCGGCGTCACCTTCGACCGGCTGGGGCAGGTCACAGACATCGAGCATCTGGAAGGTGCGTTCTGATTACCGGTGGCGCGCGTGGCCAAGCAGATCAAGGACGCAGGGAGGCCGACAAGGGGAGCGCACCTTCAGTGCGTGACCCGCGGGCGGCCGACTGAGGACGCCGATATGCGCCGCGCCGCGCGCGTCACCCGGCCAGCTCGAGCTGGGAGTAGGCCACGGACCGGAACGAGCGGCGGTGCAGCGGCGAGATCCCGATCCGCCCGATCGCCTCGCGGTGCTCCGGAGTCGAGTAGCCGACGTGCTCCTCGAAGCCCCAGCCCGGGTGTTCGCGCCCGGCGCCGTGCATGTAGCGGTCGCGGGTCACCTTGGCGACCACGGAGGCGGCGGCGATCGCGGCGCTGGTCCCGTCCCCCTCGATCACCGCCCGGTGCGGCACCGAGCAGCCGCGCAGCGAGAAGCCGTCGACCAGGCAGGTCGCGGTCTCGGCGGGCGGCTGCAGCCGCTCCAGGGCGCTGGCCAGCGCCTCCATGTTGGTGACATGCAGACCGCGGTCGTCGATCCCGCGCACGCAACGCACCACGACGCTGACCCGCGCCGCGGCCCGCAGCACGGCCGGGTAGAGCCGCTCGCGCCACTCGGCGCTCAGCTGCTTGGAGTCGTGCAGGCCGGATAGGGCGCGGCGGTCGCGGTGCGGCAGCGCCTCGTAGTCGATCAGCACCGCGGCGGCGACCAGCGGGCCGGCGAGACAGCCCCGCCCGGCCTCGTCGGCGCCGGCGACGAGGCGGCTGCCGAGCCCGCGGTCGAAGGCGAAGAGCCGCTGTGTCCGCGCCAGCCTGCGCCGGTGCGCCCTAGAAGACCCCGACGCGGTCGGGCGGCCAGTAGGTGGCGAAGGCCTTGCCGATGATCCACTTTCTCGGGACGGGGCCCCAGAAACGGCTGTCGTCGCTCGCCCCACGGTTGTCGCCCATCATGAAGTAATGGCCGGGCGGAATGGTTATCGGCTTCGGCAGGTCGCAGGCGCCGCCGTTGCCGCAGGGGAGCGTGTAGGGCTCGTCGGTCTTCTCGACCCCGTTGACCACCGGGTGCCCGTTGCGGACGCTGAGCCTGTCCCCCGGCCCGGCGACGATCCGCTTGATGAAGTTCTGGCTGGACTGAGCCGCAGTCGACTCCGCGCAGGCCTGCTGCGGCGGGTGCGGCGCCCCGCACTGGGTGCCGTTCTCGACGCCGACCGGCGGGTGGAAGACGATGATGTCGCCGACCCCGGGGTCGGTGAAGTGGTAGAGGAAGCGGTTTACCAGAACCCGCTGGCCGACATCCAGGGTCGGCTCCATCGACTGCGAGGGGATCTGGTAGGGCTTGACGAGCCAGGCCTGGATCCCCAGCGCCAGCCCCAGCGCCAGCGCGACGATGACGACCAGCTCGGCCAACCCGCCGCCACGGGTCTTCGGCTTCGGGATCGACGCTGTCAGGCCGAGCCCTCGCCGGAGTCGCCGGTCGCGGCCTCCTCGCCCTCGGTGGCCTCCTCGCCCTCGGTGGCCTCCTGTGCCTCGGCGGTCTCGATCTCCTCTTGGGTCGCGCCCTCGGCGTCGACCGCCTCCGGCTCTGCCGCCGCGGTCGGCGCTGAGACCAGCTCCTCGTCGATCCCCCAGCGCCGCTCGGCGACGCGGGCCGCCTTGCCGGTCCTGCCCCGCAGGTAGTAGAGCTTCGCCCGCCGCACGTCGCCGCGCGCCGCGACCTCGAGCTTCTCGATCTTCGGCGAGTGCAGCGGGAACGTGCGCTCCACGCTGACGCCGAAGGACTGCTTGCGGACCGTGAACGTCTCGCGAGCGCCCGAGCCCTGCCGCCGCAGGACGATCCCCTCGAACACCTGGGTGCGGCGGCGGCTGCCCTCGACCACCTGGAAGTGGACGCGAACGCGGTCACCGGGGCCGAAGCGGGGAAGCCCCTGCCTCAGCTGGCGACGCTCGATGCTGTCGATGGCGCTGCTCATTGGCGAGAAAAAACCGCCGGGCCCGGGCTCGGGCGCCGCGCGGTGGCGGAATGGTAGCTACTCGGCGCGGGGATCGAGCTGCGCGGCCCGCGCGCGGCTCTGCTCGGCGCGCCAGCGGCGCACCCGCTCGTGGTCGCCGGAGAGCAGGACGTCCGGCACGCCCCAGCCCCGGTGGAGGACGGGCCGCGTGTAGTGGGGGTACTCGGGCGCGCCCTCCAGCATCTGGCTGAACGACTCCTCGACCGCGCTCTGCGCGTGCCCCAGGGCGCCCGGCAGCTTCCGCATCACCACGTCGGCCAGCACCATCGCCGGCAGCTCCCCCCCGGCCAGCACGTAGCGCCCGATCGAGACCTCGTCGTTGGCCAGGTGCTCGTGCACCCGCTCGTCGAACCCCTCGTACCGCCCGCAGAGCAGCGCCAGATGGGGCTCCGCGGTCAGCTCGTCGGCGAGCGCGTCGTCCAGCATCCTGCCGGTGGGCGAGAGCAGCACGACCCGGGGCCTCTCCTCGCTCGGGTAGGCGGCCCGCAACGCCGCATCGACCACATCGACCCGCAGCACCATCCCCGCCCCACCCCCGTACGGCGAATCGTCAACCTGGCCCGCGTTGAGTGGAGTCGTGTCGCGGTAGTTGAACAACCGCAGCTCGCTCCCCTCGGCCAGCGCGTTCTGCACCGACCGCTGCGACTGAAACCAGTCGAAGGCCTCGGGGAACAGGGTGAAGATGTCGAGTCTCACAGCGTCATTCTCGCGATCTCGTCCGCGGGTGACTTGTCCCCGCCACCTGGGGCCGCGCCGTAATGCAGGAGCGCTGTCCGCGGGGTGGCGTCGGGGGTCGGGTGTCGGTGCCCGAAGGCTGTGGAGGGAAAGGCATCGACCCTGGAAGTGCGAGGTCCCTCCACCCGGAGCAGCGCGTAGGGCGCCGACAGGCGACCCCCGACGACAGGACCCCGGCGGCCGCTCGGGTCAGTCGATGATGTCGACGATGACACGGCGGTCGAGCCGCACCGCAGCGGCCTTGGCGATCGTCCGGATCGCGTTCACCACCCGGCCCCCCCTGCCGATCACCCGGCCACGGTCATCCTCGGCGACGGTGATCTCGTAGACCAGGCTGTCGTCCTCTTCCAGCTCCTCGACGACAACCGCCTCGGGATCCTCGACCAGCGCCCTGACGAGGAACTCCAGCAGCTCGGCCATCAGTTGGCCATCTCAGCTGCCGGAGACGGCGATGCCCTTGACGCGCATCAGGGTGGCGACGGTCTCCGACGGCTGGGCGCCGTGCTTCAGCCAGTGGCGGGCGCGCCCCTCGTCGAGCTCGATCGTCGAGGGCTCGGTCTGCGGGTTGTAGCGGCCGATCGTCTCGATCGTCCGCCCGTCGCGCGGCGAGCGTTTGTCGGCGACGACGATCCGCCAGATCGGGTTCTTCTTCGAGCCCACCCGTCTGAGTCTTATCCGCACAGCCATAAGCCGCGAGAGGTTAGCGCCTGCGCATCTTCGGGCGCGGGGTGCCCGCCGCCATCTGCGCCAGCTGCTGGGGGTCGGGCATCTTGCCCGAGGCCATCTGCCGCATCAGCTTGCGCATCTGGTCGAACTGCTTGACCAGCTGGTTGACGTGCTGGACTTTCGCTCCGGAGCCGCTCGCGATCCGCTTCCGCCGCGAGCCGTTGATCATGCCCGGGTTGGCCCGCTCGCCCGGGGTCATCGAGAGGATGATCGCCTCGATCCGGTCCAGCTCGCCCTCGTCGACCTCGGCGCCCTTCAGCTGCTTCGCCGCCCCCATCCCGGGCAGCATCCCGATCAGGCCGCTGAGCGGGCCCATCTTGCGCACCTGGCGCATCTGCTGCAGGAAGTCCTCGAGCGTGAGCTGGTCGCGCCGCAGCTTCTCCTCCAGGTCGAGCGCCTGACGCTCGTCGACCTGCTGCTCGGCTTTCTCGATCAGGCTCAGCACGTCGCCCATGCCGAGGATGCGGGAGGCCATCCGGTCGGGGTGGAAGCGATCGAAGGCCTCCAGCTTCTCGCCGGTCGAGGCGAACAGGATCGGCTTGCCGGTCACCGCCTTGATCGAGAGCGCGGCGCCGCCGCGAGCGTCCCCGTCGAGCTTGGTCATCACGACACCGTCGAACTCGGCCGCCTCGGCGAAGGACTCGGCGACCCCGACCGCGTCCTGACCGGTCATCGCGTCGACCACGAGCAGCACGTCGTGGGGCTTCGTCCGCTTGCGGATCCGCACCAGCTCGGCCATCATCTCCTCGTCGACGTGGAGGCGGCCGGCGGTGTCGACGATCAGCGCGTCACGGCCCTCCTCGCGGGCGCGGTCGAGCGCCCAGGAGGCGATCTCGACCGGGTCGCGGTCGGTTCCCTGCTCGTAGACGTGAGCGCCGGCCTGCTCCCCCACGGTGACCAGCTGGTCGACGGCGGCCGGGCGATAGACGTCGCAGGCGGCGAGGGCGACGTCCTTGCCGGAAGCGCCGAGGTGACGGGCGAGCTTCGCGCAGGCAGTCGTCTTGCCGGAGCCCTGCAGGCCGGCCATCAGGATCACGGTCGGGCCGCTCTGCGCGAAGGTGAGGTCGCGGCTGACGCCGCCCATCAGCGCGGTCAGCTCCTCGTTGACGATCTTGACCACGTGCTGCCCGGGGTCGAGGCTCCCCAGCACCTCTGAGCCGAGGCAGCGCTCCTTCAACGTCGCGGTGAATGATTTGACCACCTTGAAGTTGACGTCGGCCTCGAGCAGGGCGAGGCGGATCTCGCGCATCGCCGCGTCGACGTCGGCCTCGCTCAGCTTGCCGCGCGAGCGGACCTCGGAGAGCGTCTCCTGGAGGCGGTCTGAGAGCTGGTCGAACACCGGCCCCTAGCTTAGAGACAGGCGGGTGGCTACTCGGACAGAAGGGCCCGCGCGAAGTCGGCGGGGTCGAACGGGCGCAGGTCCTCGAGCGACTCGCCGGTGCCGATCAGCTTCACCGGGATGCCCAGCTCGTTGGCGATCGCCAGCACGATCCCGCCCTTCGCGGTCCCGTCGAGCTTGGTGAGGACGACCCCGTCGACCTCGACCGCGTCGGAGAAGACCTTCGCCTGGCGCAGCCCGTTCTGGCCGGTGGTCGCGTCGATCGAGATCAGCGTCTCGTGCGGGGCGCCCGGGAGCTGCTTGCCGATCACCCGGCGCACCTTGGCCAGCTCGTCCATCAGGTTGCCCTGGGTGTGGAGACGGCCGGCGGTATCGACGATCACCACATCGGCGCCGCGGGCGCGGGCGGCCTCGATCGCGTCGAAGGCGACCGCCCCGGGGTCGCCGCCGGGAACCGAGCGGATCAGGTCGGCGTCGGCCCGCTCGGCCCACTCGGCAAGCTGCTCGGCGGCGGCGGCGCGGTAGGTGTCGGCGGCGGCGAGGACGACGGAGAGGCCGAGCTCCTTGGAGAGGTGCCAGGCGATCTTGCCGATCGTCGTCGTCTTGCCGGTGCCGTTGACGCCGACCATCAGCAACACGGCGGGCTCGCCGCTGAGGTCGATCGGCCCGCGCCCGGTCGAGGCGACCTCGGCGAGGATCTCGATCAGCCGCTCGTGCACCGCCTCGCCGTCGGCCGAGACCATGCCGGCCTCGACCTCGTGCTCGAGCCGCTCGACCACCGCGGCGGTGGTGGGGACGCCGGCGTCGGCGAGGATCAGCGCCTCCTCCAACCGCTCCCATGCCTGCTCGTCGATCCGGTCGAAGAGGCTGGCGGAGATCTCCTCGGCGAGGGCGCGGCGGCTCTTCGAGAGGCTCTCGCGCAGGCGGCGGAACACCCCGCGCCGCTCCTCCTCGGCCTGCGGCGGGGGCGCAGCGGCCCGGCGCGTGCCGAGGTCGAGGATCTCCTCCCAGGCGGTCGGCATCGGACGGCGGAGGCTACCGGGGCCTACGCGGCCTCGGCCGATCCCGGCGCCGCCACCCCGCCGGGGGCTGCGGCGGCCTGCGGGTCTGCGTCCTCGTCGCCGGCCGCGATCCCCGCGAAGGGCGGCGGGCCCTCCTCGGCGGCCTCCACCTCGCGGGGGAGGCGGCGGGATACGACCTTGGTGACCCCGTCGCCGCCCATGCTGATGCCGTAGAGCACGTCAGCGGCGTCCATCGTCCGTTTCTGGTGGGTGACGATCACGAACTGGGCGCGGCTGGAGAAGCGGCGGATCAGCTGCAGGAAGCGATCGATGTTGGCGTCGTCGAGCGCCGCCTCGACCTCGTCGAGGATGTAGAAGGGACAGGGGCGGGCGAGGAAGACGGCGAAGACGAAGGCCAGCGCGACCAGCGACTTCTCACCGCCGGAGAGCAGTGAGAGCCTCCGGGTCGACTTGCCGGCCGGAGTGACCTCGATCTCGACCCCGAGCTCCTCGCGCTCCTCGTCCTCCTCGTCCGAGTCCTCGCCGCCCGCCTCCTCGGCGTCGCGGACGGGCCGCAGGCTGATGCGGCGCAGCCGCCCGCGCCCGCCCGGGAAGAGGTGCTCGATCATCTCCTCGAAGTTCTTGGCGGTCGCCTCGAAGGCCTGCTCGAAGGCGCGCTCGATCTCGCGCTCGATCTCGCGGATCAGCGCCTCCAGCTCGCGCATCCCGCGCTCGGTGTCCTGGCGCTGGATCCGCAGCGACTCGACGTGCTCGCGCGCCTCCTCGTACTCCTGCCCGGCGAGCGGGTTGACCGGGCCGATCTGGGCGCGGCGGCGCTCCAGCCGCTCCAGCCGGCGGTCGATCCCGGTGCGCTCCTCCTCGCTCAGCGGCTGCTCGGCCGGGCCGATCTCCTCGCCGAGGCGCGCGGCGATCGAGGCCAGCTCCTTGGCCGCCTCGGCGCGGCGGTCGCCGCGGTGGGCGGCTTCGACCTCCGCCTCGGTCAGCTTGTCGGATGCGGCCTTCATCTCCACCTGCAGCTCGGACTCACGCTGCGAGCAGGCGCGCATCTCCTCGGCGATCTCGTCGCCATCGCCGTCGCCGCCGACCACCCTACCCTCGGCTCGCTCGACCCGGGCGCGGATCGCCGCCTCGACCGCGGTCACCGCGGCGGCGGCGGCGCGCACCTCCTCCAGCAGCTCCTCACCGGCGGCCACCCGCCTGCGCAGCGCCTCGCGGTGGCGCTCGCCGAGCAGCCCCTCCGCCCGGCGGGCGTGCCGGGAGGCCCGCTCGGCGCCGCTTCGCACCGCCCCCAGCGCCTTCTCGCACGCCGGCTCGGCGGCCTCAGCCGAACGGGCGCGGGCGAGGCCGTCGGACGCCCCGGAGAGGCCGGCCTCGATCTCGCCCAGCTCCTCCTCGAGCTTGCGGGCCCGCTCGGCCGAGGCGCTTCCCGCGCCGACGCCCAGGGTCAGCGGGCCCAGCTCGGCGCGCAGCGCCTCCAGGCCCGCCGCCAGCTCGCCCTCGCGATCGGCGAGGCCTGCGGCGCGCACCGCGATCCGCTGCTGCTCGCCGCCCAGCTTGGTCAGCAGGCCCCATGCCCGGGTGCGCTCGCGGTCGCGGGCGGCGAAGCGCTCCTCGGCGGCTCGCCGCCGCTCGCTCACCTCGGCGAGGCGCCGCTCGACCTCGGCCCGCGCCGCCCGTGCCCGCTCGGCTGCCCGCTCGGCGAGCTGGGCGCGGTCCTCGTCAAAGCGCAGCTCCTCGGCAACGAGCCGACCGCGCAGCCCCAGCTCCTCGCGCTCGATCCGCGCCCCCAGCTCGGCTGCCTGCGCCTGGCGCTTCAGCGGCCGCAGCCGGGCCCGCGCCTCGCGCTCCAGGTCGAGCGCCCGATCGAGGTTGTCGCGCGTCGCGTGCAGCTTCAGCTCGGCGCGGCGGCGGCGCTTGCGGTGCTTGCCCAGCCCCGCCGCCTCCTCGATCAACAGCCGCCGCTCGCGCGGGTTCGAGTGGACGATCGACTCGATCCGGCCCTGGCTGATCACGGAGTGCATCTCGCGCCCCAGGTTGGCGTCGGAGAGGACCTCGAGCACGTCGACGAGGCGGCAGCGAGCGCCGTTCAGCCGGTAGGTCCCCTCGCCGGAGCGGTCGAGGCGGCGCCGCACGGAGATCTCGGAGAGCTCGGAGGCGGCGCGGCCCTCGGAGTTGTCGATCACGACCTCGACTTCCGCGGCGCGGCGCTGCCCGACGCCCTTGCCGCCGGCCGAGATCACGTCCTGCATCGAGGCGCCGCGGATCGCGGTGGGGCTCTGCTCGCCCAGCGCCCAGAGCACCGCGTCGGTGATGTTCGACTTGCCCGAGCCGTTGGGGCCGACGATCACGCTGACGCCGGGCGAGAACTCCAGCTTCGCCCGCTCGGGGAACGACTTGAACCCCTTCAGCTCGATCGATCTCAGATACATCGCTCTCGTCCTCGGTTCTGAATCGCTAAGAGCCTATCCCGGCAGGGAGCGTGCCCCAGGGGTATGGGCTCTATCAAGATAGGTTCTAAGGCTCGTAGGTGAGTCGGACGCGACGCCGCACCGTTAGCTGTCCCCGAGCCGCTTCAGCGCCTGCTCGGCCGCCGCCTGCTCGGCAGCCTTCTTGCTTCGGCCGATCCCCTTCCCGACCCGCTCGGAGTCGACGACCGCCGCCACCTCGAAGGTGCGCCGGTGCGCCGGGCCGGACTCGGCGATCACGTCGTAGCTTACCCGCGCCTTGTGACGCGCGAGCAGCTCCTGCAGCGCGGACTTGAAGTCGATCGGGTGCTCAGCCGCCCACTCGATCTGCGGCTCGAACGCGGCGCTGACCGCGGCCGCGGCGGGCTCGAAGCCGAAGGCGAGGTGGCAGGCGCCGATCAGCGCCTCGGTCACCTCGGGCAGCGGCCGGGCGCCGCTGAGCAGGATCCCGGCGGGGATCGCCAGCTCGCCGTCCGGCTCGGCCGCCTGCAGCATCTCCGGCACGCCGAGCAGGCGGCCGACCTCGGTGCAGGAGGCGCCGCTGACCGCCTGGTTGTGGATCTTGGTGAGGCCGCCGGCGTCGACCTCCGGGAAGCGCCTGTACAGATCGGACGCGACGGCGAGCGCGAGCACGCTGTCGCCGAGGTAGGCGAGGCGCTCGAAGGACTCCAGCCGGTCCTCGGTCCAGGAGGAATGGGTGAGGGCCTGGCGCCGCAGGCCGCCGGGGAGGTCCCCGACCAGCGCCGCGAGCGCCGCGACGCTCACGCCGGAGCGTGCTCCAGGACGAATGCGACCGCGTCGCCGACCGTCTCGATCCGCGCCGCCTGCTCCTCGGAGACCGAGATCCCGTAGCGGTCCTCCAGCTCCATCACCAGCTCGTACAGGTCCAGGGAGTCGGCGTCGAGATCCTCCTTGAGGCGGGTCTGCTCGCCGATCTGCGCAGCGTCGACCTCGAGCTCCTCGGCGAGGTGGTCGCGGACCAGGGCGAGGACTTCGTCGCGGGTCATCGGGTTCCCCATCTTCCCATCACGCGTCGACGCCGTCCCTGCGACCCGCCGCGAGCGAGCCGCGGGTCACTCCGCCCTCGCGCAGCAGCGCCGCCGTGCGACCCGCCGCGTCGACCTCGGCGCAGCGCGCCGCCAGCCGCACCGCGTTCGCGATCCCCTCCGCCCCCGAGCTGCCGTGGCCGACGACCGCGATGCTCCGCAGCCCGAGCAGGATCGCGCCGCCGGTCGTGTCGGGATGCAGCTCGCGGCGCAGGCCGCCGAGGGCGGGGCGCATCAGCAGACCGCCGAGGGCGGCGAGCGGGTTGGAGCGGGCGGCGTCGCGGATCGCCGCGGTGACCGTGCGCGCCGTCCCCTCCATCAGCTTCAGCGCGACGTTGCCGGTGAAGCCGTCGGTGACCACCACGTCGGCGGCGCCGGCCGGCAGGTCGCTGCCCTCGACGTTGCCGCTGAACTCGATGCCCCCGGCTTCCGAGAGCAGCGCATGGGCGGCAACGGTCTCCTCCCTGCCCTTGCCGGCCTCCTCGCCGACCGAGAGCAACCCGACCCGGGGGCGCTCGACCCCGAGCACCGCCTCGCTGAAGGCGGCGCCGAGGAAGGCGAACTGGACCAGGTGCTGGGCGCGGACCTCGACGTTGGCGCCGGCGTCGAGGAAGAGCACCGGCTTGCCGGGGACGGGTAGCCGCACCGCGAGGGCGGGGCGCTGGACGCCGCGCAGCCGCCGCAGGCCGAAGGTCGCGGCGGCCATCGTCGCCCCGGTCGAGCCGGGGCTGGCCATCGCGCCGGCCCGCCCTGCGGCGACGTCGCGGGCGGCCCGGACCACCGATACCTCCTTCACGGCGCGGACGGCGGGCACCGGGTCGTCTTCGTTGCCGACCCACTCCGAGGTCGGGATCACCTCGACTCCGTCGACCCCGTCCAGGCCCAGCTCCCGCGGTGGGCCGAAGACCCGGAGGCGTATCCCGTCCGCAGCGGCCAGCCGGGCGCCCTCGGCGAGCACGCCGAAGCCCCGCTCCGCCCCGAAGCCGTCCAGGGCGACGGTCACGCCGCGCCCGGCTGGCATCACTCCTCGGTCTCGGGGGTGTCCGCCGCGACCTCGGGGGGGCTCGCCGGGGCCTCGGCGATCGGGTGCTTGATCACCTCGCGCCCGGCGTAGGTGCCGCAGGTGGGGCAGACGCGGTGCGGAAGACGGGGGCTGTGGCAGCGCGGGCAGCGGTTGAGCCGCGGCTTCGCCGCCTTGTGCGTGGCCCGCCGCTTGTCGCGGCGGGCGCTGGAAGTTTTCCTCTTCGGGACGGCCATCGGTCGCGGAATGGTAGTTACTTAGTAGACGGCTCGCACCACCGCCAGGTCATCCGCCCGCCAGACGATCTCTCCATCGCACCACTCGACGAGATTCTCCAGCCGCTCCGGTTCGAAGACGTCGCCGATCACGAGGGCGCCGGAGTGCTCACGGACTCGGCGGAAGAGGGACTTCTTCTGCTCGTCGGTCAGGTCGCTCACCGAGAGGACCGAGATGACGAGGTCCCAGGGGCCGTCGGGGAGCGGGTCCTCCATGCGGGCGAGCTGGACGTCGTCGTAGGTCTGGCGGGCGCGGAAGACCATGTCGGGGCTCGAGTCGAGGCCGACCACCCAGGCGTCCGGGTGGGCCTCGATCAGCCGTCGCGTCGTCTCGCCGGTCCCCAGCCCCAGCTCCAGCACCCGCTCCGGCGGGAAGGGGATCGCGGCGACGGCCTGCTCCTGCAGCTCGTCGTAGCGGGGGACCTTGGAGCGAATTCGCTCCAGATACGTCTCCGGTGTCCAGTCGAATTGACCCATCTCGTAATCTCGTCGGGAGGATGCCATCGTAAGTGGCACGGAGGAGTGCTGATAGCCCAAGTGCCCACCACGATCGTCGACTTGGCGCGGCTCACCCTGTCCCACGGGGAGGGGAAGCGGCTGGATTTCCCGGTCCGGCTCGACCCGCTGGAGCTGGGCGGGCAGGCCTACGCGGCGACGCCCGGGTCGCTCCGGGCCCGGCTCGACGTCTCCCGCCCCAGCGGCGGCTACGCGTTCCGGCTCCGCTTCCCCCTCCACTTCGAGGGCCCCTGCATGCGCTGCCTGGAGACCGCGGCGGCGAAGACGGAGGTGGACGCCCGCGAGGTCGACCAGCACGGCACCGACGACGAGGAGCTGCACAGCCCCTACGTCGTCGACGAAGAGCTGGACCTGGGCCGCTGGGTCCACGACGCCGCGGTCCTGGCAATCCCGACCCGCGTCCTCTGCCGGCCCGACTGCGCCGGCCTCTGCCCCGTCTGCGGCGAGTCGCTCAACGACGCGGACCCCTCGGCCCACGAGCACGGCACGGGGCCCGACCCCCGCTGGAACAAGCTCAAGGACCTGAAGCTGGAGTAGCAGGGGGTGCCTGAGGTTGTCCACCCATATGGGGGGTTAAGTTCAGACACATCCATCGGCTGGCCAGCCGACCACGATCCACCGAAAAAGTTGAGCGAAGAGGGACGCCCGGCCCCGTCCGCACCTACTGCTGCTCGTCGAGCTCGGCGACCGGCTCCTCGTCGCGCCCGGCGAGCCGGTCGCGGCCGCGCTGCACGGCGGCGAGGAACTTCTGCAGGTTGATCTCGAGCGTGTTGAGGATCTCGTCGGCGTAGTCCTCGGCTCCAAGGCGGATCTCACGCTCCCGGGTGCGGGCGTCCTCGACGATCTCGTCGCCGGCCCGCTCGGCCTGCTTGGTGACCTCCTCGTCGGAGATCAGGCGGGCCTGCTGCTCCCGCGCCTCGCGGATGACCCGCTCCGCCTCGCGCTTCGCCTCGGCCAGCATCTCCTGGCGCTCCTTGACGATCCAGCGCGCCTGCTTGATCTCCTCGGGGATCGTGGCGCGCATCTGGTCGAGGAGGTCGTAGATCTCCTCGCGGTCCACGCGAACCTGATCCGTCAACGGGACGGGCCGGGCGTTGTGGACGACATCGTCCAGCTTGTCTATGAGGACCAGTACATCCATCAGCAGGTCGTAAGCCTACGTGTCAGAGCCTTCTTTGGTGACGAAGCGGTCATTTCCTCGGCTCCATGCAAACTCTCGCCCACCGCCGCTCCGCCCGCCGAAGCCTACCTGTCGCCCAGGCGCTGCGACATCGCAGCCGCGACCGGGTCCGGGACCAGGTCGGAAACGTCGCCTCCGAAGGTCGCCATTTCCTTGACGCCGGTCGAGGAGAGGAAGCTGTAGTGGGGAGAGGCGATCACGTAGATGCTCTCGATCCCGGGGTCGAGCTTGCGATTGAGCTGCGCCATCTCGAACTCGTACTCGAAGTCGGAGATCGCCCGCAGGCCCTTGACGATCGCCTTGGCGCCCTGCTCGCGGGCGAACGCGACCAGCAGGTTGGAGAAGATCTCGATCTCGACGTTCGGCAGGTCGGCCGTGGCCCCTTCGATGAAGGCCCGCCGCTCCGCGGCGGTGAACAGCGTCTTCTCCTTGCGGATCGGGTTGTCGACGACGCCGACGACAACCCGCTCGAAGACGGCGGAGGTGCGGGTGATGATGTCTATGTGGCCGTTGGTGACCGGGTCGTAGCTGCCCGGGCAGACGACCGTGCCGTCGCGCTGCGTCACGACGCCTCTCCGTAGAAAGAGACGTCGGCGGCCCCGTAGCGCCGCCGGCGGAGGCGGTCGAGGGACTCGACGCGAAGCGGGCGGCGGGCGCCGCTCTCGACGATCGCCCGGCCCCCCTCCGCGAGAAGGCGCGGCAGATGGGTGTCCAGTTCCTGCCCCACGCGCTCGGCGAGTCTATACGGAGCATCGACGAAGACGAGGTCGAAGCGGGGCGCCTCCGGGCCTTCCGGGTGGCCGGCCAGCCAGCGGGGGATGTCGGAGCGGACCAGCTCGACGCGGTCGCCGAGCCCGAGCCGCTCGACGTTGCCGAGCGCGGGACGGGTGTCGCGGTCGACGAGCACCGCGTCGGCGGCGCCGCGCGAGAGCGCCTCGATCGCCAGCGCGCCGGTGCCGCAGTAGAGGTCGAGGACGCGGGCCCCGGTGACCTCCCCGAGGGCGGAGAAGATCGCCTCGCGGACCCGGTCGGAGGTCGGGCGCACCTTCCAGCCGCGCGGCGCGACGAGGCGCCGGCCCCTCAGCTCTCCGGCGATGATCCGCATGGCTCAGAGTGGTATCGGGTCGGCCGCGCCGGCGCCGAACCGGCGCCGCGCCGCCTCCAGCAGCGGGCCAAGCTCCGGGGCATCGAGCGAACGGTGGCGGCGCAGCAGGGCCAGTACCTCATCGCGCGCCGCGAGCAGGGTCGGAGTGTCCTCGGGAAGCTCGGCCACCGCGAAACGCGGCATGCCGTGCTGGCGGGTGCCGAGCACCTCCCCCTCGCCGCGCAGGCCGAGGTCGACCTCGGCGAGCTTGAAGCCGTCCCGCTCCCGCACGACCGCCCGCAGCCGCCGCCGCGCCGGCTCGCCCGCCCGTTCGGCGAGCAGCAGGCAGTGGGACTCGTGCTCGCCGCGCCCCACCCGCCCCCGCAGCTGGTGGAGCTGGGAGACGCCGTAGCGCTCCGCCCCCTCGATCAGCATCACCGTCGCGTTGGGCACGTCGATCCCCACCTCGATCACCGTGGTCGCGACGAGGACGTCGAGCCCGCCGCCGGCGAAGGCCTCCATCGCCTCGCTCTTGCGGGCCGAGGGCATCTGGCCGTGCAGGACGCCGAGCGCGAAGCCGCGCAGCTCGCCCGCCGCCAGCCGCTCGGCCTCCCCTTCGGCGGCGCGGCCCTGAAGCTTCTCGGACTCGGTGACCAGCGGGCAGACGACGTAGGCCTGGCGCCCCTCGCGCAGCCGCTCGCGGACGAACTCGTAGGCGGCGGCGCGGTCGTCCTCCCCGACCAGGCGGGTCTCGACCGGGCGCCGTCCCGCCGGCAGCTCGCGCAGCGCCGTCGTGTCGAGGTCGCCGTAGGCGGTCAGCGAGAGGGTCCGCGGAATCGGCGTCGCGGTCATGTGGAGGACGTGGGGCGCCATCCCCTCCGGCCCCTTCGAGTCCAGCGCCCGGCGCTGCTCGACCCCGAAGCGGTGCTGCTCGTCGACCACGCAAAGGCCCAGGCGGGCGAACTCGACCGCCGGCTCGATCAGCGCATGCGTCCCGACCACCAACCCCAGCTCGCCGGTGGCCAGCCGCTCCAGCGCCTCGCGCCGCAGCACCGCCGGCGTCGCGCCGGTCAGCCGCGCGAACGGCAGCGGCTCGTGCACGAGCAACCGGTCCAGGGTCGCCGCATGCTGCTCGGCCAGTGTCTCGGTGGGCGCCATCAGCACCCCCTGAAACCCAGCCTCCAATGCCCGCAGCATCGAGTAGAGGGCGATGACGGTCTTCCCCGACCCGACCTCCCCCATCAGCAGCCGCTGCATCGGCTCGCCGGAGTCGAGATCGGCGTCGATCTCGTCGAACGCCGCCAGCTGGCCCTTGGTCGGCTCGAACGGCAGCGACTCGACCCACCGTCCCACCAGCTCCCCGGCCTCCCCCAGCCTCGGCGCGGGCCGGGCGACCCGGTGCGCACGTTTGCGAGTAGCCAGGATGGCCTGGTAGAGGAACAGCTCCTCGAAGGCAAGCCGCCGCCGCGCCTCCTCGGCGTCCACCTCGTCCTCGGGAAAGTGGACGGCACAGAGAGCATCGCCCACTCGGGCGAGCCCGCGGCGAGCGCGAAGCTCCGCGGGCAGCGGCTCGATCGCGTCCCCGGCTAGGACGCAGGCCTGCTCCATCCACTGCCGCAACCGCCGCGGCTTCAGCCGCTCGGTCGCCGGATGCACCGGGACGATCCTGGTCGGCCGCGGGTCCTGTCGCCGGGTGGGGCGCCCTCCTTGCCCTGCGCGCTGCTCCGGGCGAAGGGACCGGTCGGTGGCAGGGTCGGGGCCTTGCCCTCCGCAGCCTCCGGGCGGCGGAGTCCCCCCCACGCCGACGCCACCCGCGGCAGACACGAATTCGTACTCCGACACTCGGAAGCCGCGCTTATCCGCTGAGCCGGTTAAGAGCAGCGGGGTCCCTGCGGTCAGCTTCTGCGCGACCCAGGGCTGGTTGAACCAGGTGGCCCTGGTGGATCCGCTGTCGTCGCCGACCTTGACCGAAACGATGCTCAGGCCGCGGCGCCGAAACGGACGAGGTCTGGTGCCGAGCACCTCGACATGGACGGTCGCCTGCCGACCTGGTTCGATCTCCCCCAGAGGTTCGATCGTGCGGTCGCGATGGCTGTGGGGGACGCGCAGCAGGAGGTCGCCGACGGTCTCGATGCCGGCCTCCGCGGCTGCCTCGGAGAGCTTCGGCCCGACACCGGCGAGTGTGGTCAGGGGACGGTCGAGGGTGCTCGGCCGCGGCCAGCGGACCGGCGCGTCGCGCAGCTGCGCCCTGGTGAGCTTGGAGACGCCGGCGAAGGAGCGCACTACTGGGCGGCGAGCAGCCACCACCAGCTCGGCTGACCACCCTCGTGGGTCTCGACCTCAACCCCGCCCGGGACGTGCGTGTCGATCTCCGCCAGCGGGATCGGCGCGCCGTCGCCGGCAAGCACGGTGACGATCTCGGCCCCCTGCGCGAGGCGCTCGATCGTCGCCGCCAGGGTCGAGCCGGCGCCGCCCCAGGCGACGATCTCATCGCCGGCGAAGCCGACCGCGTCGCCTTGACGGAAGCGTCCCCGGGCGTCGTCTCGGGCGGCGGGAGCGACGCCGCCGCTGGCGACGTCCGCCAGCGCCGCGTCGAGCCGCCCCGCGTTCTCCTCCACCGAGGCGGCGGGGTCGAGCTCGACCAGGGCCAGCAGGCTCGCCTGCTGCGAGGTCGCGGCCACGACCCGGGCCGGCTTCTCCGACAGCTCGCAGGCGCGCTCAGCCGCCATGACCACGTTGGAGGAGCTGGGCAGGACGAGCACCTCCTCCGCCTGGATCTCGTGGATCCCGGCCAGCAGTTCGTAGGTCGACGGGTTGAGCGTCTCGCCGCCGCACACGACGTGAGCGCCCAGCTCCCCGAACAACCGCTCCAGCCCCTCGCCCGCGGCGACCGCCAGGACCCCTGTCCGCCCGTTCTCCAGGCGGGCGCGACGCTTGGCGATCTGCTCCCGCATGTCGGCGACGTCGAGGTTGGTGACCCGGCCCGCCCCTTCGAAGAGGGTGACGGCCGCCTCGGGCTCGTCGGTGTGGACGTGGACCTTGAGCGTCACCTCGTCGCCGACCACGAGGACCGAGTCGCCGAGCCCCTCCAGCCGGGGAAGGAAGTCACGGCCCTCCAGACCGGTCCCGGAAACGATGAAGTTGGTGCAGTAGCGGAAGCGACTGTCCTCGTGCTGCGGGCGGCTGAGCCGGGGCGCCCCGTGGTGGGAGATCTCCGGCGCCTCGGCGGAGTCGCCCCGCAGCCCGGCGACGACCCCGGCGAGGATCAGCACCAGGCCGTAGCCGCCGGCGTCGACGACGCCGGACTCGCGCAGCACGTCGAGCTGCTCCGGCGTCCGCTCGACCGCCCTCTGGCCGTCGGCGATCGCCCGCTCCAGGACCTCCGCGAGGACGGCGTCCTGCCGCTTGTCGCTGACGCCGCGGTCGAACCGCTGCCTGCCGGCCTCCAGGTGGGCGAGCTGGCGGGCGATCGAGTGCGCCATCTCGCGGAAGACGGTCAGCATCGTCCCCTCGGCCGGCTCGCGAACCGATTCGTAGGAGGCCTCGGCGGCACTGGCGAAGGCCGACGCGACGAGGACCGGGTCGACCAGCTCCCCGGGACGGCTGGCCAGCTCCTCGGCGGCGCCGCGCACGATCTGGCTGAGGATGACGCCGGAGTTGCCCCGCGCCCCCATCAACGCGGCGCGGGCCAGCGCCTGCACCAGCCGGGTGCGGCCGACCTCGTCGACCTCGAGCCCGTCGAGCCGATCCAGCTCCTCCATCACGGCGCGCATCGTCATCGCCATGTTGTCGCCCGTATCGCCGTCGGCGACCGGGAACACGTTCAAGTCGTTGACCTCCTGGCGGCGCTCCTCGAGGTACGCGTAGGCAGAGGTGATGACGCGCCGGAATCGCGCGATGCTGGGGTCGGGCATTGACCGAAATCTAGCTACCGCGCTCGGACGCGAGAGCAGTGGCGGCTACGGCCGGGTCTACGCGGCCTTGGTGACCTTGTTGGACTTCAGGCAGCGGACGCAGACGTAGACGCGCCGGCTGGCGCCGCCGTCCTGGATCCGGACCTTCTGCAGGTTCGGGTCGAAGCGCCGCCTGGTCGCGACCATCGAGTGGCTGCGGGAGTTGCCGAACGCCGGCCCCTTGCCGCAGCTGTGGCATACCTTGGCCATCGGGTCGTGCATGGTAGCTAAGTGACTATCTGAAAACCCCCGCACACGCCCGGCGGCGGCGGACGCTGCGCGGGGCTGCGTCCTCGGTCGGCCAAATAGCGCCCGGCTATTCGGCCTCCCTGCGTCCTCGCCCCGCTTGGTCCGGCGCTCGCCAGCCACACACGCGGGTTTTCGGATAGTCACTGAGGACCGACACCGCACCCCGCTGTGGGCGTTGTCGGAATCTCGTTCTTATTCTTAACCCAGCTGGCGTTGCAGCAGCGCCATCCGGGCGACGGTCAGGGCGGTGCTGCGGCCCTGGTCGCGCTTGCCGCCGCCGGCCCTTGCCAGCGCCTGCTCCATCGTGTCGCAGGTGATCACCCCGAAGGCGCAGGGCACGCCGGTCCCCAGCTGCACGTCCTGGATGCCGCGGGCGGCCTCGGCGCAGACGAAGTCGTAGTGGTCGGTCTCGCCGCGGATCACGACGCCGAGGCAGGCGATCCCGGCGAAGCGGCCGGTCCGCGCCTGGAGCTTCGCGGCGAAGGGAAGCTCGTAGGCGCCGGGGACCGAGGCCTGGCTCACCGAGGAGGCCGGGACGCCGGCCAGCTCGAATCCCTCCCTGGCGCCGCTCAGCAGCCGTTCCGCCAGGTCCTCGTGGAAGCGGCCGACGCAGACCGCGAACCGCAGCGGCGCCAGGGTCGCGCGCTCCTCCTCGCTGAACGCCTCCAGGAACGCTCCGGCCTCAGTCACCCCCGGCCCCCGCGTTGCGTTCTTCCTCGTCGTGGATCATCTCCTCGTCGAAGGCGAGCCCCTGGTGGTGGAGGGTGTGGCCGAGCTTGTCGCGCTTCGCCCGCAGGTAGCCTTCGTTGTGGGCGTTGGGGACGGTTTCGATCGGCACCTGCTCGCTGACCGAGAGCCCGTACCCCTCCAGCCCGACGATCTTCTTCGGGTTGTTGGTGAGGATGCGGATGCTGGTCAGGCCGAGGTCGCCGAGGATCTGGGCCCCGATCCCGTAGTCGCGCAGGTCGGCCGGCAGGCCCAGCTTCAGATTGGCCTCGACCGTGTCGACGCCCTTCTCCTGCAGCTTGTAGGCCCTCAGCTTGTTGAGCAGGCCGATCCCGCGCCCCTCCTGGGAGAGGTAGAGCAGCACGCCCCGCCCCTCGCGCTCGATCATCGTCAGCGCCGCCGCCAGCTGCTCGCCGCAGTCGCAGCGCATGCTGTGGAAGACGTCGCCGGTCAGGCACTCGCTGTGGACGCGGACCAGCACGTCCTCGACGCCGTCGACCTCCCCCTTGACCATCGCGACGTGGTGCTTGTCGTCGACCAGGGAGCGGTAGCCGACCGCGCTGAAGTCGCCGAACACGGTCGGCAGCGCGGTCGAGACGACCCGCTCGACCAGCTTCTCGGTGCGGCGGCGGTAGGCGACCAGGTCGGCGACCGTGACCATCTTCAGGCGGTGGCGCTCGCAGTAGGGGACGAGGTCGGGGACGCGGGCCATCGTGCCGTCGTCGTTCATCACCTCGCAGATCACCCCGGCCGGGGTGAGGCCGGCGAGGCGGGCGAGGTCGACGCTGGCCTCGGTGTGGCCGGTGCGCTCCAGCACGCCGCCGTCTTTGGCGCGCAGCGGGAACATGTGGCCGGGGACGACGATCTCGCCGGGGCCGGAGTTGGGGTCGATCGCGACCTGGATCGTGTGGGCGCGGTCATGCGCGGAGATCCCGGTGCTGATCCCGCCCGCCGCCTCGATCGTCACCGTGAAGGCGGTCTGCAGCGGCGCCTCGTTCTTGGCCGCCATCAGGTTGAGGCCGAGCTTCTCACAGCGCTCGGTGGTCAGCGCCAGGCAGATCAGCCCGCGCGCCTCCTTGGCCATGAAGTTGACCGCCTCCGGGGTGGCGAACTGCGCCGCCATCACCAGGTCGCCCTCGTTCTCGCGGTCCTCGCCGTCGCAGACGACGACCATGCGGCCGCGGCGGATCTCCTCGATCGCCTCCTCGATCGTCGCGAACGGGCTCTTGCCCACCGCCTGCCCCGCGTTCCCTCTCCTGGTCGTCTCCGTCATATGGCTCACGCTTGCTCCTTTCCAACGAATGGTGACACCAGCCGCTCCACGTACTTCGCCACAATGTCGCACTCCACGTTCAGCTTGTCGCCCGGCGCCGCGTCGCCCAGGTTGGTGCGCTGCAGCGTCTCCGGTATCAGGGACGCCTCCACCCACCCCTCGCCCAGCGCAGCCACGGTGAGGCTGGTCCCGTTCAGGCCGATCGATCCCCGCTCGACCGCGTAGCGCAGCAACTCCGGCTCAAGCGCGACGCGGAGGCGCCGGGCGAAGCCGTCCTCCTCGATCGAGACCACCTCGCCCACAGCGTCGACATGGCCTTGGAGGATGTGCCCGCCCAACCGATCCGAGGCCTTCATCGCCAGCTCCAGATTGACCCGGCTCCCAGCCTCAAGTCCCTTGAGCGACGTCACCTCCAACGTCTGGTTCATCGCCTCCGTCTCGAAGCTGCCCGCATCGGCGCCGGTCGCGGTCAGGCAGGCGCCGTCGACAGCCACCGAGTCCCCGGGGGAGATTTCGGCACCGAGATCCGTGACGATCCGCAGCCTCGCCCCATCGCTGCCGGCCTCGACAGCCTCCACGCTCCCGACATCCTGAATCAGTCCGGTGAACACCTCACCACTCCTTGAACCGGGCCGTGATCAGCAGATCCTCGCCGACCGTCTCTACGGTGCGGTGCTGGGGGAGGGTGGGGGTGCCCTCCCCGCCCGATCGCGGGGCATCGGGGTCGGGGCCCTGCCCTCCGCAGGCTTCGGGCTGCGGACGACCCCCCACCCCGACGCCTCCCGCGCGAGGGGCCGCCGCAACCCCGCCCAGGAGAACCGGCGCCACGAAGAGGCGCGTCTCGTCGACTGCGTCGGCGTCGGTGAAGGCGGCGGCGAGCGTCTGGCCGCCCTCGAGGAGGAGGCTGGTGATGCCCCGGCGGCCGAGGTCGGCGAGGGCAGAGCGGATGCGTTCGGCGGGGGTCGAGCCACCGGCGACCGCAATCTCGGCGCCCGCCTCGCGCAGCGCCTTGACGCGGGCGGAGTCGGCCTCGGGTGCGGTGACGACGATCAGCGGCGACTGCTCGATCGTCTTCAAGAGCTGCGAGTCGAGGGGAAGTCGTGCGTGGGAGTCGAAGACGACGCGGACCGGCTGGCGCGCGGCCTCCGGGTCGCGAGCGGTAAGGAGCGGGTCGTCGGCGAGGGCGGTGCCGATCCCGACCGCGATCGCGTCGGAATCCGCCCGCCAGCGGTGGACGAGGGCACGGCTGCGCTCGCCGGAGATCCAGGGCGAGTCGCCGGAGGCGGTTGAGGTGCGCCCGTCGAGCGAGATCGCCATCTTGAGGGTGACCAGGGGCAGCCCGGTGCGGGCGTGCTTGCGGAAGGGCTGGTTGAGCAGGCGCGCGGCGGTCGCCTCCTCGCCGGCGGCAAGCTCGACCTCGACGCCGCCGTCGCGGAGGATGCCGGGGCCGCGGCCGGCCGCCTTCTCGGTCGGGTCCTCGGAAGCG
The DNA here is from genome assembly GCA_019456285.1 of Solirubrobacterales bacterium. Taxonomy (GTDB): domain Bacteria; phylum Actinomycetota; class Thermoleophilia; order Solirubrobacterales; family 70-9; genus VRUE01. The sequence goes on along the minus strand of VRUE01000018.1, from coordinate 295 downwards.
ATCACCACGCACTCGATCCCGACCTCGAGGATCGCCTCGGTGCAGGGCGGCTGGCGGCCGTGGTGCGCGCAGGGCTCCAGGGTCACGTACATCGTCGCCCCGGCGGGGTCCTCACCGCGGCGGCGGCAGTCCTCCAGCGCCGCCCGCTCGGCATGCAAATCACCAAGCTCGGCGTGAAAACCCTCTCCAATCACCTCACCATCCCGCACGATCACCGCCCCGACCAGGGGATTCGGACTCACCCGTCCGCGCCCGCGCTCGGCAAGCTCCAGGGCTCGTCGCAGGTGCGCTCGCT
>VRUE01000110.1 GCA_019456285.1 Solirubrobacterales bacterium | reverse complement strand
CGAACCGGGCCGGTGCCCATCGACCAGCCAACTCGGGGCCCGCAAGCGGGAACGTCTCCAGGACTCTCAACGAGCGGCTGACCCGAGTCCAAGTGTCGTCGGGGAGGCTGAGTGCCGGGATCGCCTCATCCACGTCCCGCCGCGCACGCGGGGTGACGATGACCTGCGCCACTCAGGCCAGCTCGTCGAGCGGCGTTCCTTCGCCCCGGGCAGCCTGCGCAAGCCCCTCCTGCGTCCGCTCCCAGGCGCCCGGAATCGCATCGAGGATCTCAGTGATGCTAGCGGCGTCGGGGTCGGCATCGTCAAGCGCGGTCGACAGCAGCGAGCGGGCAAGCGTTCCCTCCTGCATGTGGCTCCGCTCAGCAAACCTTGCGAGCTTGTACGCGTGCTCGTCATCGAGCGTCACGTTGATGCGCCTCGGGGACGTTGCCATCTCAGGCATGGTACACGATTCAGCACAAAACGTGAAGCCATCGAAATTGGGCAGGGCTCCTCGTCATAGACGAGTTACAGGCCGCAGGCGTCCGGTGCTCCCGTGATGCCATTCGGGCACGACGAGATTGAATGGGGCGAGAAGGACTCGAACTCCGGCATCGCTCAACGGCGCGCCTGACGCCTCACTACCGCCTGTCGACCCACACGAAGTCCCGAAGTCTGTTCGCCTACGTCTCGCCGACGCCGAGGTCGTCGGACGTTAGGTCGTGGTCGTCCATGAAGGGCTCCATCCACTCCCGATTGACGTCGTCGACATCGAGCCGGCCGTCAAGCGTGAACTTCGTGTACTCAGACTTTCGAGAGCGGTCCGGATCCAGCTTCTCGCCGAGGCCCTCGACCTCCCAGTCGGAGTCGGGCGAAACGGCCATGCGCTCGGTCACCGCATCGCGGGTGATGTTCCAGGTCATCAGGTCGGTCGCCATCGAGAGCGGCCCGTCGTAGGACTCCCGGATCCCGTCGTAGATGTCGTAGCGCGTGTCGGCGTCGTTAAAGAAGTGATAGGCGACGGCGTGCCGTGGCTTGACAATGCTCATGATCTTCCCGAACGATTGGGCGGAGGTGTGGAAGAGCAGGTTGATCCGCAGCGCCAGCTGCGGCGGCTGGTTGTACTTGCTCATCATCTGCTCCGAGGTCATGAAGCACTCGTGGTTTGCCCAGTCGGCGCCCTTCGCGTACTCCGGGTACCATCTGTTCGGTGCCGTGTCACCGCCGATCACGACCTTGTAGCCGTTCCACTCGAGCTCATAGCTGATCGGACCGTCGCCAGTGTGAATGCACGGCCAGGATCGAATCGTGACGCCGTTCTGCTCGTAGACGACCTCGTTGAGGCCCTTGTAGTCGAACTCGGTGACCCTGATCTCGCCGGGGGTGGGATTGATCGTCACCGCGCGTGTCATGTAGTCCCAGTTGTATGCCTTGAGCATGTGCTCGACGGCGTAGCTCGTGCCCATGTCCTCGCGAGCGCCACTCGGCCCCCAGACCTCGAGCGGCGAAGTGCGGCCCGCGGTCCACCCTCCCGCCCAGAGCGACGCCAGATCGGCCCAATGATCGGTGTGCAGGTGGGTCAGGAACACCTTGGTGAGGAAGTCCGCCGGGATCATCAGCGACTGAATGTTCGCCATCGAGCCGCTGCCGATATCGAAGATGAACTTGTCGCCGTTCCCCAGCTCCACCACGAAGGACGTCCCCGCCTGCGCCCGGCGGGCGGTTGGCATCCCCGTCCCACAGGCGACGATGCGCGCCTCGTCCTTGCCAAGCTCCTCGGTGCCGGGGTAGTACACGTACCTGTCCGGAGCCGTACCCGTCGGCGACGTTACCTGACCACCAGCCATCGATCACCCTCCAGTCTCGGTCTATTTCCAGGCGCTGGGCGCGCCGACGAGCGTCGATCTCCAACTGCCAGGTTAATTTTATTGACCTTCAACGCCCGCTGTCAAGGGGCGCCGGACTCATGCGCAGAGCGCACCGAGTCGCGCTCGGGCGCCCCGGAGGGCGCCGCATTCCGCTTGCCTGTGCGATGGGGCGGGCAGGACTCGAACCTGCGCTCCACGGATTATGAGTCGCGCCGGAACCCGGCTGTAGAGCCGAATCTGGCCCGATAGAGCGAATCGCGTCCAAGGAGTTCGGCTGAGTTCGGTGGAGTCGGGGACCAATTTCGGGACCAAGTTTTGGGCTCCTTCGGCCAGGCCAAGAAGCATGCCGCCAGCCAGAAGCGCGCCTCGGCCCTGAGCCATCGTAGCCATGGGCTACCTTGATGCCATGACGAACGAGGATCTAGTCGCCGAGGCAGGCCGCCGGCTCGCCGATGCCGCCCCCAATGCGCAGGTGATCCTATTCGGCTCTCATGCGCGTGGCGATGCACATCCCGGCTCGGATCTCGATTTGCTTGTGATCGAGCCAGAACTTCGCAACCGCCGCGAGGAGTTCGTCCGCCTGCGAGAAGCGCTCGGAGCAATCGGGACGCCGATCGACCTCATCGTCATCAGCGCCGACCACGCCGACCGGTGGGGCGCCATTCAAGGCACGATGGTCAACGAGGCGTTGCGAGATGGGCGAGTCCTCGTCGGAGCTTGAGGCCGACGAGCTGGCGGCTCTCCTCGCGCGCAAGGCCGCTGAGGACGCCGTAGCGCTCAGGGAGCTTGCGCCCAATGCTGAGATTGCGGACAGCATCCTTGGATTCCATGC
>VRUE01000109.1 GCA_019456285.1 Solirubrobacterales bacterium | reverse complement strand
AACAGGCCGACAACGTTGAACGAAACAATGTTTCTCCAGGGACTTCAGGTACAATGCCTCGTTGGAGTCTACGGTTGGTGCTTCTCCACGGCTGTTTTCAAAAGTGATGCATCTTTAGCCTTATCTCGCTCATAGTTACCATCTAATATGGTATCAAGAATAGCTATGGCATCTCGAAAAGATTTGAGACATTCATCCTCATCTTTTAATTTATCGACTATTGATTGGCAGTATCTCTCAAACTGATTAGAAGTCATTGCAGTATCGGATTCACCTGCAATAATAATACGAACAATTGCCAATAGGTGATATTTAAAAGGGCGATATTTTGAATCTAGAAAGTTTTTTCGTGCGAATGACTCGAAACGATAAAGAGCGAGTGCACTTGCGTAGTAGGCAATTGGTGGATGTTCTGCGATAAATATTTTTGATTCAATACTCTTTAAAAGAGTCCCATAATACCGACTAGCCTGATGCGGGAGCTGAAGAAACATTGAAGAAAATGATCTAATTTGGCTGGATATACTTACGATTCTTATCTTCTCTATACCACTGCTTGATCGGTATTGCTGTGAGCGTCTTTCGTAGTAGAGTTGGCAATCACCAGTAACCGCATAATAGTAATCTTCGAGTGCCTTCTGATAGTCGGTTAGTGCTGTTAGCTCTTCTGTCTTGACGGGTGTTTGTCGGTTTGTGGCCTTAATTATTTTGTTCTTAACTTCGCTATCTTGTGATACGATCAATTTAATCGGAATATGAACTGGTTCCTCCAAACTTGCTATGTTGTTGTACAACACATGACTTGTTTGGCAACCATTCACTATTTGATAGTCCTCAACACGGCTGTCCGGTTAACTTGTTCGAACATGTATTCACAGCATTGAAATAACAGATGATAGTGACCAATTCCAGATTTTTCGATTTGAAATCGCCTCTTATGTTTTCGGCCTATAGTTCTTCCTCAAGCAAACGAGGGAGAAGAGCCGATGAACACCGGGAAGACGGTCTTTGCTCAGTTGATGGAGCATTTTTCACGTTACGAGTTCGATAAATGCGTCGAGCGCTACAAAGGCAATCACAGGGTTCACAGTTTTTCATGCCTGGATCAGTTCCATTGCATGGCGTTTGCCCAGCTTACGGGGCGGGAGAGCCTGCGCGATATCGAGACCTGCCTGAACTCCCACAAGGAAAAGCTGTATCACATGGGCTTCCGGGGTGCAGTTTCCCGCTCCACCCTAGCCGACGCGAACGAGCAGCGGGACTTTCGCATTTATCAGGATTTTGCCCATGGGCTAATCGCCACTGCGCGCAAGCTGTATCAGGGAGACCCGTTTGCCCTGGAACTGAAAAACACGGTGTACGCCCTGGATTCAACCACGATCGATCTTTGTCTCTCGCTTTTCCCTTGGGCGCACTTTCGCAAAACCAAGGCCGCGGTCAAGATGCACACCCTGTTGGATTTACGGGGCTCAATCCCCACTTTCATTTGCGTAACCACTGGCAAAGTCCACGACGTCAATCTCCTGGACGCGGTGCCTTTGGAATCCGATTCCATTGTAACCATGGACCGCGCTTATGTGGATTATCAAAGGCTCTACGCGGTCCATCGCATTCCCGCGTATTTTGTAGTTCGCGGCAAGCGAAACTTGCGCTACCGGCGGATTTCCTCACGGCCCGTGGACAAATCAAGCGGGGTCCGCGCCGACCAGACCATCACGCTCATTGTGAAAAAATCCAGGCAGGCATACCCGGAAACCTTGCGCCGCGTTACCTATTTCGACGCCGAAACCAACAAGCGCTTCGTGTTCCTGACCAACCACTTTGGAATCCCGGCGAAGGCTGTGGCCGATATTTACCGCCAGCGCTGGCTGGTGGAGTTGTTCTTTCGCTGGATCAAGCAACACCTGCGCATCAAGGCGTTCTACGGCACCTCCCCCAACGCGGTGAAAACTCAAATCTGGATCGCAATCTCCATTTACCTGCTTGTCGTAATCGCGAAAAAACAGCTCAATCTACCGGACAGTCTCCACACAATTTTACAAATTCTTGAGACCAACATTTTTGAGAAAAGACCAATATTACAAATAGTTAGCGATGCACTCAAGCAAGAAACCGATGACCATAGCTCTAACCAACTGAATTTATTCGAGAGTTAACCGGACAGCCGTGAGTCCTCAATATTAAATACATCACCAGTTTTTGTGATCGAATCGGCAACAATTGTTACTCCATTATTCATAAGCACGAAAAGTTGCTTATCTGGGGATTTAAGTGTTTCGTCAATTTCATGGTTTACCGGATTCTCGCCTTGGAAGTCTCGGACATTGTCGTAGAAAAGCCCTCTAAGGATATTCCCCCCGTCATCGGTGATAAGTTTAAGGTACTCCTTGGCTGGAAGGAAACCAAGATATGACTCCTGAATTCCTGGAAGATTTGGCAAGGTGACCTTGTGGGTTAGCTCGATTGTCTTTGTTAATTTGTTCTTTGCATGGGAGTACATACGTTGAAGCGCACGAGCATCAACTGGATTAAACAGCACTTCCCTAAAGATATTTAGCTCCAAAAGAGCCTCTCGTTCGTTTTCGATCCGAGCAACCAACTTTTCATCATTTTGCCACTTACCCGTGGTTACGTGGTAAATCCTTACTGCCGGATTTCCTCGCTTAAAAAGCGAGCTCTTCTCATAAATTGCCTTTACGAGGGATTCCCGTTCCGCAAT
>VRUE01000108.1 GCA_019456285.1 Solirubrobacterales bacterium | reverse complement strand
TGGACGGCGCCGCCTGCACCCAGGTAGCTGAAGCGGACCGCAAGGGCGACCGCCTCGGTGCGGGTGTCGACCTCCAGCTTGGCGATCGCGTTGCGGACGTGGGTGTGGACGGTCGCCGGGCTGAGGCTGAGCCGTTCTGCGATCTCCTTCACCCGCAGCCCCTCGGCGAGCAGCTCGAGGATCTGGCGCTCGCGTGGCGAGAGTTCGAGCAGCTTCTCGACCTCCGAGGGCTTGCCGCCGGCGAAGTCGCCGCCGAGGAAGGTGCCGCCGCCGGTCACCGCTTTGACCGCCCTGGCGATGTCCTCGGCGGGCGCCGACTTCAGCACGTAGCCAGACGCCCCTGCCCGCAGCGCCAGCGCCAGCAGGTCCGGCTGGGCGTGGGCGGTGAAGACGATGACCTTGGTCCGCGGCCGGACCTTCAGAACCTCCTTGGTGGCTTCGATCCCGTCGCGTTTGGGCAGCTCGACGTCGATGATCAGGACGTCGGGCTCCAGCTCCTTGACGACGTCGACCACGTTTCGCCCGTCACCCGCCTCGCCGACGATCTGGACGATGCTCGAGTTCGCCATCCGCCCCTTGATCGCCTCGCGGACGATCTCGTGGTCGTCACAGAGGACGACTCGCTTGGCCTCACGGACGCTGGTGCTCATCGTGACGCGATCCTCTCAGGTACGCCGAACGGATGCAAAATATTGGGTAGCGTGAATCCGCCGTCCCGCTCCTGCCGGTTCTCGATCAGCGCGATCATCGTCCGTCCCACGGCCACCGCGGTGCCGTTCAGCGTGTGCATCGTCCGTGGGGCTTCGCCGTCGGCGGGCCGATACCTACAGCCGAGGCGGCGCGCCTGGTAGTCGGTTGTGTTGGAGCAGGAGGTCAGCTCGCGGTAGCGGCCCTGGCTGGGGATCCACGCCTCGCAGTCGTACTTCTTCGCCGCCGCGGCGCCGAGGTCGCCGGCGGCGACGTTGACGACCCGGTAGGGGATCTCCAGCTCGGTCAGGATCCGCTCCTCGATCGCCAGCAGCCGCTCGTGCTCGGCCGCCGACTGGTCGGGCTCGACGAACGAGAACATCTCGACCTTGTCGAACTGGTGGACACGGAAGATGCCGCGGGTGTCGCGGCCGGCGGCGCCCGCCTCGCGGCGGAAGCAGGTCGAGAAGCCCGCATAGCGGAGCGGCAGGGCGCCAGGATCGAGGATCTGGTCGGCATGCAGGCCGGCGAGGGATACCTCGGAGGTGCCGACCAGGAAGAGCTCGTCCTTCGGCACCTCGTAGATCTGGTCGCGGTCGCCGGGCAGGAAGCCGGTCCTGTAGAGCGCCTCCTCGCGGACCAGCACCGGCGGCACGACCGGCTCGTGGCCCTCCTCGCGGACCAGCTCGAGCGCGAAACGGACCAGCGCCAGCTCCAGCAGCACCAGGTCGCCCTTCAGGTAGGCGAAGCGCGAGCCCGAGAGCTTCGCCGCGGTCTCGATGTCAATCAGGTCGAGGGCGGTCCCGATCTCCAGGTGGTCGCGCGGCTCGAAGTCGAAGCTGGGCCTCTCGCCCACCTCGCGCAGGACGACGGCGTCCTCCTCGGTCATCCCATCGGGGGAGTCGGGGTCGGGAAGGTTGGGGAGGGCCGTGGCGACCCGCTCCAGGTCGGACTCGACCTTCTCCAGCTCGGCCTTGCCCGACTCGATCCGCTCCTTCAGCCCCTGGACGGCGTCCATCGGACCCTGGGCGGCGGCGCCCTTCTGCTTGGCCTCGCCGATCTGCTTGGAGAGCGTCTTGCGCTCGGCCTGGGCGTTCTCGATCTCGGGCAGCAGCTCGCGGCGGCGAGCGTCGAGCGCCAGCAGCTCGTCGACCCGCTCGGCCGCGCCGCGCCGCGCCAGCGCCGCCTTGACTCGCTCAGGGTCGGAGCGGATCAGCTTCAGGTCTAGCATCGCGGCAACGTGCTAGGGCGAGGCCCCGTCGGGGCGCGCCGGGGTCTCGACGTCCTTCCCCGCGTACCCGGCGACGAAGCGCGCCAGCGCCTCGGCCTCGGCGCCGACAACGATGTTCTGGGGCATGATCGCCCCGGAGAAGCCGCCGTTCTGGATCGCGAAGAGAGCATCCTGGTAGGTCTCGGTTCGCTGATCGAGGTTCGGTCCCTGCGCGCGCGCGCTGCGATTGCCGGTCCCCTGCGAGCCGGCGACGCTCAGCGTGTGGCAGCCGGAGCAGCGGGTGGCGAAGAGGACGGCCCCGTTGTAGCTGGGGTCGTCCTTGGAGATCGAGATCCCCTCCTCGCCGAAGCCGCAGGCGACAAGCCCGAACGCGGCGGCGGCGGCCAGAGCTGTGACTAGAGCTGGGCGCACGCGGCGGGCATCATATTGTCTGGCCCCGCCATGAGCCCGCCCGACCCCGCCCGTTTCCGCGCCGCGATGGGGATGCTGCCCACCGGCGTCACGATCGTCACCGCGACCGGCCCCGACGGGCCGGCCGGAGCCACCGCCAACGCGGTCTGCTCGCTCTCGATCGAGCCGATGCTGATGCTGGCCTGCCTCGACCGCGGCTCCCGCACCCTGCTCGCCGTGCAGGCCGCCAACCGCTTCGGGATCAGCGTCCTGCACGCCGGCCAGGAGCAGATCGCCCGCTCCTTCGCCACCAAGGCCCCGGTGGCCGACAAGTGGGCGGGCGTCGCCTGGAGCGAGCGCGACGGCATCCCGGCGATCGACGACGCCCTCGCCTGGATCGCCTCCGACCTCCGAGACGTGATCGCCGGCGGCGACCACGTGATCGTCACCGGCGAGGTGACGGGCCTGGAGACGAGCGAGGGCGACCCGCTGGTCTTCCACGGCGGCGGGTACAGGCCGCTCGGCTGACAACCCCGGGAGTGGCGCTTTAGTCGGGCTATACG
>VRUE01000017.1 GCA_019456285.1 Solirubrobacterales bacterium | reverse complement strand
CCTTCCCCCAAGGCCTCAGCGCCCCGGCCCAGTACGGGCCGGCGCTGCGGGCGCTGGCGCTCTACTTGATCTGCTTTAACCGCTCCCCGGCCCGCAGCGCCCGCTCCAGGTCGCCGTCGAGGTCGAGGTCCCCGGCCACCCAGGCCCGTCCCAGCCCGAGCTAGTTCGGGGCGGTGGCGATGTAGGCGAGGGCACGGGAGTCGCGGACCAGCAGCGTGTCGCCGCTGCCCTCCCCCCGCTCGGCCGCAGCTCGCTGCCGTCCCAGAAGCGCACCGCGAACGGCAGGCCGCCGGGGAGGCGGCGCTCGAGCCGCGACGCGAGCGGCGCGAAGCGATCGGCGATGCTGCCGGGACTCTCCATCCGCCCGTCCAGGGTAGACATGCCAAGCGGGCCGGGCAACCGGCGCCAGCGGTATCGCGGAATTTGCGTGCCCGGGGCGGCGGGTGCCGCCTCGGCGGCGGCTAGCTTTGAGGTGTGAGCGATGCCGCGACCCTGTTCGAGACCGATGAGGCGACCTTCTCGGGGACGGTCGAGGTGCTGGGCGTGATCTTCAGCGCCGAGGACGACGGCTACGCGGTGCTGGAGGTGCAGGACGCCGACTCCGGCGAGGGGTTCGCGCTGGTCGGCCCGGTCGCCCACCTTTGCGCCGGCGACCGAGCCGAGGTGAGCGGTGAGTGGCAGACCCACTCGCGCTACGGGCGCCAGCTCCGCGCCCGGGGCGCGCTGCCGCTCGACCCGGCCGACCGCGAGGGACGGATCGCCTACCTGATCTCACTGCGCCACATCGGCCCAACCCGTGCCGAGCGGCTCGTCGACGAGCACGGCGAGGGCGTGCTGGGGGCGATCGCGGCGAACCCGGCCGGGGTCTTCGGCGCCCTGCGGGGGGTCAGCGCCAAGCAGGCCGCGGCCGCGGCCGAGTCCTGGCACGCATCCCGCGCCGTCCGCGACCTCCACGTCCAGCTCGCCCCCCACGGGCTGGCCCACCTGGCGGCGCCAATCCACGCCCGCTACGGCGAGCGCTCGATGGCGATCCTGCACGAGGACCCCTACCGGCTAACCGAGGTGGACGGGGTGGGCTTTGCCCGCGCCGACAAGATCGCGCTCGCCGCCGACGTGCCGCCCGAGTCCAGCCGCCGCGCCCAGGCCGCCGCCGTCTACGCCCTCACCGAGGCCGAGCAGCAGGGGCACACCAACCTGCCGCTCGCCGAGCTGACCCAGCGCACCGCCAGGCTGATCGGCCTCGACCCGGACCCGGAGGTCCTGGTCGCCGCCCGCGGCCTGCTGGTTGACGAGGGCCGGGCCTACAGGGAGCTGACCCACGCCAGCGAGATCGCCGTGGCCGCGACGCTGCGCGCCCGCGCCGCGGCCCCTCCCCACCTCGACCACGAGCCCGGCGAAACCGCCTCCGACGGCTTGACCGACGAGCAGTGGGCGGCCGTGCGCGCCGCCTTCGCCACGCGGATCTCGGTCCTCACCGGCGGGCCGGGCGTCGGCAAGACCGTCTGCACGCGGGCGGTCGTCACCGAGGCCGAGGCCGCCGGCGCGAAGATCGCCCTCTGCGCACCGACCGGCCGCGCCGCCCGCCGGCTCGAGGAGGCGACCGGCCACGGGGCGCAGACGATCCACCGGATGCTGGAGTGGATGCCGGGGCGCGAGCCGGGCTTCAAGCCGGGGCATCCCCTCCCCGCCGACCTGGTCATCGTCGACGAGTCCTCGATGCTGAACCTGCGCCTCGCCGAGGTGCTGCTGGGCGGGCTCGCCGAGTCGACTCACGTCGTCTTCGTCGGCGACGCCGACCAGCTGCCGCCGATCGGGGCCGGCAAGCCGTTCGAGGACCTGATCGCCTCGGAGATCGCGCCGGTCGTCCGGCTCAGCCACATCTTCCGCCAGGCGGCGCGCTCGATGATCACCACCGCCGCCCACGAGATCAACCGGGGCCGGCCGCCGCACCTGCAGCCGGCGGAGGACCAGAACCACGACTTCTTCTTCATCGACCGGCCCAGCCCGGAGCGGGCGCTGGAGACTGTGGTCGAGGTGGTCGCCGAGCGGGTGCCGAAGCGCTTCGACCTCGACCCGATCCGCGACGTGCAGGTGCTGGCGCCGATGTACCGGGGGGCGGTGGGGATCGACGTGCTGAACGAGCGGCTCCAGGCGCGGCTCAACCCGCGCGGCAAGCCGGCGCTGAACGGGCGCTTCCGGGTCGGCGACCGCCTGATCCAGACCCGCAACTCACACGAGCTGGGCCTGATGAACGGCTCGATCGTCCTCCTGCGCACCGACGACCCCGAGGAGGAGGCGATCGTCGTCGACACCGACGAGGGCGGCTCGCTGGTCATCCCCTACGGCGAGACCGCGACCCTGCGCCTCGCCTACGCGATCTCCGTCCACAAGGCGCAGGGTTGCGAGGTGCCGGTGGTGGTCGCCGTCTGCCACCGCTCCCACGCCCGGATGCTGACCCGCCCCCTCCTCTACACCGCGATCACCCGCGCCCGCCGCACCTGCGTCGTGGTCGGCGACCCCGCCGCGCTGGCGATGGGGGTGCGCCGCGACGACGGCGGCGGGCGGCACTCGGCGCTGGCCGAGCGCCTGCGCGGATAGTCACTTAGTCCCCGTGCCCGCGCCGCGGACCCTCGCGGGCTGATGAAAATACGCAGTTTGCGACAGGCTGGCGCCTATTTTCCTGTCAGCGGTGACCGCGTCGCCGCTTCACCCGGAAGCGGTAGACGGCCGGCGTCCGGTCGACGTTGCCGGCGGCGTCGAGGGCTTTGACCCGGACGACGCGCTTACCGACCCCGAATCGCCGGACGATCCGGTTCTTGCAGAAGCGCAACAGCCCCCGGTCCACTTTGCAGATGAAGACGACGCCCTTCTCATTGGAGCGAAAGCGGAAGACGACCCTGGCCTTCCGGCGCCGGATGCGAATCAGCTTGCGGGGGCGCTTGCGGAAGAAGGTGCGGGGGCGCCTCGTGTCGACGGTGAAGAGCACCGTCCCGCTCGTGCCGACCCGGCCCCCGATGTCGGTGCCGATCGCCGCGAAGCCGTGTTGACCATCGGAGAGCGGGGCCACCGGGGTGAACGGGGAGCCGCAGGACTGCGGCGCTCCAGCATCGATCGAGCAGGAGAAGCTCACCGGCCGGTTGGCGGTGAAGCCGATGCTCGGCATGCGGTTCCTGCTGAGCGGCGCCGGCGCCCGGGTGATCGAGACCGTCGGCGGCCGGGCGACGCTGCTCACAGCCCCCACCGCGTCGACCAGCCCGGCGCCGACCGCATCGGCTCCAAACGCCCCGACCGGATGGGCGGCGCCGGCCAGCGCGGCGCGGATCTGGGCGGGCGAAAGAGATGGATTCGCCTCGCGCATCAGGGCGGCGACGGCGGCGGCGTGCGGAGCGGAGGCGGAGGTGCCGAAGAAGCGCCACACGCCAGATCCGGACGAGCCGAAGAAGGTGTTGGCTCCGCCGTTGGTCGCGACCAGATCGGGCTTGGCGAGAACCTGCGCCGACCCCAGCGGCGGCGCCGGGCTCGTGCCCACCACCGGCCCGAAGTAATGAGTGACTGGGCCGCGGGAGGAGAAGGCCTCGAGCGTCGAGCTGTTGTTGTAGCGGACCGCCCCGGTGCTGACCGCGTTGCCGGCGCCGTTGTGGCCGAAGATCGTCGGGCCGACCGTGTCGCCGCCGGTGGAGGTCGGATACTCGGTCGCGGTCACCCCGCCGCCGTTCTGGAGCAGGACGGATTTGACGCGCGGAACACCCACGCCTCCTCCTTCCTCCTCCGTATAGCGATTTATCGCCACCTGGACTTCCTGCGCGGAACCGGTTGTGTTCTCCCAGAACAGGAACTCGAAGGGCTCTTGGCTCACCTCGACGTTCAAGCCCTCGCTGCGCACCTCTTCCCCTTCGACAAGCACCGGGTTCCCGCTTGCGTCCAAGAGGTAAACGTCGATGTCGGTCCGCACCCCGTCCCACGGCTCCGCCCACTGGAGGTCGAAGCGGAGAGTCGCACCGTCGGCAACCGTGATCCCGAAGGTCGGATCGCTGGTCGCCGGGTCCGGATCGAAGTCCAGGCACTGGTTCACGTAGCCGAACGTCGCCGTGAGCCCGGGTGGGCAGCCAATCGCCTCTCGAAAGGACGGAGCCTCCCAGGAGGCGATGTCGTTGCCGCCGCTGATCAGGTTGCTGTTACCGGCTGAGGAGAAGTAGGCGACGCCTTTCGCGGTGACGTCGTTGACCGCGACCGCGACCGGGCCGTCCTGAAAGAACGGCTCATCGAAGTAGAGAACGTCGTCGACAATCACCTTCGCGCCGGCATTCGCAAGCGCCCTGATGTTGTCAGCGAAGCTGAGCTCGCCATGAAACGCGGTTGCGAAGCTGAGCGAGGCGCCGGGTGCTAGATCGTGGACGATCTGGGCCATGCCGCGCCCCTCGTCCACTGGGTCAGGGTCGCCCGGTTCACTTGGCGCGTAGTCGTCGAGGACGCTGACCGGGCCGCTGCGCCCGCAGGGGTTGCCCGGCCCGGGCAGGTCGCCGCTGGCGATGTCGGCGGCGGCGTCGGTCGGTGCGGTGCCATCCGCGTCGAAGGAATCGGAGAGGATCCCGACGGTGCCGCCGGAGCCGTCGACGTTGAAGCCTGAGCGCGCGCTTGCCGCGCCCAGCTGGAAGTCGCCCTCCGAGGTGGTTACGCCCGCGCAGGAGCTGACCGCGGTCACCGGGCCGGGGGTGGCCGAGACGATCGGGGCGAGCACCTCGGTGACGCCCTGCACACGGGCGACGTCGGCGACACCGGGCAGCTCGACGGGCTTGGCCGCCACGGTCACCGTCTGGTAGCGGCGGCTGAGGTGGACGATCCTCGCCCCCGCCGCGCGCAGGCCATCGAGGCCCGCCGCGGCGCCGTGGTCGAAGCGGACGTCGACCAGCACGCGGTTGCCCTTGCGCAGCAGGCTGCCGGGCCCGTCGGGGGCGAGGCTCAGCGCCTCCGCCTGCTCGGCCCGCGGCGCCGAGCGCAGCGACGGCTTCGCCAGCTCGGCCAGGCGCGGTGAGAGGTCGCCGTCGCTCGGCCTGCTCGCGATCGCCCCAGCCGAACCCGGCGCCAGCGCGCAGGCGGCGGCCAGCACGGCGATCGACAACCGCCCCACCCGGCGGCGGAGCTCTTTCGCTGGCGGCATCTCATCCAAGGTATCGGCAACCCCCACAGGCAGCGCAACACCGCTAGACGGGCTTCCGACCGCAGCCGCCCGAGCGGCGCCAACCCTGCTACGGTCCCCGGCGTTAGGTCGAATTCATATTCGGCAAAAGTTGTGTCTAGCGCTCGCGTCGTTGCTTGATCGCATCCTCCGCGTTCGCAGCACATGAAGTGGAGGCAATGCATGCCTACTGGAACTGTCAAGTGGTTCAGCGACGACAAGGGTTACGGGTTCATCACACCCGACGACGGCTCTAAGGACGTCTTCGTACATCACAGCGCGATCCTCGGCGAGGGCTTCAAATCCCTGGCGGAGGGCGCCAAGGTGAGCTACGAGTCCGAGGAAGGGCCCAAAGGCCCGGCCGCGGCGAGCGTCCAGCAGACCTCGTAGTCGCGCACCGCTCTTAAGCAGTTACGGTGCCCGCCCTCCGTGGCGGGCACCGTCGTTTTGGGCGGCCTCGCGAACGCCGCTGGCCGCCACCTCCTACGATCTCCGGTCGATGATCACTCGAGACGACCTTCGCAACATCGCCATCGTCGCCCACGTTGACCACGGCAAGACCACGCTGGTCGACGCGATGCTGTGGCAGTCCGGCGCCTTCCGCAAGGGCCAGGACGTAGCCGAGCGGGTGATGGACTCGATGGACCTGGAGCGCGAGAAGGGGATCACGATCCTCGCCAAGAACGCCGCGGTCCAGCACAAGGGCGTGAAGCTCAACATCGTCGACACCCCCGGCCACGCGGATTTCGGCGGCGAGGTGGAGCGCGGCCTGACCATGGTCGACGGGGTGTTGCTGCTGGTCGACGCATCCGAGGGGCCGCTGCCCCAGACCCGCTTCGTGCTGCGCAAGGCGCTGGAGGCGAGGCTGCCGGTGATCCTCGTCGTCAACAAGGTCGACCGCCCCGACGCCCGCATCGCCGCGGTGGTCGACGAGGTCTACGAGCTCTTCCTCGATCTCGACGCCGACTCCGAGCAGATCGAGTTCCCGATCGTCTACACCAACGCCAGGGCGGGCTGGGCCTCGCTGGAGGAGGGGGTCGAGGGGACCGACCTCTCCCCGCTGCTCGACCTGATGCTGGAGCGGATCCCCGCCCCCGAGCACAACCCCGAGCACCCCTTCCAGGCGCATGTCACCAACCTCGACGCCTCCCCCTACGTCGGCCGGCTGGCGCTCTGTCGGGTCCGCCACGGGACGATCCGCGCCGGCCAGCCGATCGCCTGGTGCCGGGCCGACGGCAGCGTCGAGCGGGCGACCGTCTCCGAGCTCTACGTGACCGAAGCGCTGGAGCGCGCCTCCGCCGAGGAAGCCGGGCCGGGCGAGATCATCGCGGTCGCCGGGCTGCCCGAGGTGACGATCGGCGAGACCCTGGCCGACCCCGCCGACCCGCGGCCGCTGCCGGTGATCACGGTCGACGAGCCCTCGCTCTCGATCGTGGTCGGAATCAACACCTCGCCGCTGGCCGGCACCGAGGGCGACAAGCTGACCGCGCGCCAGATCCGCGCCCGGCTCGACGCCGAGCTGGTCGGCAACGTCTCGATCCGGGTCGAGGACACCGAGCGCCACGACGCCTGGGAGGTGCAGGGCCGCGGCGAGCTGCAGCTCGTCGTCCTGCTGGAGATGATGCGCCGCGAGGGCTTCGAGCTGACCGCGGAGCAGCCGCGGGTGCTGACCCGGGAGATCGACGGCAAGGTGCACGAGCCGGTCGAGCGGCTGGTGATCGACATCCCCGAGGACCACGTCGGCGCCGTCACCCAGCTGCTGGCGCAGCGCAAGGGCCGGCTCGAGCAGATGGTCAACCACCTGGTGGGCTGGGTGCGGATGGAGTACCTGATCCCGGCCCGGGGGCTGATCGGCCTGCGCACCGAGTTCCTCACCGAGACCCGCGGCACCGGCATCCTGCACCACGTCTTCGACCGCTGGGAGCCGTGGGCGGGGGACCTGCGCACCCGCTCGACCGGGTCACTGGTCGCCGACCGCCGCGGCGCCACCGCCAGCTTCGCCCTGTTCGGCCTCCAGGACCGCGGCACGCTCCTCGTCGGGCCCGGCGAGGAGGTCTACGAAGGGATGATCGTCGGCGAGAACGCCCGCGCCGAGGACCTCGACGTGAACGCGACCAAGGAGAAGCACCAGACCAACGTGCGCGCCGCCAGCGCCGACCTGCTGGTCCGCCTCGCGCCCCCCAAGCGGCTCTCCCTCGAGGCCGCCCTGGAGTTCCTGCGCGAGGACGAGTGCGTCGAAGTCACCCCCGAGTCGGCCCGCCTGCGCAAGGTCGAGCTGGACAAGATCAAGCGCCAGAAGGCGGCCCGTCAGGGCGCCGCGGCCCCGCGCCTCGCCTAACGCGGCCCACCGGCGGGAGGGTTAGGTGGAGGTTGGGGTTGGCGCGACCATCGGGCGGTCCGGCAGGGCGCGGGTGAACCAGAAGGAGGCGACCACGAAGGCCGCTACCGAGAGGAGGGCGACCTTGAGGGCGACGATCTGGGAGTCGTCGTAGCTGTCGACGATCGCCTTCGCCTCCCGCGGCGGCACTCCGGCCTTCTCCAGCTCGGCCTCGACGGTCGCGCTGGGGACGAGCTCGATCCCCTCCTCGGTCGCCATCGCCAGCCGCTCGCGGGTCGGCGGGGAGATCTGCGGGTTGTCGACCACCGAGTTGGTGAACGCCCCGGTCAGGCCGCTGAGCAGGACGGCCCCGACCAGCGCCGTGCCGAGCGCCCCGCCCAGGTACTGGAAGGTGCCCTGGATGCCCCCTGCCTCGCTGGTCTCGGACTGCTCGACCGAGGACATGATCACGTTGCCGATCTGGGAGACCAGAAGCCCGCCTCCAAAGCCCATCACGCCGAGGGAGATGGCGAACGGCACAGAGTCGAGGGTGTGATCGACGGCGCCGACCAGGCCCAGCGAGGCGACGAGCAGCGCCAGCCGCAGCAGCGGCTCCTCGCCGCGTCGCTCGCGCCGCTCCACCCAGCGGGCGAAGGCGAGCAGCACTCCGACACCGAGCAAGATCACGAATGGCGCCGGGGAGAGGCCGAGCGGGGTGATCTCCGTACCGCCGATCTCGGGTGGGTTGCGGGGGACGATCCAACCCCAGGAGCTGCTCTGCTGGACGCCGAGCACGATCAGCATCAGCCCGGTGACCGAGAGCGCGCCGCCGACCCAGTCGAGCCGGCCACCCTCCTCGCGCCGCGCGTCCTGGATCAACCCGGAGGCGACGAGGACGAAGAAGGCGATCGCAACCTCGCCGGCAAAGACGACGCGCCAGCTCAGCGCCGTTGTCACCGCGCCGCCGATCAGCGGCGCGGCGGCGGCCCCAGATGTCGCCGAGCTTGCCGCCGATCAGCATCGTCGAGGCCATCACCAGCATGTAGGCCGTGATCGCCAGCTGCACACTGCCGACCGTCGTGTGGAGATCGGCGACGACGTCGGAGATCGCGACGTTCATCACCGTCGTGTCCAGGACCAGGATGAACTGGGCCGCCGCGAGGACCAGGATGACCCGCCAGGTCTTCACCGCTGGGCGTCCTCCGCCTCGACCCGCCCCGACTCGATCGCCGCGGCGAGGGCGGCGTGGTCGCATTCGCTCTGGTCGGCGTAGAGCTCTGAGAACTCGGCGATCGCCCGGTCGAATGACTTGCCGGCCCCGAGGTAGGCGGCGATCGCCACCCGGTCACCCGAGCGGGCGTGCGCGCGGGCCAGCGTCCATCCGCATATGCGCGCGTAGATCGCCATCGTCTTCGGCGCCATCTTCTCGATCTCGGCGGAGCGCTTCCAGTCCCACAGCTGGCGTAGGTAGAAGTGGCGCTCCTTGCCGTCGAAGCCGAGCGCCGGGCACCAGCCGAGGAAGATGTCGCTCGCCGCCTGCATCAGCTGCTGGCCTTCGACCACCCGCCGCCCGTGGTTTGCGAAGCGGCTCTTGCCGGCGTAGGGCTCGAGCACCGAGGCCTCGGCCTCCTTGGCCTGCAGGAAGAGCGGGTCGCGGTCGTCCTCGCCGGTCAGCAGGACGATCCAGGCGCGGGTGCCGACGCTCCCCACCCCAACCACCTTGCGCGCCAGGTGGCGGGAGCGGTAGCCGTCGAGCAGGTGACGGCGGTCCCCCCGCAGGCTGGAGCGGTAGGCGGCGAGGATCTCCAGCAGCGACTGCTCGACATCACGGCTCTCGCCCTCCGGCAGCAGCTCCTCTACCGGGACCACGAGCGGCGGGTCGCTGACGATCCGCAGCTCGCCGCCGACCCGCTCCGTGAGCCGGTCAAGGGCGCGCAGGTGGTCCTTGGCCCGCGCCTTGGCGACCGCCTTCTCGGCCCGCTTCAGCGCCTTGCCGCCCCCCGTCCGCAGCTGCCGCAGCACCGCCTCGGCGTCGAGCCGCGCGTACCAGACCTCCAGGTTCCGCATCGCGGCGAACCCGCGCATCGCCTCGCGGTACTCGCGTGCCGCCGCCCGTGTCACCGCGCGCCGCTCCTTGCGCTTCAAGCCGTTCGCCCGCCCGGCGATCGCGAAGCTGGCGGCAAGTCGCTTCACATCCCACTCCCACGGCCCCGGCAGCGTCTCGTCGAAGTCGTCGAGGTCGAAGACGAGGGTGCGGTCGGGCGCCGCGAAGACGCCGAAGTTGGAGAGGTGAGCATCACCGCATAGCTGCGCCCGCAGCCCCGAGGCCGGCGTGCGAGCCAGGTCGGAGGCCATCACCGCGGCGGCGCCGCGGAAGAAGGCGAACGGCGAGGCGACCATCCGTCGGTAGCGGATCGGGACCAGCTCCGGGACGCGGGAGCGGGCCTGCGCCTCGAGCAGGTCGACCGGGTCGGGCCGGTCGGCGGCCGGCTCCCAGGCCGCGTGGGAGGAGCGGGGCGCCTGCGAGCGCGCCGCCTTTCCGGCGGCAGCGCGCCCGGAGAGGTCCATGGAGCTAGACGGTAGCGGCCGCCTGCTCCGACTGGCTGCCCTCGGACTCCTTGGTGTTCGCATCGGCCTCGGGCGTGGTCTCGTCGATGTTGCGCGGCAGCAGCACTTCGCGGGCAATCACCAGGCGCTGGATCTGGCTGGTCCCCTCGTAGAGCTGCATCAGCTTCGCGTCGCGCATCAGCTTCTCGACCGGGTACTCCTTGATGAAGCCGTAGCCGCCGTAGACCTGGACCGCGTCGACGGTGATCTCCATCGCCGAGTCGGCGGCAAAGCGCTTTGCCTCGGAGGAGATCAGCGTGTTGCGCTTGCCCTGGTCGAGCAGCACGGCGGAGTTCCAGACCAGCAGGCGACCGGCGTCGACCTTGGTCGCCATGTCGGCGATCATGAACTGGATCGCCTGGTGCATCGCGATCGGCACCCCGAACTGGACCCTTTCCTTGGAGTACTCGACCGCGTACTCGAAGGCGGCGCGGCCGATCCCGACCGCTATCGCCGAGACGCCGGGCCGGGTGCGGTCGAGGGTCATCATCGCCAGCTTGAAGCCCTTGTTCTCCTCGCCGAGCAGGTTCTCGGCCGGGATCTCGACCTCGTCGAAGCTGATCGTCGCGGTGTTGGAGGCCCGCTGGCCCATCTTGTCCTCCTTCTTGTCGACGCTGACCCCGGGGAGGTCGGCATCGACGACGAAGGCGCTGATCCCGCGGTGGCCGGCCTCGGGGTCGGTCTTGGCGTAGACCGTGAAGTAGTCGGCGTAGGTGCCATTGGTGATGAAGCACTTGGAGCCGCTGATCACGTACTTGTCCCCCTTCTTCACGGCGCGGGTCTTCATCGCCGAGACGTCGGAGCCGGCGTCGGGCTCGGTCAGGCAGAAGGAGGCCAGCTTCGGCCCCTCGCAGAGCATCCCGAGGTACTTCTTCTTGGTCTCCTCGGAGCCGCCGATGGTGATCGGCGCGGAGGCGAGGCCGTTGGCCGTCAGCGAGGTGCCGATGCCCGAGCAGCCCCAACCCATCTCCTCCTCGATCAGGCAGCCGGAGAAGTAGTCGAGGCCGGGGCCGCCGTAGGCCTCGGGGATGTGGGTGTTCATCAACCCCACCTCCCAGGCCTTGTCGATGATGTCCTGGGGCCAGGTGCCGTCCTTGTCGTACTCCCAGGCGACCTTGCGGATCTCTTTCTCCGCAAAGTCGTGCGCCAGCTCGCGCAGATCCTCCTGCTCGTCGGTCAGCGTGAAGTCAACCACTGCTCGGCGCTCCTTTTCTCGGGTGAGAGATTACCGATTGACTGGTCAGTCAACCAGGGATCAAGACTAGCGGATGGGCTGATCTTTGTAGGATCGCGTCGATGGCCGACGCCGCCAAGGAGAACGTCTACGAGGTCGAGGAGCTGCTGATGCAGCCGGGGACGTACTTCAACCCCCAGACTGAGGTGGTCGTGATCGTCGACGACTCGACCTCGCTCGACCAGGAGGTCTTCGACATGGAGGCCTACGAGGGAGCCGAGTGGGTGCGGGTCTCCGACGACGTGCCGGTCGACGAGGACCGGCGCGATCAGGTGCTGGAGCGCTTCCAGGCCCATTACCACCCGGGTTCGGCCGGATCGGTGTCGGAGACCGCCCTCGAACAGGGCGACGAGGAGGTCGACGAGGGCGAGCAGGGCCAAGAGCTCGATAGTCGCTGAGCCCCGCCCCTCAGACAACGACGACCACGATGAACGCCGCGTAGAGGGCGAACCAGGCGACCACGGCGGGCAGGGTGAAGCGGCCGCGGCGGCGCAGGCTCCCGTAGGCGAGGAGGCCGCCGGCCAGCCCCAGGCCGACCGCGATCGCGGCGTTGGCGCTCAGCGCCCAGTCGGTGAAGATCAGGCCGATCCCGACCGGGATCGTCGACTGGAAGACCATCGCCCCGGTGATGTTGCCGAGGGCCAGGGAGTCCTTGCCCTCGCGGACCCAGAAGAAGCTGTTGACCTTCTCGGGCAGCTCGGTCGCCAGGGGAGCGAGGATCAACGCCAGGACGATTGCCTCGACCCCGAGGTCCTCGGCGATCTGCAGCAGCTCCTCGACGAAGAGGTGGGCGCCGCCGATCATCGCGCCGAGGCCGACCAGGAGCTGGATCAGGCAGAGCGGGGTGCCCGGGTCGGCGCGGCGCTCGGGGCGGCGCTCGAAGATCAGCGGGTTGAGCGTCGCGTGGTCCTGGACCGCTCCGGCGCCGAGCAGGGTGCGGCGGACGTAAAGCGGGTAGGAGAGGATGGCGGCGATCCCGGCCGGGATCCGCAGCCCCGCCGGCGCCCCCCAGGCGAGCGCCAGCGCCAGCGCGAAGAAGGCGAGGAAGAAGAGGAGGTCGCGCTCCAGGGTCGGGGCGTGGACGTTCAGCTCCAGCTCCTGGACACGGCGGTCGCGGTAGAGGTAGACGAAGAGGCCGACCAGGCCCATCGCCAGCGTCCCGAGCAGGAAGGGGGCGCCGACGATCGCCCCGATCGCCACCTGGTCGGCCCCCTCCGCGGCGCCGACCAGGGCGACGATCGCGATCAGCGTCTCCGGCATCGCCGTCCCGACGGCGGCCAGCAGGCTGCCGACCGCGCCCTCGCCGAGCTGCAGCCGGTGGCCGAGCCACTCCACCGCGTTGGTGAAGAGCAGCGCCCCGGCGAGGATCACGGCGAAGCTGAGCGCCAGCAGCAGGACGCTCATCGGCTGGCGACGACCCGTCGGCTCGCGGCGGGTCGTCCACGAAGTGCCCGCACTAGTGGCCCGTCCTCTAGTTGTCGAGCAGCGCGGCGCACTTCTGCAGGTCGACCGGGGTGGTCGCCCCCTGGAGGCAGTTCAGGTAGGCCTGCTGGCCTCCCCCGCCGGAGCCCGAGCCGCCGCCCGACGACGAGCCGCCACCGGAGCCGCCACCGGAGCCGCCCGAGCTGGAGCCGCCGAATTCGTCGAGGAGGTCGCCGAGGCCGGCCGCACCGCCGAGGCCCCCTTCGCCGTTGAAGACGTCGAGCAGCTCGATCGGGTTGATCCCCAGCTTCAGGAAGAGGTCATTGAGCGGCTTCGCTTTCTGCGGCGCCTCGATCTCCTGCTCCTCGTTGACTCCGGTGAGCTTCAGGTCGAAGTCGAGGTCGACCCGCCTGACGCCGTCGCCCAAGCCCTTCGGCGGTTCGATCGCCAGCTTGGCCGAGACCCGCCGCACGATGTCGTCGTCGCCGATGTAGAGGTCGACGTGCGCGGTCTTGATCGCGCTCTGCACCGCGCCCTTCGCCTGGTCGAGCTCGGCGGTCGAAGGGAGCGGGCCGACCGCACCGAGCTGCGCGCTGCACGCCGGGTCGTCGACGAGCTTGAGCAGCTCGTCGATCGCCCCGGACACGTTGAGGTCGCCGCTGACTTTCGTCGTGCTCGTGCCGCCAACCTCGGCGCTGCCTTCGTTGCTGAGGTTGTCGGCGAAGTCGCCGACGTTCAGCTTGCCGAACGCTTCCTGGCAGGCCGTGGCGTCGGCCGGCTGACTTTCGGCGTCGCCCTGCTGCGCCTGCTTGATCGCCGATTCGACGAAGCTGAAGGTGGCCGAGTCGACTTCGTAGTCGGTGCCCTGGTAGTTGACGTAAGCCCGGTTGGGGAGCAGCACAAGACCGCCGTCGAAGTCGATGTCGTCGCCGTTGATCGATCCGCTCACCCTCGCGGTCAGGTCGAGCTGGGGAAGCTGGCCCTCACCGCCGCTCTGGAACGGGCCCGAGAGGCTGACGTCGATGCCCCCCCCCTTGTCGCCCTTGGCCTTGACGTCGAGCGAGAGATCGATGCTGCCGCTCTCGATCCCCTGCAGGGTGGCGTCGTCGATGACCTTCTGCGGGTTCTCATTGCTGTTTCCGCCGCTGCCGCAGGCGGCGAACGCGGTCGCCAGCGCGATCAGGACAGCAAATGCGAAGAGGAAACGAGGTCGGCTCAAAGTGGTAGGCCTCCTGGGGGGAGTCGGGATACGAACGGGGATGGTAAGGCTAACGCCGGGCCGGGCCCGAGCGGGGCGATCGTCCACCTGCCGGGCGGGCGGGGATTTGGAATCAGCGATCTAGGGCAAGGTCTCGATCGGCGGCGGCCTGTCCTCGGTGGTCAGGTTCACCGCCAGCGGGAAGAGGAAGGCGCCGAGGAAGATCAGGATCACCCCGGCGGCGACCAGCCAGCGGGCGCGGGTCAGGTGGCCGAGGATGCCGACGGCGAAGCCGGTGAACATCAGCGCGATGTAGGGGCCGGCGTCTTCGGGCAGGAGAGCGGCGAGCGGCAGGGCGAGGTCGGGCACCGGGCTGATTATCATCGGCCGGATGGACGAGGCGCTCACACCAGGCTCTGTCGCCGAGACCAAGGACGCGCTCGCCCGCGCCGGCTACCTCGCCGACGAGTCGGCGGCGCTGGTCTCCTTCCTCGCGCAGCGGCTCGGCAAGCCGGTCCTGGTCGAGGGACCGGCGGGGGTCGGCAAGACCGAGCTGGCCAAGGCTCTGCACCGAGCCAGCGGCCGCGAGCTGATCCGCCTCCAGTGCTACGAGGGCCTCGACGAGGCGAAAGCGCTGTACGAGTGGAACTACCGCAAGCAGCTGCTGAAGATCCAGGCCGACGGCGAGGCCGGCTGGGAGGAGGTCCACGACGACATCTTCGACAAGGAGTTCCTGCTGGAGCGGCCGCTGATGCAGGCGATCGCCAGCCCCGACCCGGTGGTGCTGCTGGTCGACGAGATCGACAAGACCGACCAGGAGTTCGAGGCGATGCTGCTCGAGCTGCTCTCCGACTTCCAGATCACGATCCCCGAGCTGGGCCGGGTCGCGGCGACAACGATGCCGATCGTCGTCCTCACCTCCAACAACTCGCGCGAGCTGACCGAGGCGCTGAAGCGGCGCTGCCTCTACCTCTGGCTCGACTACCCCGAGCTGGAGCGGGAGATGGAGATCGTCCGCCTGCACGCGCCGGAGCTACCCGAGACTTTGGCGCGGCGGTTGGTCGAGGTGGTGCAGATGGTCCGGGCGCTCGACCTGAAGAAGCCGCCCTCGATCGCCGAGTCGATCGACTGGGCGCGGACGCTGCTGCTGATGGGGGCCGAGGACATCGACCGCGAGACCTTCGAGCAGTCGATGTCGGTCATCGTCAAGCACCGCACCGACATCGACCTGGTCGCCGAGCGGGTCGGGGTGAAGCTCGCCGGCGCGCCCACCCAGACCCCGGGGTGAGCCCGACGCCCGCCTCCCCCTACGGGCCGAAGGCCGAGGCCGGGCCGCCGGGGCTGGCGGCGAAGCTGCTCGGCTTCTGCGAGGAGCTGCGCGGCGAGGGCGTCGCGGTCGGGACCTCGGAGATCCTCGACGCCTTCGCCGCGCTGGAGCAGGTGCCGTGGACCTCCCGGGACGACTTCCGCGAGGCGCTGGCGGCGACGATCGCCAAGTCGCAGGATGACCGGCGCCTCTTCGAGCTGCTGTTCGAGCGCTGGTTCTTCCGCGCCACCGAGGCGGAGGCGGTCGAGCGGGGCGCCGACGAGGGGGGACAGCGCCACGAGGGCGCCGAGCGGCTCGACATCGACGCGCTGCGCAAGCGGGTCCGCGAGGCGATCGTCGCCGGGCGCGACGGCGAGATGAGCGACCTGGCACGGCTGGCGATCGCCGCCTTCGGCCGCCAGGGCGAGGGCTCGGGCGTGGTTGGGGTCGACGTGCAGCGGATCCGGCGGACGCTGGGGCTCTCGGCCGGCGCCCAGCCGTCCGCGGAGGACGGCGCCGCCGAGCTGCCGCCGATCGACCGCGAGCAGCTCAACCGCTTCGAGCGCCACCTGCGCCGCGAGCTGGAGCGCGACCTGATCGAGCGCACCGCCACCCTGCCCCCCTCCCGCCCGCTCGCCGAGCTCGACCGCGCCCTGCCGACCAGCCCGACCCAGGACCTCGCCGCGGTGCACCGCGCCGTCTCGCAGATGAAGCGGCGGCTGGCGACGCTCGGCCACGAGCAGCGCGGCCGCCGCAAGGGGCAGACGGTCGACGTGCGGCGGACGATGCGCGCCTCGCTGGAGACCGGCGGCGTGCCGCTGCGCCTGCGTTACCGGCCGAAGCGCCCGCGACGCCCCGAGATCTACGTCCTTTGCGACGTCTCCACCTCGGTCACCTCGGCCAGCGTCTTCTTCCTCTCGGTCCTGCACGCCCTGCACGACTCGTTCCGCAAGCTGCGCAGCTTCGTCTTCATCGAGCGGATCTCCGAGGTGACCGAGGTCTTCGAGCACGAGCGCGACTTCCGCACGATCGCCCAGCGAATCTCCAGCGAGGGCGGCGTCGCCGACGTCTCCGGCTACACCGACTACGGCCGGGTCTGGCTGGAGTTCCTGAGCGAGATCTCCGACGACCTCGATCCCCGCTCCACGGTGATCGTCCTCGGCGACGCCCGCACCAACGGCCGCGAGCCCCACGCCGAGGTCTTCGCCCGGGTCGCCGAGCGGGCCGGGCGCCTCTTCTGGCTCAACCCCGAGCCGAAGCTCTACTGGAACTACGGCGACTCGGTGATGGCCGCCTACGAGCGCCACTGCGACGGCGCCTTCGAGTGCTGGACCACCCGCCACCTCGAGAACTTCGTCAACGTCGTCGCCGGCGGCGTCCCGGCGGGCGACTGAGGTCCTGAGGGCTACCTCGCGGCCCAGGCGTCCGGGGAGCCGGCCAGCTCCTCCACCGCGGGGGGGAGCCGGCCGCTGACCAGGTCAGCGAGGGTGACGTGCTCGACGACGGCGCGGAGGCTGGCGCGGACGGCTATCCAGACCTCCTGCAGGTGCTGGGCGTTGCCGCGGTACTCGATCGACTCGGGCGGGGCCGACTGGACGTGGGCGATCGGGCCCTCCACGGCGCGGACGACGTCGGCGATCGTCACGTCGTCGGCGGGGCGGGCGAGCCAGTAGCCGCCCTTGGCGCCGCGGCGGGCGCGGACGATGCCGGCGTGCTTCAGCTCCAGCAGGATGTGCTCCAGGAACTGCAGCGGGATGTCCTGCGCCTCGGCCAGCCGCTCGCCCTTCACGGGACCCTGCTCGGCGGCGGCCAGCTCGGCGGCGGCCCGGACAGCGTAGTCGGCCTTCGCTGATACGCGCATGGAGCTAGTTAATCAGCCGAGCCGATCGTCTCCGGCGCCAACTCGTCGGAGCGGTCGTGGGGCTGCCCGTCGTCCGCCGCCTCGCGCTCGGCGCGGCGCGAGCGGTACCGGCGGGGGAACCAGATCAGCAGGGCGAGGCCGACGCCGGCGACCGCGGCGGCGATCGGCCAGAGCACCGGGTCGCCCCTCTGCACGGTGATGATGCCGGAGGCGACGAGGACGACCCCGAGCGCGGTGCGCAGGAAGCCGAGCGGCGCCCGGGCGGCGAAGTGCGAGCCGACCACCACGCCGGGCACCGAGCCGAGCAGGATGTTGCCGGCCAGCATGAAGTCGACGTTGCCGCTCACCCAGTGGGCGATGCCGGCCGCCCAGAGCAGGATCGCGGCGTGGAAGACGTCGGTGCCGACGACCCTGCGGGGGGAGAGGCGGTAGACGGCGATCAGGAGGATCGCGATCACCGTGCCCGAGCCGGCCGAGGTGATCCCGATCACGAACCCCGTGGTGGCGCCGATCGCCACCGCGGCGACCTTGTGGCGGCGCTTCAGCTCGAAGTCGTCGCGCTCTTCGATCAGGTTGCTGAGGATCAGCGCCCGGGCCAGGGTGACGATCCCGACCATCAGCAGGGTGCCGCCGAGCAGCGCGTAGACCAGCGAGTCGAGCCGCGCTTCGCCGATCCTGCGCTGCAGGATCGCGATCGCCCAGACGCCCGCCACCGAAGCCGGCACGCTGCCGGCGGCGAGCCAGAGGGCGAGCCCCATGTTGACCGTGCCCATCCGCAGGTGGCGCCAGCCGCCGACCGTCTTGGTCACCGCCGCGTAGAAGATGTCGGTGCCGATCGCGGTCACCGGCTTCACCCCGAAGATGAGGATCAGCAGCGGCGTCATCAGGGTGCCGCCGCCCATCCCGGTCATGCCGACCATGGCGCCGATGCCGAAGCCGAAGATGATGATCGCTGGGTCCATCCGGATTTCCGCGCCGGCTGGTTATCGACTTTCTTGACCGCCTTGGTCAAGAGCGCGGAGTGCGCCAGGATACCAAGATGCCCGCGGAAGCCAGGGAATTCGTCGCCGAGGGCGCCTCGCCTGCCACCGAAGGCCCGCCCGGCGTCGCCGTCTCGATCCGAGGCCTGGGGCACTCCTACGGCGAGCTGCGGACGATCGAGCGGCTCGACCTCGAAGCACCCGCCCACGGGGTGGTGGGCCTGGTCGGGCCGTCCGGCTGCGGCAAGTCGACCCTGCTGGAGCTGATCTCCGGCCTGCAGGAGCCCGTGGCAGGCGAGGTCGAGGTCGGCGGCGCCGGCGATCCTCGCGGCCGGCTCACCCGCTGCGCCTACATGCCGCAGCGCGACCTGCTGCTGCCCTGGCTGTCGGCGATCGACAACGCGGCGCTGGCACTCCGCAACCGCGGCGCCCGCAGGAGGGCGGCGCGGCGCGAGGCGGGGCGCCTCTTCGAGCGGTTCGGCCTGGCCGGCTTCGAGGGCGCCGCGCCCGCCGAGCTCTCCGGCGGGATGCGCCAGCGGGTCGCCTTCCTGCGCACGCTGGTCGCCGGCAAGCCGGTGCTGGCGCTCGACGAGCCGTTCGCCTCGCTCGACGCGATCACCCGGGCCGAGATGCAGGAGTGGCTGGCTGCAGCGCTGCGGGCGGATCCGCGCACCGTCGTCCTCGTCACCCACGATGTCGAGGAGGCGCTCTACCTCTCCGACCGGGTGGCGGTGCTCTCGGCGCGGCCGGCCCGGGTGGTCGAGGAGCTGCAGGCCCCATCTCCGCGCGCACCTGACCGCGACGCCGCCGTCACCGACCCCGGGTTCGTCGCCGTCCGCGAGCGGGCCATGCTGGCCCTTCGGGGGGGCGCCGGATGAGCAGGAGGTGGCTCCTCCCCGCCCTCGTCCTCGCGACGATGGTCGGCGCCTGGCAGGTGGCCGCGAGCAGCGGCGCGATCGCCGCCACCCTGCGCCTCGAGGACTTCCTGGTGCCGGCGCCGTCGGAGATCGCCGCCTCGCTGTGGGAGAACCGCTCGCTGCTCGCCGACAACGCCTGGGTGACGCTGCAGGAGGTCCTGCTCGGCTTCGGCTTCGCGCTCGTCGTCGGCCTCGGAGCCGCCGTCGTCCTGCACCTCTCGGAGACGCTGCGCCGCGCCACCTACCCGCTGATCGTCGCCTCGCAGACGGTCCCGATCATCGTCATCGCCCCGATCCTGGTCGTCTGGTTCGGCTACGGCATCGGCCCGAAGCTGGCGATCGTGGCGCTGATCTGCTTCTTCCCGATCGTCGTCAACACGCTCGACGGGCTACGCTCGGTCGATCCCGACGCGACCAAGATGATGCGCACCCTCGACGCCTCGCGCTGGCAGACCTTCCGCCGGGTGGAGGCGCCGACCGCGCTGCCCTACGCCTTCAGCGGCGCCAAGATCGCCGTCGCGGTGGCGGTGATCGGCGCGGTCTTCGGCGAGTGGGCCGGCTCGGACTCGGGGCTCGGCCACCTGATGCTCCTGGACAACGCCCAGCTGGAGACCGCGCGGCTGTTCGCCTCGGTGGTCGTGCTCTCGGCGATCGCGATCGCCCTCTTCGGCCTGCTGGCCCTCGCAGAGCGCCGCATCGTCACTTGGCGATAGAAACCCGCATGCAAACGCGACCGGAAAGCGGGAGATGAGAGAGAACCACGCAGCAGCCAGGGGGTTCCGCCGGCCACTGGGCGTCGCGATCGCGATCGCCGCCGCCCTGCTCGGCCTGGCCGCCTGCGGGGAGAAGAGCGAGGACGCCGCCACCGAGGCGCAGCAGTTCAGCCTGACGCTCGACTTCTTCCCCAATCCCGACCACGCCGGCATCTACACGGCGCAGAAGCTCGGCTACTTCCACGACGCCGGCCTCGACCTCAGCATCCGCACGCCCTCCGATCCAGCCGCGCCGATCAAGCACGTCGCCGCCGGCCGCACCGACCTGGCGATCTCCTACGAGCCGGAGGTGCTGCTGGCCGACGAGCAGGGTCTCGACGTGGTCGCCGTCGGCGCCCTCGTCGACCGCCCCCTCACCTCGATGATCTGGCTCGAGAAGTCCGGCATCGGCGGCATCGGCGACCTGCGCGGCAAGACGATCGCCACCGCCGGCATCCCCTACCAGAGCGCCTACCTGGAGACGATCCTCGCCCGCGTCAACCTCTCCCCCTCCGACGTGAAGACGGTCAACGTCGGCTTCAGCCTGCTGCCGGCGATCATCGGCGGCCGCGCCGAGGCGATGCTCGGCGGCTTCCGCAACGTCGAGGGCGTCAACCTGCGCCTGCGCGGCAAGGACCCGGTCGTCACGCCGGTCCACGAGCTTGGCGTGCCCACCTACAACGAGCTGGTGCTGGTCGCCCAGCGCGAGCGCCTCGAGCAGGATCCGGAGGCGATCCGGCTCTTCCTCGCGGCGCTGGCCCGCGGCACCGCCGCCGCGGCCGAGAGCCCGAACGCCACCACCGAGGTGCTGCTGGACGTCAACCCCAATCTCGAGCCGAAGCTGACCCGGGCCGAGGTGAAGGCGACGTTGCCGCTGCTCGCGCCGCAGCGGGGGGACAGCCCCTACGGCTACATGGACCCCGCCCAGTGGCGCGAGTTCATCGCCTGGATGCGCGACGACGAGCTGATCTCCTCGCAGCCGCCGCCGTCGCGGCTGCTCACCAACGCCTACCTGCCCGGCAGCATCCCCGAGTAGCGCCGGGCGCCGTCGCCCAGCAGCGCCGAGATCTTCTCGGGCGGCAGCGCCCGCGAGAAGAGATAGCCCTGCCCGTAGTCGCAGCCCAGCCGGCACAGCTCCGAGAGCTGCGCCTCGTTCTCGACCCCCTCGGCGATCACGTCGAGCGAGAGGGCGCGAGCCATGCTGATGATCGCCTCGATGATCGCGGTGCGCTCCTGCTCGACCCCGAGCGCGTCGACGAAGGAGTGGTCGATCTTCAGCGCGTCGAACGGGAAGCGGCTGAGGTAGGCGAGCGACGAGTAACCGGTGCCGAAGTCGTCGAGGACGAGGCGCACGCCGATCTCGCTCAACGCCTCGAGGGTCGCGGTCGCGGTGGCCGACTCCTCGACCAGGACGCCCTCGGTGATCTCCAGCCGCAGGTGGACGGGATCGAGGCCGGTGCGGGCGAGGACCTCGGCCACGGAGCCGGCGAGGTCGCGGTGGGCGACCTGGCGGGCGGAGAGGTTGACCGAGATGTCGACCGGCCGCGCGTCGGGCCGCTGCTCGTGCCACTCGAGGATCTGGCGGCAGGCGGTCTCCTGGACCCAGCGGCCGATCGGCTCGATCAGGCCGCTGTCCTCGGCGATCGGAATGAACTCGCCCGGATTGAGCAGGCCGCGGTCGGGGTGCCGCCAGCGCACCAGCGCCTCCAGCCCGGTGATCTCGCCGCTGCCCAGCGCGACCACCGGCTGGTAATGGAGCACCAGCTCCTCGCGCTCCAGCGCGTGGCGCAGCTCACGCTCTACCTCGACCCGGTGCACCGCCCGTGCCCGCATCGCGGCGTCGAACAGCTCGCAGCGCGCCCGCCCCCGCTCCTTCGCCCTGTACATCGCGGCGTCGGCGTCGCGGATCAGCAGCTCCGCGTCGACCGGCTCGCGGCTCGAGGGCCGGGCGACGGCGATCCCGAGGCTGGCGGTGACGAAGTGCTCGACGCCGCCCATCGAGTATGGCTCGGCAAATGCGGCGGCCACCCGGTCGGCGATCGCGACGGCCTCGTCCTCGTCGGCGAGGCGGGCGACGAGGACGCCGAACTCGTCCCCGCCGAAGCGGGCGACGAGGTCGCCGGGGCGCAGGTGGGCGCGGAGGCGAGGCGCGACCGCCTGCAGCAGCTCGTCGCCGACGTGGTGGCCCATGCTGTCGTTGATCAGCTTGAAGTGGTCGAGGTCGAGGAAGAGGATCCCGACCGGCGAGCCGGAGACCGTGCCGCGCTCCAGAGCGTCGTTCAGCGCGTCGACGAAGCTGAGCCGGTTCGGAAGCCCGGTGAGCGAGTCGTGCAGGACACGGTGGCGCAGCGCCTGGTCGGCGGCGTGGCGCTTGATCGCGTCGGCGAGGACGTTGGCCGAGGCCTGCACGAAGTGGGCGTCCTGCGGGGTGAAGCGACCGGGCTCGGCGGAGTGGACGTCGAGCACGCCGAACGGGTGGTCCTTGCCGTCGATCCCGACGGCGAGGCTGCTGCGCACCCCCTGCACCCGCAGCGCCGGCGGCATCGAGAAGCGGTGCTCGGAGAGCCAGTCGTCGACGATCACGTGCAGCCCCGAGTCGAGCGCCGCGCCGACGTGGGAGTCGCGCGCCGCCGATACGCGGCGGCCGTCGCCGGCCGCCTCCCCCTCGAGCCCGGCGCGCAGCTGCAGGCGGCGGCCGTCGCGGCCGACCTCCCAGACGCAGGCGCCCTGGACGCCGTCGATCTCCGTCATCAGCGAGACCGCTTCCCGCATCAGGGCGTCGGGGTCCCCGTCCTGAAGCGCCTGCTCGCCCAGCCGCGCCACCGCGGCCTGCTGGGCGGCCACGCGCTGCAGCTCCTGCTCGGCGGTCTTGCGCTCGGTGATGTCGTAGAGCACCCCGTGCCAGACCGGCGTGCCGGTCTCGTCGAGCTCCAGGACGGCCTCGTCGAGGATCCAGACGACGTCACCGTCGCGGGTGATCACCCGGTAGTCCGCCGGCGGCGGGTTGCGGTCGCCGAGCGTCTTGCGGGTCTCCAGCTCCAGCACCCGCTTGCGGTCGTCGGGGTGGATCAGCTTCGCCCACAGGCCGGGATCCGCCAGCCACTCCTCGGGGCTGTAGCCGAGGATCTCCTCAACCTGCGGGCTGACGTAGCGCCAGCGCCCGTGCTTCCCCAGCTCGGAGGCGTAGACGATCGCCGGAAGGCGCTCGACCAGGCGCCGGTAGTACTCGCCACCGGAGATGATCTGGTCGAGGAACTCCGAAACCTGCTTGTCGGGCCAGCTCCTGCCCTGCGACGACCGCTTCATCGCCCCGCTTATCGACGGATCGACGAGTCCTCTTTAGAACCTATTCGATAGGGCCCACACGATCGACAAGCCCCCTTCGTCAGCGCCCGAGCAGGTGAACGTCGATCAGGAAGGAGCGGCTGGCGACGACGTTCGCGGGGCGCTCGCGGCGGCGGGAAAGCCGCCGTCCGGTGCTCTTGCGGGAGCTCACCGCGCCGACCGCCCGTACCGCGGCCACGGTGGCGGCGCCGGCCAGCACCCCTCCGGCGGCCGCGATCGCCGCCGTGCGGACCTCGCCGCGCAGCACCGGCGAGGAGGGCTCCTCGTAGCGCTGCAGCACCCGGACCGGCTGCTCGGCGCCGGGCTCGGCGTCCTCCTCCGCGAGAACCTCGCCCTCCACCTCGAACTTGCTCACCCTCGCGACTCTAGCGAGGGCTTGGGCCGGTGCCGGACGGGGGCCGCGTGAACCCCGGAACTTGCGGGTTTCCGGGCCGTTAAAGCGAACGCTCGTAGATCCGGTAGCGCTTCACGACGCTGCCGCCCATCCCCTCCATCGCCCTGTTCATCGGCTCGTTGGTCTCCAGGATCCAGCCCATCTCGCCGGCGGGGACGCCGTCGGGCGAAGCGTTCTCGAGATGACGCACGTACAGCGCTGCGGCGACGCCGAGATGCTGGTAGTCCGGCTTGACGCCGAGGGCGAAGACGCGGACCCGGTCGATCTTCCGCCGACCCAGCAGGAACCTGAGCCAGCCGAACGGCAGCATCCGCCCGTCCATCCTGACAAGCACTTGGTTGATGTCAGGCAGCGTGACCGCGCCCCCGATCACCTCGCCATCCTTTTCCGCCGCCATCATCCACCGCTCGTCGAGGATCGGCTTCATGCTGCGGATATGGGAGCGGCGTTCGGCGTCGGTGATGGGAATGAAGCCCCAGTTGTCGCCCCACGCCTCGTTGTAGACATCCATCTGCCGGGCGAGCTCGGCGTCGAGGTCTCGCTTGCTGATGCCGCGAACCACCACCCCGTGCTCGGTTTCGGCCTGCTCAGCCGCCTGGTGGATGAAGTCGTGGAAGCTACCGCCTTCCTCCAGCTCGCCCAACTCGAGGTGCCACATCAGCAGATCGATCGCCTTCGCGTAGCCGAGGCCCTCGACCAGCTCGCGGTAGAAGGGGGGGTGCCAGGGCTGAAGGATCATCGGCCGCAGCTCGAACCCCTCGATCAACATCCCGACCTCGTCGTTGGTCGTGAAGTCCATCGGCCCCAGGACGCGCTGCCGCCCGCGGTCCCGCAACCAACCCTCGGCGGCGCCGAGCAGCGCCTCCGCCACCTCGCGGTCGTCGACGGTCTCGAAGAAGCCGAACATCCCGTCGCGCCCACCCTGGAACTCGTCCCAGCGCTCGTCCACCTGGGCGGTGATCCGACCGACCGGCTCGCCGTCACGCTCGGCGATGAAGAACTCCGCCTCGCCGTGCTCGAACCAGGGGTTCTTCTTACGGTTGAGGAACTCCATCCGCTCGAAGACCAGCGGCGCAACCCACTGAGGGTGGTCGCGGTGGAGCCGGAAGGGGACCTTGACGAAGCGCTTCAGCTCGCGCCGCGTGCGGATGGGCCGGATCGACACCTCAGCAGCCATTGAAAGCGGAACCTACACTCTGCGCCATGGGTGAGACGGTGAAGGCCCCGGTTGACCTCTTCGAGAAGGCCCGCAGCCACGACCGCCTCGATCAGCTCGAAGCCGCCCGCGAGCACGACCTCCTCCCCTACTTCCGGCTGCTCACCTCCCGGGCCGGCCCGGTGGTCGAGATGGAGGGCCGCGAGACAATCATGCTCGGCTCCAACAACTACCTCGGGCTGACCGGCGACGAGCGGGTGAAGGGCGCGGCGCGCGAGGCGCTGGAGACCTACGGGACCGGCGTCACCGGGTCGCGGCTGCTGAACGGGACGACGCCGCTGCACGTCGATCTGGAGCGCGAGCTGGCCGAGTGGATGCGGACCGAGGACGCGATCGTCTACACGACCGGCTACCAGTCCAACCTGGGCTGCATCGGGACGATCCTCGAGCCGGGCGACACGGTGATCTGCGACTCCGGCGACCACGCCTCGATCCTCGACGGCTGCCGCCTCTCGGGCGCCAAGCTGCGCCCCTTCCGCCACAACCGCATGGACAAGCTGGAGAAGATGCTGCAGCGGGCGGGGGGGGACGGCGGCGGGGTGCTGGTCGTCGTCGACGGGGTCTTCTCGATGGAGGGCGACGTCTGCGACCTGCCGCGGATCGTCGAGCTGTGCAAGGCGCACGGGGCGCGGCTGATGGTCGACGAGGCGCACGGGGCGGGGGTGCTGGGGGCGCGCGGAGCCGGGGCCTGCGAGCTGTTCGGGCTGGAGGACGAGGTCGACCTGCGAATGGGCACCTTCTCCAAGAGCCTCGCCTCCTGCGGCGGCTTCATCGCCGGGCCGGCCGACGTGATCGAGTACCTGCGGATCGCCTCGCGCTCCTTCATCTTCAGCGCCTCGGCGGTGCCGGCCGCGGTCGGCGCGGCGCTGGCGGCGCTGCGGGTGATCCGCTCCGACGGGCCGCGGCTGTTCGAGGCGCTGCTCGGCAACGCCGAGTACCTGCACGAGGGACTGCGGCAGCTGGGGCTGAGGGTGATCGAGCCGGGGACGCTCCCCGGCGGCGGCGTCGCGACCACCCCCGTCGTGCCGGTGATGGTCGGTGACGACTGGCAGGCGGTGCTGCTCTGGAAGGCCCTGTTCGACGCCGGCGTCTACACGAACGTCGCGATCCACCCCGCAGTCCCGCCCGGCGGGGCGCTGCTCCGCACCAGCCTGATGGCAACCCACGAGCGCGAGCACCTCGACGGGGCCCTCGGCACGATCGCCCGCGTCATCCAAGACTTCCCGGAGCTGCCACGGATTTAGTGCTTGCTTCATACCCCGGTCGGGGTAGTTTCGGCCTTGTCCAAATCTGGACAAGGCTTCGCCGCCGCGAAATTGGTGCTCTTAGCGAACGACCCGGCACCGCTCGCGTGACCACGGGTTGACGCTCACCACCCCGACCGCATAGCTTGCGCCCGGCCGATCGAATCCCGGGGCAGGGAAACGAAGGCGAAGAACTCGACTCACCCGGGTTTCGGCACGGCGCCGCCGGCCCGGCGCGACTAGAGACACCCAGTTAAACAACCCCGAAGGGAGGAGTCCCAGTGGACGCTACTTCGATCGCCCCCGCTCCGACGACCGCTTCCGCCATCCAGGCCCCGCAGCACATGCAGGCGCTCGCCCGCGCCAACCGGGTGCGACTCGCACGAGCCGAGCTGAAGCGCTCGATCGCGCGAGGCGACATCGAAGCGTCGGAGGTGATCCGTGGCTGCCCCTGGGAGACCGAGAGCATGACCCTGGCCGAGCTGCTGACCAGCCAGCGCCGCTGGGGCCGCACCCGCGCCCGCAAGTTCCTGCTCGGGCTCGCCCTCAACGAGAACAAGCGCCTCGGCACGCTGACTCCGCGCCAGCGCACCCTGATCGCGACCTCTCTGCCTGCCGCCGAAGTCAGCCAAGACAGTCCTGGTCAGCCGACGCGACCCAGGCGTCGCCAGGCAAGGACGCAGGGAGGCCGGCGAGGGGAGCGCACAGTTGGTGCGTGACCCGCAGACGGCCGACCGAGGACGCAGCATGGCGGCGCCTGGGGCCGTCAGCCGCGCAGGCCGCCGACTCTGAACGAGAGGCCGCCGGAGGCCCGCCGGAAGGCGCCGCGCAGCGCCAGGGAGGCGGCGGCGAAGACGACCGCGCCGACCGCGAGGCAGATCGCCAGGATCAGCCCGGCGAGGTAGAAGAGGCCGCCGACGACGATCACGAATACAGTGCCGGCGAGCAGGATCGTGTGGGAACGGTAGCCGGCGAAGTGCTCGCGGACCGAGACCTCGAGGCCGCCGAGCGCGCCGAGCACGACGCCGACCCCGATCGCGGTCAGGCTGCCGCCGGCGATGCCGATCGCCAGCGTCGCGATGCCCGCGAGGACGGTTAGCTCGGCGAGCGGGAACGAGCCCCACGGCGCCGGGGGCCGATCGTCGCCGGGTGTCGCCTTCATAACGGGCAGCCGGAGGAGACCTTCACCCGCCACCAGCCCATCAGCATCCCGAGCAGGCCGAAGCGAGGCCGGGAGTGCCAGTGCCCGCAGCCCGGCTCGCCGAGGTCGTCGCGGGTGATCCGCACCCACTTGTACGCGGCCGGCTCGACCAGCATCCGCTCCAGCAGCTCGCGGTTGCGGGTCTCGAGCTCTGCCTGCTCGCCGAGGGCGCGGCGCCCCGCGGCGATGCGCGTCGCGAGGGCGTCTCGCACCCGCTCCAGCTCGCCGAGGCCGATCGCCCGCGGCTCGCGGCTCGCGGCCGCGACCCCGGCGTCGATCCGAATCCGGGGGAACGCCTCCGCGACGAGCCCGCCCAGATGGCGCTCAAGGCGGCCGATCTGACGCCGCAGCTCGGCGCGAGCGAGGCGCTCGTCGCCGCCGGCGCAAATCCCGGCAAGGGTGTCCCGGTCGAGTAGCTGCGGCATAACCCGATTCCGAGTGTAGATCACGCCGCCCGTCCCGAAAGCAAGGACGAGGTTAAGAGCGGGGTTAAGAACGCTCGATCGACACGGCGGCCGTCCGGAGCGCCTCGTCGACCGCCATCTGAGACACCCCGTTGACCTGCACGGCGACGATCGCGGCGCGGCGGGTGCCGCGCTCCATCCCGCGGCCTTCGGCCGTGGCGCCGAACAGCAGCCCGACCGGGGTGCGCTCGTCGGCGATCGTCAGCGTCCCATGCGGCAGCTCGCCCGGCCTGCCGGCCAGCGACTCGCCCGGGGCGGAGTCACGAATGCAGAGCCGCCCCTCGAGCTGCTCGGCGTCGAAGGCGCGCAGCGCGATCCCGGTCTCGACCGTGGCGATCGTCAGCGCGTCGGCGGGCAGGCCGCGGCTCTTGAAGGCGCCGTCGTGGAGCCGATCCAGCGCCAGCTGCTCGATCGGGGTGCGGGTGTGGTCGGGGTCGAGGCCGATCTGGCGGAAGAAGACGCGGTAGGCCCAGGGGACCGGCCGCTCGCGCATCTGGATCGCAGCGGCGCCGAAGAAGCGGTCGGAGAGCCCGCGGAGGCGCCGGCGCACCGGCTCGGGGCTCCTCCCGGGGCGGCCGTCGACCTCGACCCAGGCGATCCCAAGGCCGG
Source organism: Solirubrobacterales bacterium (assembly GCA_019456285.1). GTDB lineage: Bacteria > Actinomycetota > Thermoleophilia > Solirubrobacterales > 70-9 > VRUE01. Next base: position 5,915 of record VRUE01000017.1, on the reverse strand, counting down.
GGAGCTCGGCGGCGAGGTGCGGCGCCACCCAACCCTGCTCGGGGGGTGGCTCCCACCCGACCCCCGAGCCGGCCGCCTCGACGCCGGCCATCTCAGGACCGTCTGCCGCTCTGCGCCGCGCGGGTGGCTCGCAGCAGGGCGCGGATCCGCGCCCCGAGCTGGCGGGCGGTCAGCTCCCCGATGCTGGCGCTCTGCAACACCCCGCCCGGGTAAGCGTAGGCGAAGGTCGGGCAGCCACCGACCCGGTAGAGGTTGGCGACCGCGCCGTCGCGGTCGTAGCCGACCGGCATCCTCCAGCCGCGCTGGCGGATCAGGTCGCGAACCGTGTCGCGATCGTCGCGCACGTCCAGCGAGAGGAAGCTCACCCGTCCACGGTAGCGCGCATAAGCACGGTCGACCGCGTCCTGCTGGTCGGCGCAGTCGCCCCCTTTGTCGAACCAGAACGAGAGCACCAGCGGGCGGTCGAAGAGGTCGCAGACGCGGATCGTGCCGGCGTCGCGGATGCGGCAGGCGGGGGTGCGCCTGGCATCGGCCGGGCAGGGCAGCCGCGAGGTCACGCAGTCGTCCTGGGCGACGTTGGCATCGCCTTCCAGCTCGCTGGCCGCCAACGGGACGGCGAACTCGGGCAGCGGCCAACGGGGCGGCGCCTCGTCGAGCCCCAGCGTCCCACCGTCCTCGCTCCCCACCGTGTTGAGGAAGGCGATCGCGACCAGCGCCGTGAAGAGCAGGCCGACGGCGATGAAGTAGCGGTCCCTCACCGCTCCTCCGCCCGGACCAGCGCCGCCGGCAGCACCAGCATCACGCCCAGCAACGCCACCGCGAGGTCGATCACGGTGACGAAGCCGAAGTCCCGCAGCATCCTCACGTCGCTGGCGATCAGCACCGCGAAGCCGGCCGTCGCGGTGACGCCGGAGGCCAGCACCGCGGCGCCGGTGCGGGCGTAGGCGCTGCGCAGCGCCTCGGGGACCGAGAGCCCGCCGCCCCGCTCCTCGTGGAAGCGCGCCGAGAGGATGACGCTGAACTCGGTGGCGATCGCGATCGTCAGCGCGCCGAGCGCCGCCGACATCGGGTTGAGCGGGATGCCGCTCAACCAGAGGACCAGAGCCGACCAGCCGCTCGCCAGCACGATCGGGGCAAGCGGCACCAGGGCGCGGGAGAGGGAGCGGTAGACGGCGAGCAGCACCAGCGCCACGGCGAGCAGGCCGGCGAGGGTCAGCCGGTAGCGGCTGCTGGAGAGGTCGGTCGCCGCAGCGGCGGCGATCACCGGCAGCCCGGCCAGCTCCACCTCGACCCCGGGCGGCGGGCCGCCCCGGGCGCCGGGCTCGCCGACCTCCCCGCGCACCCGGTCGATCAGCGCCTGCTGGTCCTCCAGCGACTGGGCCCGGATGCCGAAGCTGAGCAGCGCAGTGTTCCCGGGCAGGCCGGTCTTCGGGTCGACGGGGGCGATCTGCGCCAAGTCGTAGGCGGGAAGTTCGGAGAGGATGGCGCGGATCGCACGCCTCGTCAGGGTTCCGCCCCCGCTGGCGACGAAGTCCGAGAGCGCCGGGCCGGGACAGACCTCGGCGTCGAGGCAGCTCGGGTTGGGGCCGGAGAACCCGTTCGAGCGCAGGACCCGCCGCTTGAAGGCAGCCATCCAGCGGATTGTGGCGGGATCGGTCAGGTCGGGAGCCTGGACGATCACGTCCAGCTCGCCGGAGACGCCGGTGGCGTCCTGGAGCTCGTTCAGGTCGCGCACCTCTGGCAGGCTCTGCGGGGCCAGCTCGCGGATGTCGGTCTGGGTCGCGATCTGGGTGCCGAGACCCCAGCCGACGACGGCCAGGGCCAGCCCGACTCCCAGGACTCGCCGCGGGTGCGTTTGCGCCACGGCAAGCACCCGCTGCGGCAGGGGCGGGAGTGCCGGGTGCCCCGGATGCGCGCGGCGTCCTGTTTTTCGCACCTCCCGCTTGGCGAGAGACGCGAGCTTCAAGGCGAAAAACCCAGCGCGCGGAGGGGCACCCGGCGATCCCGCCTCCATCCGCAGGCTGAGAGCGGCGAAGCCCGCGACGAAGGCGAGGACGAAGGCAATGGCTATTCCCACGACCAGCAGGAGGCCGAAGTCGCGGACCATCGGGGTCGGCGAGAGCTGCAGCGCCAGGAAGCCGGCTACGGTCGCTAAGCAGGCAGTGGCGATCGCCGGGCCGCCGCCGGTCGCGGCGAGGCGGGCGGCCTCGATGCCGGGGCTCGCCCCGATCGCGACCGCCTCGTCGTAGCGGGCCTGGAGCTGGATCGCGTAGTCGACGGCGAGGCCGATCAGGATCGGCATCACGGCGATCGAGGCCATCGTCAGCGAGCCTCCCGCCAGCCCCAGCAGGCCGAAGGTCAGCGCAGCCGCGACGAGGGCGATGCCGAGCGGCAGCAGCCGGAGGCGGGAGCGGAAGACCGCGACCAGGGTCAGCGCCATCACCGCGACGGCGACCGCGAAGAGGACCAGCAGCGCATCCTTCAGCGCCCCCGTCAGGCCGTCGACGACGACCGGCACGCCGGAGACCACGTAGCGGCCGCCGCGCAGCGCGAAACAGGGCTCCGGCTTGCCTCTGAACTTGCAGGCCTGGCGCGGCGTCGGATCGTAGACCGCGGCGCGGATCAGGCCCAGAGCGCGGTGGCGCTCCACCTCGCTCAGGTCGGGACGGAGCCGCACGACGATCTGGGCCGAGCGGCTGTTCGGGAAGAGGTAGGAGAGCCGCGCCTTCGGCGTGCCCCGCGAGCGGCGCAGGTCGAAGACCACCGCCGCCAGAAAGTCCGGGTTGCCGAGGCTGGGGAAGCTGGTGATCCCGTACCGCGCCGCGATCTCCAGCAGGAGCTCGCGGAACCGGTCGGGCGGCACCCGGGTCGCCAGCCGGCGCAGCTGGCGGTCGATCTGGATCACCGCCTCGTTGAGGAAGGTGGCCGGGCCGAGGACGAATTTGACCGGCCTCGTCCGGGCCAGCTCGGCGCAGGGGCCCGGGATCGGCTTCGCCCCCTCCGGAACCCTGCCCGACAGGCATCCCTCCAGCCGCAGCAGCCGCCCCAGGTTCGCGGTCAGCACCAGCCGCTGGAGGTCCCCCTCGGCCAGCACCACGACCGGGTCGTCGCCGAACACCTGTCGCACCTGCTGCGTCGCCCGGTAGCCGGCGGTGTCGGTGTCGACCAGCGTGTCGGTCCCGGCATCGGTCGGCAGCCGCGTCGCGGCAGCCCCAGCTCCAGCAGCGAGGAGAACCGCAACCGCCAGGATCGGCAGTGCATGGCGGACGGCCCATGCCGCCACACGACCGAACCGCTTCCCTGCGCTCATGGTGCCCTACCCACGATCGGAGAAGGGCGATCGGGTACCCGATCGCCTCTCCGCTCAGTCCATGGAAAGAGGGCCCGTGACGTCCGCCTTGAGGAACTGGGAGACGAACTCGTTTTCCGAGTCGAACAATTCCTCTTTCGGCCCCGATTCGACGATCCTGCCGTTCCACAGCACGGCCAGGAAGTCGGCGATCCGACGCGCCGTGTTGAGGTCGTGGCTGATCACCAGGTAGCAGCCGCCATTCTCTGCGTGCACCTCGCGGATCAGCTCGCAGAGCAGCGCCGTGCGCACCGGATCGAGCCCCGAGTCCGGCTCGTCGAACATGACGATCGCCGGGTCCATCACCAGCGCCCGCGCGAACCCGGCCCGCTTGCGCATCCCGCCCGAGAGCTCGTTCGGCATCTTGTAGATCGCCTCGCTCAGCCCCACCTCCTTGAGGCGGCGGTTGACGATCTCGCCGATCTCCTCCTCGCTCTTGTCGGTGTGCTGGCGCAGCGGGAAGGCGGTGTTGTCGTAGATGTCCATCGAGCCGAACAGCGCCCCGTCCTGGAACAGCAGGCCAAACTTTTTGCGCACCTCGAACAGTTCGTCGTCGGTCATGCTGGGGATCGACTCGCCGTGCACCAGCACGTCGCCGGAGTCCGGGTAGAGCAGCCCGACGATGTGCTTGACCAGAACGCTCTTGCCGGTGCCCGACGGGCCCAGCACCATCGAGACCTGGTCTTCGGGGAGGCCGAGGTTGAGCCCGTTGAGGATGCGCGCCCGGCCGAACTGCTTGACCAGGTCGATGATCTCGATCGCCTCCTCGCCGCCGTGGTCGCGCTTGCGGCCGGTGTGGAAGCGGTAGGGGTCGGACTCGGCCGGGTCGACGCCGGGGATCACGAAGTCGCGGCCCATCACGGCCCCGTCCCTGCCCACGTAGGGCCCGCCGTCGCCGGCGGCGGTGGGCGCGAGAGCCCCCTCCCCCGGCTCGGCCCCGCCTATCTCGTTCGGGTTGTCGATCGACAAAGTCAGCCTCCTATCGGCGCTCTCGGGTTGGCCCCCCAGAAGATCAGGGTGCCAAGCATCCCGATGATGTGGACTAAGACGATGTTAAGCACCATCGATTTGGCGGTCGCGGTGCCGACCCCGACCGGCCCGCCCGAGGCGGTGTAGCCGTAGTAGCAGCCGACCAGGACTATCGCGGTGGCCATGAACATCCCCTTGATCAAGCTGAAGATCAGGTCTGGGGGGTTCTGGAACAGCCAGAAGATCAGCAGGTAGCCGCCCGAGGAGACGTCGCCGATCTGTTCGACGACGGCGATGTAGCTGGCCAGGTACATGATCCCGATCCCGACCAGGTACATGAACGGGAAGGCGATCCAGGCGGCGAGCAGGCGGGTCGCGCAGAGGAAGGTGACCGGCGGCACTCCCATCACTTCGAGGGCGTCGATCTCGTCGGAGATCCGCATCGCCCCCAGCTCGGCGACGATCCCGGTCCCCACCTTGGCCGCCAGCATGTAGCCGAAGGCGTAGGGCATGAGCTCGCGCAGGTCGCACCAGGCCGAGAAGAGGCCGGCGTAGGCCGGGGCGCCCTGGGCGCGCAGCAGGTAGGCGCCCTCGATCCCGCACTGCAGGCCGAGGATGAAGACGAAGCCCCAGATGATTATCGCCGAGCCGAGGATCAGGATCCCGGCCTGGCGCAGGCTCTCGCCGAAGAAGCGCAGGACGCGGCCCGAGTAGACGAGGCCGGCGACGCGGGAGCCGAAGCGGGCGATCTCCCCGAAGGAGTCGAGCCAGCCGCGCGGGACCTCCAGCCAGGCGTTCATCGGATCGTCTGCAGCTCGGGGTTGGTGGCCAGCAGGGTCTGGGTGAAGACGTAGTTGAAGGAGAAGATCCCCATGAAGGAGATCACCACCGCCTGGTTGACGGCGCGGCCGACCCCCGCCGCGCCCCCGGACGCGGTCATCCCCTTGTAGCAGCAGACGACGGCGATGATCGCCCCGAACAGGATGCACTTGATCACCGAGCCCCAGAGATCGGTCACCGAGGCGTTGGAGAAGAGCGTCGCGAAGAAGCCGCCCAGCGGCTGGCTGTAGAGCAGCTCGGCGAAGACGCCGCCGCTGATCCCGAAGATCAGCGCGTAGACGTCGAGCAGGCCGGTGATCAGCATCAGGGCCAGGAAGCGCGGCACGACCAGGTTCTTGATCGGGTCGACGCCGAGCACCTGCAAAGCGTCGAGCTCCTCGCGGATCTTGCGGGCGCCGAGGTCGGCGGTGATCGCGGTGCCGGCGACGCCGGCGACCACTACCGCGGTGACGAAGGGGGCGAACTCGCGGATCGAGGCCAGCACGAAGAAGCCGCCGAGCCGGTCCAGCGCCCCGAACAGGGAGAGGAAGTTGGCGGCCTGCAGGCCGGGAGCGCCGAAGCCGAAGGCGACCGTGGAGACCAGCAGCGGGAACCAGGAGAGCCGCAGGGCGAAGAGGAACTGGCCGATGAACTCCTCGCCGTACGGATAGGGAGGCTTGACCGCGGAGACGAGCGTCCGGGCGGTGAGGATCATCATGTCCCCCGCCTGCTCGAACAGCGACTTGGTGGGCAGGAATGCCCTGTCTACCGCGGATCT
>VRUE01000107.1 GCA_019456285.1 Solirubrobacterales bacterium | reverse complement strand
AGTTTTTGGTTATGGTTTGATAGTTTATGGTTACCCCGCACATAAATTTATTGATATGTTAGTTGCAATTAAATTTTTGTTTTCCCATCCCCACGCCTACCCTTGTAGCACATTGTTTTTTTCCTTATATAGAAACTATCGTAGAATTTACAATGAAAATAACAGAGAAAGAAAAAGTTGCTATTCAAAAACTACTTTTTTATTTACAACGACATTATTTGTAATCACTTGCAGGATATAAACCCCTTTTGGATATAGGATTAAATCAATCTTCTTTTGTAAAAAACCTGAATACTGATATAGTTTTTCTTTGTATATCTCTTGACCCTTTAAATTCAATAATTTAATTTGGAGTTCCTTCACTTCGTTCAGGACAAGCATTTCTATCATTAATTCGCCTGTATTTGGGTTAGGATATATGTTCAAATTATTTAAAAATTCAATCTCATTGATTGATGTAACTGTTACAAAATACGGGTTAGATACAGACCAGCAGCCATTAATATCTGCAATCATCACAGAATAAAAACCTGTTTGTGTGGCAGTATAGAACTGTGATATTGCACCTACAATTAGGGTATCATAATAATACCATTGATAAGCGTTGGCGGGGCTTGATGCCAACTGATTGCCATTTATAGTTACTGTAGGCGGTGGAGGCAATGGGTTTACTGATAAGGTTGTAATAACTACACTATCGCAACCTTGACCTGACGGATAGGTATCGTAATAAATACCTGCATTTGTCTGATAAGCGCCCCCTAAAAATATGCTATCACCAAAGCATATACTCTTTGCTGCTGTAATAGTATCATTTTGGTTTACCGTTAAGGTAGTTATAATAATACTATCACAGCCATTCACCGTACTGGTATCGTAATAAATTCCCGGGGTTGTTTGCCATGCACCGCCAATAAATACACTATCACCAGCACATATAGTATCCGATGAAGAAACATTATACGTTGGATTAACTGTTAATGTAGTTGCAATTACGCTATCACAACCATTTACAGTAGCTGAAGTATCATAATAGGTTCCCTGCGCTGTTTGCCATGCACCGCCAATATATAAGCTATCACCATCGCATATAGTATCTGATGAAGAAACATTATAAGTTAGATTAACTGTTAATGTAGTTGCAAGTACGCTATCACAACCATTAACAGTAGGTAAAGTATCATAATACGTTCCCTGCGCTGTTTGCCATGCACCGCCAATCAATGAGCTATCACCATTACATATAGTATCTGACAATGGAGTAAAATATGTAAGATTAACTGTTAAAGTAGTTGCAAGTATGCTATCACAACCATTCACTGTACTGGTATCATAATAAATTCCCGGGGTTGTTTGCCATGCACCGCCAATAAATAAGCTATCACCATCACATATAGTATCTGATGAAGAAACATTATACGTTGGATTAACTGTTAATGTAGTTGCAAGTACACTATCACAACCATTTACAGTGGATAAAGTATCATAATACGTTCCCGGAGTTGTTTGATATGCTCCGCCTAACAACAAGCTATCACCATCACATATTGTATCAGATAAAGAAGTAGTATAAATTTGATTAACGGTAATATACCCCGCCATAGTTATTGTACTATCTGTTGAACAACCTATCGCTGTTAGTGTAACATCAAAAACACCAGCCGAATTGTAAGTAACAATTGGGTTTTGCACCGTAGTATCCGCTGTAGTTCCACTGGGAAACGACCAGCTAAACCCGGTTGCATCAGTAGATGTGTTGTTAAATGTGATAGTATTTCCTTCACAAAAATTTGTAGTGTTTGCAGTAAAAATTGCAACAGGAATAGCACTGCTTAATTGAACCGAAACGGTTGTTGAATCTACGCATCCTGATGCACTTGTTCCTGTTACGGTATAAGTAGTATCTGTTGAAGGAAAAGCCAAAACTGTATCTCCTGTTGTAGTATTTAAGTCTGTTGCAGGCGACCATGTATAACTATCTGCACCGCTTGAAACCAACATTACGGTATCTCCAAAATTACAAACAAAAGCCAGTGATGGTGCTACGGTAATAACAGGGAGCGGATTAACTGTTAAGGTAGTTGCAATTACGCTATCGCAGCTATTTACAGTAGGTAAAGTATCATAATACGTTCCCGGAGTTGTTTGATATGTTCCGCCTAACAACAAGCTATCACCATCACATATTGTATCTGACAAAGGAGTAAAATACGTTGGATTTACTATTACATTAATTGAATCCGAGCCTTGACAGCCATTTAAATCGGTTACTATTAACCAATACATTCCGGTTGTATTAACAACAATGGTTTGTGTCGTGTCATTGGTTGACCATAAATAAGTATCTCCGGGTATTCCCACTCCTTCATCCAATAAGGTGTTATCGCAAGCAATAGTATCTCCAATAATAACAACTGTTGGATTAAGATTAACTGTTAAGGAAGTTGCAATTACACTGTCGCAACCATCTGAAGTAGATAAAGTATCATAATATGTTCCCTGAGTATCTGCAAAAGCTCCACCTGGCAACAGTACGCTATCACCTTCACAAATCACTGCTGAAACTGTTGTATCATAAGTTGGATATACCGTTAAAGTAGTAGCAACTACACTGTCGCAACCATTCATTGCTGTAAGGGTATCATAATAGATTCCCGGTGTATTCTGATATGCCCCACCTAATAATATACTATCATTATCACAAATAGTATCTGATATTGAGACGCTTATTTGTAGCGTTGTTACACTTTCAAACGCAATACAATTATTGGTGTCAGTTACGGTTAAACCATAAGTCCCTTCACATAAGCTATCCTCCTAAAAAGTTGTTGAACCTGTTGTCCAGCTATAAGTGTAAGGCGGTGTTCCACCTGTAATACAGGAAATT
>VRUE01000106.1 GCA_019456285.1 Solirubrobacterales bacterium | reverse complement strand
AATATTTTAATGCAAATCTTCAATTTATTAAAGGTAATTATACGGAATCATTTACGAAATTATCTGAATTGAATTTATTATTAGATGATAAGTCAGGCTGGGCGCCCGGTATTAAATTACTTAAATTATTAAATATATATGAGGAAAGGGAGAATTATGAGGAAAAAGAGGATATTTGGTTTGAAGATAAATTAAACGCATTTGTGCAATATTTAAGACGCAGGGATGGTAAGAGCATACTTAGGTACAAATGTATATGCAAAATATTGAGTGCATTCTGTAACGATAATTATAATTATGATAAGGTTCAACAAGTTCATTCTAAAGAATTCAAATTGTTAAATAAACACAAAGATCATAAGTGGGATCCTTTTGGGCCGGAAATAATGCAGTTTGAAAAATGGTTTACTCAAAAAGCCAAGCCCTTAGGGACAGGCCTGATAGAGCTTTATTAGCCTAAAATCCTGTTTTTTTTCACGAAGTTGTAAAAATTATTGTGCTCACCTTGATTTTTTTTTCAGAAAAAAAAACCTGTAAATCTGTCAACATTTTTGTTTATATTATCTTGATAATCAATATGATATGTCAAATTTTCCCTTTGTAAAACTGTCAACATTGCCAAAAAAAATACTTGACTTGTAATATTACTTTGTCGTAACATTGATTTTTACTTTTAATTTATTAACCTTGTAAACCCTGAAATCCCATTATAAATTTGGAATATACCTGGTAAGTTTTTGGTTTTGTTTTTTTAGGATTAGAACGTATAAAAATCAATAGACATGAACAAATTAAGATCAATACTCGTAATTTTGCTTTTAAGTTTAATCACTTTATCCTTTAAAGCAAAAGCCCAATCTTGGGATTCTGTCGGGACAGGTTTAAGCGGGGGATTTGATATATATGAAGCATTAGCCGTAGATACTGTTAAAAATATACTTTATGCGGGTGGAAATTTTACTACTGCTGGTGGAGTAAGCGCAAATTGTATTGCGCAATGGGATGGGACAAGCTGGGATTCTTTAGGATCAGGGATGAATCCTGCTACGGATGGTGTCTTTGCATTTACCATTTTTAGAGATACACTCTATGCAGCAGGATTTTTCACTGCCGTAGGTGGAGTAAGCGCGAATAATATTGCTAAATGGGATGGTACAATCTGGAGTTCAGTGGGAGCAGGGATGAATGATTTTGTTTATGCCTTAGCAGTTTACAATGATACGCTCTATGCTGGAGGAAAATTCACTACCGCAGGTGGAGTGAACGTTAATTATGTTGCTAAATGGGATGGAACAAGCTGGGATTCAGTGGGAGCAGGGATGAATAACTGGGTTTATTCTTTAGCTGTGTATAACGGTGAACTCTATGTAGGAGGGTTTCATGATATTAGAGCAATTGCAAGTTGGAATGGTGCCACCTGGAATTATGCAGCAAGCGGACTTGGAGAGCCTTTCTTTGGTAATTCCGTTGAAGCATTATCAGTATATAACGGTGAACTCTATGCAGGAGGAATTATCACTGAGGCAGATGGGGCTCCTATTAGTCCGAATATCGCCCGCTGGAATGGTGTAAGTTGGGATTCAGTAGGAGTAGGAGTTGGACCTGCATTCTTAGATGTTACAGATGCTTTAGCCGTATATAACAATGAACTCTATCTCGGTGGAAATTTTGTAACTACCGGTGATGGACTACTAACTGTCAATGGTATTGCAAGATGGGATGGGGCAATTTTAGATTCGGTAGGAGCAGGGATGAATGGTAATGTTGAAGCCTTAGCTGTGTATAACGGTGAACTCTATGCATTAGGTAGTTTCACAATCGCAGGAGGTATAAGCGCAAATCATATTGCCAGATGGAATGCAGGTACGCCACCTCTCTGTACCTCCTCTTTTACTTCCAGCGCAACAGCCATTTGTGAAGGAGTAACCATTGATTTCACCAATACAAGCACCGGAGCTATTACTTACGAATGGCAGGAAAACGGTACCCCTTTTAGCACAGCTACCGATACTTCAAGAACTTTTGGTACGGCAGGTACTTATACTATAAGTCTTATTGCAGATAGCGGCAGTTGTAGTGATTCATCCAGTACGATAATTACAGTAAATTCAACTTATGATACAACAGTATCAGCAGCAATTTGTCAAGGTGATAGCATACAATTGCCTGGTGGAGCTTATGCAGATACTTCGGGAATATATTATGATACTTTAACATCTGTAAACGGTTGCGATAGCGTAATTGCAACTACTTTAATTGTCAGCCCGACTTATTCCATTAATACACCTAACGACACCATCTGCAATGGCGACAGTATAATGATATTCAGCATTTTCCGTACAACAGCAGGAACATATTATGACAGCTTAGCCACTGTCAACAGTTGCGACAGTGTAATTGCTACAACCTTAATCGTAAATCCAACTTATTCTTTCAACACGCCTAACGACACCATCTGTGACGGGGATAGCGTAATCATATTTAGTACTGTTCGCAAAACTGCCGGAACCTATTATGATACTTTACCAGCTATAAATAGCTGCGACAGCGTAATTGTTACAACCTTGATCGTAAATCCAACTTATTTAATCAATACACCCGATGATACTATTTGTAATGGCGACAGTGTTTTGATAGGTGGTTTTTATCGCAAAATTGGTGGAACCTATTATGATACTTTAGCGACTTTAAACAGTTGTGATAGCATAATTTCAACTACTTTAATAGTCAATCCACTCCCTGCTATTACCGTATCACCTTCTCCTGGTGTCGTATGCAATTTTGGAGATACAGTTATGTTAGCTGCAAGCGGAGCGGATAGCTATTTATGGTCACCCGCAGTGGGTTTAAATACAACAACAGGTGATACAGTATTAGCTTTTCCTCCTACTGATACTGTATATACAGTAAT
>VRUE01000105.1 GCA_019456285.1 Solirubrobacterales bacterium | reverse complement strand
CGCTTGCCGGCCCTGGTGAGGCGCACCCTGACGCGCTTGGTCTTGGCCGGGGCGACCTTGAAGCGGGCCCTTCCGTAGGTGACGGTGCGCCGGCGCTCGCCCCGCGCCGCGCTCGCCCGCGCCTGGCGGCCCGCCAGGCGCCGCAGGAGCAGCTGGCCGGCGCAGGACTGGGGTGAGTTGCAGGTCAGAGGGACGAAAGCACGGCCGTTGCGCACCCGGGCCCACCTGCCGAGGCCGACCAGGTCGGTCGGGCCGGTTGGCGTTCCCGTCCCGGGCCGGGTCGGGTCGAGGTCGGCGTTGATCAGGGTCTGGAAGCCGACCACGCCGAACATCCCGGTCGTGCGCTCGGTGCCGGGCACGTATGCCGGGTAGAAGCCGCCGCCGACCGGGGCGCTGAGCGACTGGTCGCCGGTGTAGAAGGCGGGGATCGGCACCCCCGGCGCGAGCACGGAGATTGCCCAGCGATGCTTCCTCATGCTCCGGGGTGCATCGGCGCGCCCGGGCGGGAACTTGAGCCGCGGGTGGGCGCCCGGCCCGCTACGGGCGGGGGCGGCCGCCGCTGATGCGGACGAAGGCGTGCCAGGCGGGCTTCGGCTTGAAACGGTCGCCGCGGCGGAAGAGGCCGGTCGAGTCGCAGAAGTTGCAGGCGCCGAGGATGTCCTTCCAGGTGAACCAGTAGACGCCCTTCAGGTTGAGGCGGCCGCGGTTGGCGATCAGGTAGCGGTAGGCGCGGCGCAGCTCACGCACCTGGCCGCGAATCCCCCGCTCGAAGCTGACCACCTTGGGGTCGTTCTGCGAGCCCCAGCCCATCTCGGTGACGTAGAGGCGAACGCCGGCGTCGCGGTTGGCGAGGATCACCCGGCGCAGCCCCTCGGTCAGCTGCTTCAGCGCCTTCGCGTCTTCCGCGTAGGGGTGCAGAGCGACGCCGTCGAAGGCGGCCTTGATCCCGCGGACCTTGTAGAGCCGCGCCAGGAAGTCGGCGGCGGACATCGCGTTCGGGGGTTTCGCGGTCGGATCGCCGAAGAGGCCCGAGAGGATCACCTTGGCGCCCGGCTCGGCGCGCTTGATCGCCCGGTGGGAGATCTTCAGCAGCCGCGCGTAGCGGGTCGGCGAGGCGGGCTTCGCGAAGTAGAAGAAGTTGGCCTCGTTCCAGACCTGCCACTCGCGCAGCGGGACCCTGGGGACGAAGTCGCCCGAGCCCGCCCAGTGCTCGCGCCAGAACTCGCCGTGCGGGCCGTAGCGCTGCACCGCCGCCCGCAGGAAGGCCGCCCAGGCGCGGCGCTGGCGGGCGCTGCCGACCGGCAGGGTGGTCGGCTTGCGCGCCAGCCAGCCCGGCGTCGCGTAGAGGAAGGGGAGCACCCGGAGGCGGCGCCGCGCCGCCGTCTTCACCACCGCATCGAAACCGGACCAGTCATAGCCGCCGTCGGGAGTCGGCTGCACCGCGCTCCACGAGACCGGCCAGCGGACGCTGCCGATCCGCCCGGCGCGCATGTACTGGACGTCGGTGTCGGTGAGCGCCGTCTGCGGCGCGATCCCGAAGAATGCGCGGGGCACGGCCTGGGCGGCGACCGGCGCCAGCAGCGCGGCCGCGAGGACGAGCAGGAGGGTGGCTGTGAGTCGGCGCTTCATCACGGGCGGGTCAATCTCCAACACGGCGGCCGGGCGCGGGTAGCGAACCTGTGACCCGGTTTTCTCAGTAGGTCCCGCCCAGCTTGCGGTGGTCCCAGGTGGCGGTGCGCAGCGGCTTGAAGTGGATCGCCACCCGTTTCGGGGCCTGGGCTTCGAGCGCCGCCTTGGCGTCGCCCTGCACCGAGGAGATCCCCTCCGCGTAGCGCAGCGTCAGCTCCTCCGCGAACCCGATCACGGTCTCGAAGTCGCGGTGGATCTCGGCCTCGGCCTCGATCGTCGCCCCGCGCAGCTCGCCGTACTCGTACCCGGTCTCGACCAGCACCGTGGCCCGCGGGTCGCGCTCCAGGTTGCGCACCTTCTGCGACTTCGCATACGTCCAGATCCAGACCTCGCCGTCGCGCGGCACGAACCAGAGCGGCATCGAGTGCGGCCAGCCCCGCGGCCCGATGCTGGAGACGACGGCGATCCGCTCGCCCTCGAGCAGCTCCAGCAGCTCCCCCTCGCTCAGCTTGATCCGGTCCCGGCGGCTCATCTGGGAGGGGAGACTGCCGGATATCCGCGCATCGCGCGTTTCAGAATTGTTTGCCTGTGCGCGCATCCGGTCAAGCGCGGGCCGGTAGCGTGACTTCCATGGCAACCCGAGAGCGCAGCCGGCAGCAACCGAGGCGATCCCGTCGTGATGCTATCGTACGTACGGCTAATCAACTTAGCGTACGTACACCAGGTGAGGAGGTCGTGGTGGCACTTAGCGCTTCGAAACTGCGCGCCAACATCTACCGGCTGCTGGACGAGGTTCTGGAGACCGGACAGCCGCTGGAGATCGAGCGCAACGGCAAGACCCTTGTCGTCGCGCCGAAGGAGGAGCAGTCGATCTGGGACCGCCTGCCACAGCGCGAGGGCGCGATCGTGGGCGATCCGGACGAGCTGATCCACATCGACTGGTCATCGGAGTGGAACCCTGATCCTAATTGACACCCACATAGCGCTGTGGCTGTACGCGGGCATGTCCAAGCGGCTGTCGAAACCTGCGCGAGCGCTGATCGACGAGCATGATCCTCGCGTGTCACCGCTCGTCACCCTCGAGCTGGCGTTTCTGCACGAGGTTGGGAAGGCGAGGGACCCGCTGGCGACTATGCTGGCGGCGCTGCGCCGGGATATTGGACTGGAGGTCGCCGACGCGTCAACCGCCGAGCTGGCACAAGCCGCTGCGGGTCTCTCCTGGACGCGCGACCCCTTCGACCGCCTGATCGCCGCACACGCGATCGTCGCCGACGCCCCGCTGATCACGGCCGACCGGACCATCC
>VRUE01000104.1 GCA_019456285.1 Solirubrobacterales bacterium | reverse complement strand
TATGCCCCGAGCAGGATTCGAACCTGCGGCCTACTCCTTAGGAGGGAGTCGCTCTATCCAGCTGAGCTATCGGGGCCTATGCCGAGAAAAGGCTCCGCTGAGCCGTTTCCGGCGATTGTCCGTCGCTCGCGGTCGGCTCAGAATCGACAGAAATCGGCTCTCCGCTGCCCATTGCTGCCCAATCGAGGGCTGCATCGAACTCACGAAGCGCCGTGCCGATAAGCCGCTCGCGGCGACGCACAGCACTAGCGTAGACCTTCATCGAGAAGCCCGGCTCGGTGTGGCCCAACTGGGCCGCCACGTACACGGGATCGTCGCCCAGGGCGAATCGCAGGCTGGCGTAGAGGCGGCGCAGCGAGTGCGGGCTGACCGCTTCGTCCATCGGCCGGAGGCCAAGTTTGTCGAGCCGCACGTTGGCTCGGCGGATCGCGGTCTTCATCCGTCGCTCGACGTTGCTGACGCTCTGCCGCTGCCCGTTGCGGTTGAGGAACAGCGGTCCCTCGCTGCGCCGTATGCGGTCCTTGTGGGCGGTCAGTTCGCCTCGCAGGGCGAGCGCCGCATCGACCTGGCGCATCCCGGCGTCGGTCTTCGCCTCCACGACCGTCAGCGTGCCGCTGGCCGGATCGAAGTCGGCCAGGTCGAGGGCGCACACCTCGCCGTTGCGCAGGCCCGCTCCGGCCATCGTCGCCAGCATCGGCCGCAGCCGTCCTGAGGCTTCGAGTAGCGACGGCAGCTGCTCCGGCTCCACCGTGGGGCGGTTGGGGGTGGTGCGCTTGACGCGTCGCCGCCGGCCGCGGGCGGGGTTGCGTGCCGGGTCGACGTGGCCGTAGTCGCCGGCGGCGTCGAGGATCATCGCCAGCAACCCGAGCGACTTGTTGATCTGGTTCGGCCCGAGCGCGCCCTCGCGCAGCTTCGCCGCTTTGTAGCGGTCGACGTCCTCCGGGGCGATCTCGTCCAGGTGCAGCTGCGCCAAGTGGGGCAGCAGGTGGCCGCTCAGCAGCCAGCGGTAGCTCTTGACGGTCTTTGGCCGAAGCTCCGGCTCCCGGCCCTCCAGCCACTCGGAGGCGAACTCGTGAAAGGTCGGAGCCTCGGCGACCAGCGGAGCCTTGGCTGGCTCATACGGCCGCCACAGGCCGCGCTCTACGTCCGCGAGGACATGCCGCAACTCCGCTTCCGCGCGCTTGCGATTCCAGCCCTCCTCGGCGGTGCCGAGCGCCAGGTAGCGGCGTTTGCCGTAGGCCCGGAACCGGATCTCGCCCAGCTGCGACCGTCGGTCGGCGCGATCACCTGTCCCGTCGCCTTGCGAGCCATACCTACCTAAGCCGCGGACGGCGGCCCGTTCTCCCCCGGACTACGGATCGGGAGCAACCGCACGTCGCTCCCTTCGCTACCCGAAGGCTGGCCCGCCCGCTTACCTGAGCGGGCGGGCGGGTCAGCCGCCGGTTCCTCGCCAACCCTCCGCAGTACCCGCGCCGCGATCTGCGGATCGAACCGAAGCCGAGGCTTCGGCCCGCTGCCGAGCTTGACCGCCCCAAGCTCGATCGCGTGGGTGTAGACCCAGGAGCGCTCGATCCCGAAGCGCCGCGCAAGCTCGGCAGCGTCGACCAGCTCGCGCTGCTGCAAGCCGCGCTGTTCGAGCAACTCGACCGCGCGGCGCGCAATCGCCTCGACGGTTTCACGGTTGAGCTTGATCCGTGGCGATGCCATCGCATTGGGTGTCCGGCAAAGGCCCCGACTGCCCCACCAACATTCGTCCAGAATCGGACCCCGGGCGGGGACTCTCCCACGCAGTTCATAGTGTGTCGGGGGTCCGGGGTTGGACCTCCGCAGGGCGGAGTGATGAGGTGTGAGGGGTTCTGCGGTTGGCGGTTCCGGGCTGGCTGGGAGCCGAGACCGTGAACTTGCCTTTGCTCGTGGTGGCTGGCTGCCAATGGATTCCCTCCAACAGTTGGCTGGGAGGAACCGAGACAGCCGCTGCGAGCTTTATGAGCGTGTCGATCCTGGGGACGCGTTCCCCCCGCTCCAACAGCCCGATCTCGGTGCGGTGCAGGCCCGCCCGGATCGCAGCGACTTCCTGAGTGTCGCCACTTGCAGTGGCCCCGGCGTAGACACCTGAACTGGCCCCACCTCATGCCAGTTGTTCGGTTGGTCTGATTGTTACCGATGTGCCGTCGGACCGCCACCGTGGAGCCGAGCCCGAAGGGCGAGGCGTAGCGGTGGCGGGCGCGGCTCTTGCCGTCCTCAGCCTCCCTTCTTCTTCGCGCCGCGCTTCTCAAGGCCATGGCGAAAGCGCCAGGACTCGGTGCCGGTCTCGATGATGTGGGCCTTGTGGGTGAGGCGGTCGACTACCGCCTTGGCGAGGCGGGCGTCGGCGAACACCTTGGTCCACTCGCCGAAGGGCAAATTGGTGGTCACCATCAGGGATCCACGCTCGTTGCGTTCGGAGATCACCTGGAAGATCAGCTCGGCGGCGCCGTCGGGCAACGCGAGGTAGCCAAGCTCATCCAACTATGCCGATATCGGCATAGTTGGATCTACGCCGACACCGCAACTATGCCGACACGCCGTGCGCCGCAGCCGTGAAGGGCCTGCTCTCGGCGGGCTTCGTGCTGGTGTCACCCACTGGATTGTCGGCATAGTTTCACGCCCCGACTAGAGATTCCAACCGCTGGAGCCATGTGCTCTGGCGAGGAGGTAATGACGATGTCGGGAACGAGAAGAAGGCCGGGGCGACTCGGTCCGTTCGTGGAGGGCTATCGCGAGCGGCTGCTGGAGCTCGGCTATACGCCGGGCACCGTGCGCGGGATGCTGAAGGTGCTGGGACAGCTGGGCCGCTGGATGGCCGGCGAGGGCTTGGAGCCTGGACAGCTTGTCCCTGATCACGTAAAACTGCCGCCTCGTGATCACCGAAACATGTAGGTCCCCGCAAGCTGCGGGTTCGGCTTCC
>VRUE01000016.1:32905-35583 GCA_019456285.1 Solirubrobacterales bacterium | reverse complement strand
CGCCCTTCCCCCGCCGGTCAGAGCAGGTCCGCGAACGCCTCGTCGATCTCGGTATGCCGAAACTCGAAGCCGAGGTCGAGCGCCCGCCGCGGCGCCACCCGCTGGCCGCCCCTCAGCACCGCGCCGAACTCGCCGCCGAACATCAGGTCGAGGGCGAAGCCGGGGACGGGGAGCACCGCAGGGCGGCCCAGGGCGCGGCCGAGCGCCTTCGACAGCTCGCGGTTGGTGACCGGGTTGGGCGCGGTCGAGTTGACGACGCCGCTCACCTTCTCGTCGTCGAGCGCCCAGAGCAGGATCCCGATCTCGTCGTCGATGTGGATCCAGGACATGTACTGGCCGCCGCCGGCGATCGGGCCGCCGACCCCGAGCTTGAAGGGCGTCAGCAGCTGGGCCAGCAGCCCGTCGCTGGGGTCGAGCACGTGGCCGGTGCGGACGATGACCAGGCGCACGCCCGCGCTCTCCACCTCACGGGCCGCTTGCTCCCACTCGCGCACCACCTCGGCGTCGAAGCCCTGGCCGGGCTCGGCGGCCTCGTCGACGATCGCATCGCCGCGGTCGCCGTAGTAGCCGATCGCCGACTGGCTGACCAGCACGGAGGGCTTGCGCTCCAGTCCGGCGATCACCTGCGCCAGGTTGCGGGTGCCGGTGCGGCGGCTCTCCATGATCCGGCGCTTGGCGTCGTCGGTCCAGCGCTGGTTGATCTTCTCGCCGAGCAGGTTGACCACC
Organism: Solirubrobacterales bacterium; assembly: GCA_019456285.1. Lineage (GTDB taxonomy): Bacteria > Actinomycetota > Thermoleophilia > Solirubrobacterales > 70-9 > VRUE01. The sequence goes on along the minus strand of VRUE01000016.1, from coordinate 34,857 downwards.
CCGTCGACGCCCTCGAAGACCTCGACCGGGGGGCGTTCCAGGGTCGGCTGCCAGGCGTGCCAGGTGACGCTGGGATTGGTGCGGCGCGCCCGCTGCGGGTCGCGCGTCAGCCCCACCACCGTGTCGCCCCGGGCCAGCAGCGAGTCGCAGAGCGCCGACCCGATGAAACCGCTGGCTCCGGTGACGAGGACCTTCACGGGTCACCTGACGTCCACCGTGGAGAACGTCCCGGTCTTCTCGTTGAAGCGGGCGATCCCCTCGCGTTTCGCCTCCTCGACGACCGCCTGCGCGACTCGGGGCGCCACGTCGCGGTTGAAGACGCTGGGGATGATGTAGTCCTCGGAGAGGTCGTCGTCGGTGACCGCCTCGGCGATCCCCTTGGCGGCGGCGAGCTTCATCTCCTCGGTGATCCGGGGGGCGCCGGCATCGAGGGCGCCGCGGAAGATCCCCGGGAAGCAGAGCACGTTGTTGATCTGGTTGGGGTAGTCGGAGCGGCCGGTGGCCATGATCCGCACATGGGGGGCGGCGTCCTCGGGCATCACCTCGGGGTTGGGGTTGGCCATCGCGAAGACGATCGCGTCGTCGTTCATCTTGCCCAGCGCCTCCGCGGGGATGATCCCGGGGCCGGAGAGGCCGATGAAGAGGTCCATGCCCTCGATCACGTCGGCCGGCTGGCCGCTGAGCTTGCCGGGGTTCGAGCTCTCGGCGTACCAGCGCTTGATCCCGTTCATCTCGCCGGACTGGTAGTCCTCGCGCTCGGTCGAGAGTGCGCCGCGCCGGTCGCAGCCGACCACGTGGGTGACCCCGGAGGCGAGCATCATCTTCGTCACCGCCACCCCGGCGGCGCCGAGCCCAACCACCAGCATGCGCAGCTCCTCGATTGGCTTGCCGACGATCTTCAGCGCGTTGAGCAGCGCCGCCAGCGTCACCACGGCGGTGCCGTGCTGGTCGTCGTGGAAGACCGGGATGTCGATCGACTCCTTCAGCCGATCCTCGATCTCGAAGCAGCGCGGCGCCGAGATGTCCTCGAGGTTGATGCCGCCGAAGGTGGGCGCGATCAGCTCCACCGCCTTGACGATCTCCTCCGCGTCCTGGGTGTCGAGGCAGATCGGGAAGGCGTCGACGTCAGCGAACTCCTTGAACAGCATCGCCTTGCCCTCCATCACCGGCATCGCCGCCTCCGGGCCGATGTTCCCCAGCCCGAGCACGGCGCTGCCGTCGGAGACCACCGCGACAGTGTTCTTCTTGATCGTGTACTCGAAGGCCTTGGCCCGGTCGGCGTGGATGTCCTCGCAGACGCGGGCGACGCCCGGCGTGTAGGCCATCGAGAGGTCGTCGCGCGTCTTCAACGGGTACTTGTTGTGCAGCTCGATCTTGCCGCCCCGGTGCATCCGCATCGTGCGGTCGACGTAGTCGAGGACCTTCGCCCCGCGGGTCGAGCCGATCGCCCGCAGGATCCGCTCCCAGTGCTCGCGATCCTGGGCGTCGATCGTGAACTCCCGCACCCGTTTCCCCTCGCCGCCGGCCCCGGGCACCAGATCGACCCCCTGAAGTTGTCCCCCGGCCTCGGCGATCGAAGCGGTCAGCTTCCCCAGGGGCTCTCGCCGCGCATCCAACTCGACGCGGATCGTGACGCTGTACTGGGCGCTGACGACCATCGACAGCTATCGAATCAGATTCCGCGCCCGAGCCTGCGCGTGCCTCGCGCGCGACCCCCTGTGCTCTGCTTTGCAAACTTCCAGCATGAGGAGGAACAACGCGGTTATGGCTCCGCCTGCGAGAGCTGAACTCGGCCCCCCCGAAAAAGGCGCCACACCGCGCCTTAGAGTTAGCGCGATGGCTGCGGATGCCCCCGAACTCTTCCTGCTCGACGGGAACTCGCTCGCCTATAGGGCGTTCTTTGCCTTGCCGGAGTCGATTGGGACCAGCGATGGGCGGCCCACCAATGCCAT
>VRUE01000016.1:28779-32805 GCA_019456285.1 Solirubrobacterales bacterium | reverse complement strand
TCGAGGCCTTCGGCTACACCAACGTCAAGGTCGAGGGCTACGAGGCCGACGACGTGATCGCCTCGCTGGCGCGGCAGGCGCAGGAGCAGGGGATTCCCCTGATGGTCGTCTCCGGCGACCGCGACGTCTACCAACTGGTCGGCGACGGGGTGCGGGTGATGAGCACCTCACGCGGCGTCACCGAGACCAAGGTCTACGACCGCGAGGAGGTGATCGAGCGCTACGGGGTGCCGCCGGAGCTGGTCGCCGACCTGATCGGGCTGAAAGGCGACACCTCGGACAACATTCCCGGCGTCCCCGGGATCGGCGACAAGACTGCGGCGCAGCTCCTGCAGGAGTTCGGCTCGCTGGAGGGGGTGCTGGCCAACGTCGACAAGGTCTCGGGCGCGAAGCGCAAGCAGAACCTGACCGAGCACGCCGACGACGCCCGTGTCTCCAAGCAGCTGGCGACGCTCCAGTACGACATCGAGACCGGCGTCGACCTGGCCGCGGCGATGGCCCCCGAGCTCGACCGCGGCGCCCTGCGCGAGTTCATGCGGGAGTTCGAGCTGCGGGCGATCATGGAGCGGCTGGAGGAAGGGCTGCCGGAGGGCGAGGCGGTGCCGGGCCGCAGGGTCGAGACCGAGCTGGAGGTCGAGGCGGTGGAGGGAAGCCCCGCCGACCTCGGCGAGGGCCCGGCGGTGCTGGCGATCGTCGGCGAGCGCTGGGCGGCCGCCGGCGAGGACTGCGTCGTCACCGGCGCCTCGACCCAGGACGAGCTGGCTGTCGCCCTCGCCGGTCACCCGCTGGTCGCCCACGACACCAAGTCGCTCGGCGGCGGCCGCCACGGGCTGCTCGCCGCCGCCGCCCGCGAGGGGGTCGAGCTGGAGCTGGACCACGACACGATGCTCGCCGCCTACCTGCTGGAGCCGCAGCGCCGCACCTACGAGCTGACCGAGCTGGCCGCCGACGCCGGGATCGGCCTCGCCGAGGCCGCCTCGCCGGCGGGGGCCGACGACGACGGCCAGCTCTCGCTCGGCGAGGAGGGCGAGGTGGGCCTCGACCCGGCCGAGGAGGCGCGCCTGGTCGCCGCCCTCGCCGAGGCGCAGCAGCCGCGCCTCGATGAGCTGGAGCTGGAGCCGTTGCTGCGCGACGTGGAGCTGCCGCTGGTCCACGTCCTCGCTGCGATGGAGCGCGAGGGCCTGAAGCTCGACGCCGAGCGCCTCGCCGAGGTTGGCGCCGGCTTCGGCGAGCGGATCGGCAAGCTGGAGGCGGAGATCTACGAGCTGGCCGAGGAGGAGTTCACGGTCGGCTCTCCGCAGCAGGTCGGCCGCATCCTCTTCGAGAAGCTCGGCCTAACCCGCAAGCGCCGCGGCAAGACCGGCTTCTCGACCGACGCCCGCGTCCTCGCCCAGATCCGTGACGAGCACCCGATCGTCGAGAAGATCGAGTCCTGGCGCGAGCTGACCAAGCTGAAGAACACCTACCTCGACTCCCTTCCCGACCTGATCGACCCCGAGACCGGCCGCATCCACACCACCTTCAACCAGGCCGCCACAACCACCGGCCGCCTCTCCAGCACCAACCCCAACCTCCAGAACATCCCGATCCGCACCGCGATCGGCCGCCCGGTCCGCGCCTGCTTCGTCGCCGAGCGCGGCGCCCGGCTGCTCTCCGCCGACTACAGCCAGGTCGAGCTGCGCGTCCTCGCCCACGTCGCCGAGGAGGAGGTGCTGAAACAGATCTTCCGGGCCGGCGACGACGTCCACGTCGCGACCGCGGCCGAGGTCTTCGACATCTCCCGCGACGAGGTCGACGTCGGCCAGCGCTCGAGGGCGAAGATGGTCAACTTCGGGATCGTCTACGGGCTGACCGGGTTCGGCCTCGCCGACCGGCTCAACATCTCGCGCAAGGAGGGGGAGGAGTTCGTCGCCCGCTACCTGGAGCGCTTTCCGGCGGTGCGCACCTTCCGCGAGGAGGTCGTCGAGCGGGCACAGGCCGACGGCTACGTGAAGACCCTGATGGGCCGCCGCCGCGCCATTCCCGAGCTGCGCAGCGGCAACGCCAACACCCGCCGCCTCGGCGAGCGGCTCGCCGTCAACACGGTGATCCAGGGCACCGCCGCCGACATCATCAAGGTCGCGATGGTCCGCTGCCGGCGGGCGCTGGGGGAGGCCGGGACGAAGACCCGCCTCGTCCTTCAGATCCACGACGAGCTGCTCTTCGAGGGCCCGCCGGGGGAGATGGACGACGCGGTCGAGCTGGTGCGGCGCGAGATGCGCGCCGCCTACCAGCTCGACCCGCCGCTCGAGGTCGACGTCGGCGTCGGCAGGGACTGGCTGGACGCCAAGTGACTCCAGCCGACGACCGCCACCTTCTTGTAGAGGGCTTTCCCGTTCGTCAGCACGAGCTCCTCTGCCGGCGGGGGCATACTGGTTTTGGCGTCCTTCTCGGTTACTGATATGACAGCAGGGCGGTACACCGGCACGGGCCGATGTGGATGAAACACGTGCGCCAGTCGAAGATCACCACTCCCAGGGAACCCCGCGATGGATAAGGGGCTGGCGGTCCTGCTGACCGCGGTCGCCGGGGGGCTGATCGCCCTGCAGGCGCCGCTCAACGCGGGGCTGGGGAGGGTGACCGGCAGCCTCCCTGCGGCGCTGGTCTCGTTCGCGGTCGGGACGATCGCCCTGGCGACGATCGTCGTCCTCAGCGGCAAGGCGGGCGGGCTCGGCTCGACCTTCGAGATCAGCTGGTACTACTTGCTCGGCGGCCTGCTGGGGGCAGTCTACGTCGCCACCGCGCTGATCGTGGTCGCGACGATCGGGGCGGGGGGCGTCGCCGCGGCGACGATCACCGGCCAGCTCGCCGCCTCGGTGGTGATCGACCGCTTCGGCCTATTCGGTCTCGACCAGGTTGCGCTCAGCGCCGACCGAGTCCTCGGCGTCGCGCTGTTGCTGGTCGGCACCTTCTTGATCGTCCGCTGAGGGCGCGGCGAACTCCGGCGGCGCGATCCGTAGGTAGTGGCCGAAGGACCAGTCGACGAGGCGCTTGGCGCCGAGCAGGCGGACCATCGGCCCCAGCAGCCGCGGCGGGACCTTCGGGATGAGGCGCTGGATGCGCAGCATCCAGCGGAACTTCCACTCGTGGGAGTCGTTGAACTCGGCGTAGCGGGCGGCGGCCCGTTCGCGGTCCTGCCGTCCCTCGACGACGCCGCGCAGCTCGCGGCCCAGCGCGATCCCGAAGTAGAGCGCCGTCCTGATTCCCTCCGCGGTGAGCGGCAGGCAGTGCCCAGCCGAGTCGCCGGCGAAGAAGACGCCGCCCTCGGTGGCGCGGCGCAGCTTGTGGGGGATCCAGTTGCCCTGGTAGCGGACCCGCTCCCGGCCCAGATCCTCGGCCAGCAGCTCGGTCGTCTCGCGGACGTGGAAGCGGGGGTCGAAGGAGCCGACCCCGATTCGCAGCTCGTCCCCGGCCGGGAACGACCATCCGTACCCGGCCGGGACGTAGCGGCGGTCGATCCAGACCTCCAGGTCCTCCGAGGCGCCGTCGGGGTGGACCTCCAGCCCGCGCGAGAGCGGCACGTCCGGCGGCTGGTAGCCGTCGCTGTTCGCCAGCATGCGGCGCCAGCCGAGCGCGTCGACGACCAGCGGGGACGAGAGGACGCCGCGGTCGGTCTCGATCGCGATCGCGCCGCCGCCGTTGGCCGCCGCCCGTCCATGCACCTTCGCGGTCTCGAAGGTCGCGTCGCAGTCGCGCCACAGCAGCTCGCAGAGCTCGCGGTAGTCGAAGGTCGAGAAGGCCCAGGGCAGGCGGAAGCGGGAGTCGCCGTGGGGGGTGTGTATCAGCAGCGAGTCGAAGCGCTGGCGCTCCGCCTCGATCAGGCCCGTCGCGCGCAGCCACTCGGTCGGGATGCCGCAGGCGGAGGTCTGCCGCTCGCCGATCGCGTAGCGGTCGACGACCATCACCTCGGCCCCCGAGCCGGCCAGCTCGCGCGCCACCGCCAGCCCCGCGAAGCTGGCCCCGCAGATCAGCACGTCGTACCTTCCG
>VRUE01000016.1:27195-28679 GCA_019456285.1 Solirubrobacterales bacterium | reverse complement strand
CCCCCGAGCCGGCCAGCTCGCGCGCCACCGCCAGCCCCGCGAAGCTGGCCCCGCAGATCAGCACGTCGTACCTTCCGTCCAGGGGAGTGCGCTCGTCGCCGCGTTTTGTCGCCCGCACCGGCATCGCGCATGATTCTGCCATCATTCGCCGCCGTGTCCGCGACCGAGACATTGACCGCCCCTGCGTCTGCCGGCGTGCCAGTCGAGGGCTCGAACGGCCTGCTGCTGCAGATCGACGGCAAGATCGTCCCCAACTACGCGGCGACGATGGTCTCCTTCGACGAGGGCGACGTGGTCAGCGGCAAGGTGGTGCGGATCGACAAGAGCGAGGTCCTGGTCGACATCGGCTACAAGTCGGAGGGCGTCATCCCCTCCACCGAGCTCTCGATCCGCAAGTCGGTCGACCCGGCCGAGGAGGTCGAGCTGGGCGAGGAGATCGACGCCCTCGTCCTCACCAAGGAAGACTCCGAGGGGCGGCTCGTGCTCTCCAAGAAGCGGGCCCGCTTCGAGAAGGCGTGGCGCCGAATCGAGGCCGCCGCCGAGTCGGGCGAACCGGTCGAAGGCAGCGTGATCGAGGTCGTCAAGGGCGGCCTCATCCTCGACCTCGGCGTGCGCGGCTTCCTGCCCGCCTCGCTGGTCGACATCCGCCGCGTCCACAACCTCGACGAGTTCACGGGCCAGACGCTCGAGTGCAGGGTGATCGAGCTGAACCGCAGCCGCAACAACGTGGTGCTGTCGCGGCGCGCGGTGCTGGAGGAGGAGCGCAAAGAGGTGCGCGAGCAGATCCTCGATCGCCTCCAGTCGGGCCAGGTCGTCGAGGGCAAGATCTCCAACATCGTCGACTTCGGCGCCTTCGTCGACCTCGACGGGATCGACGGGCTGATCCACATCTCCGAGCTTTCCTGGAGTCACGTCAACCATCCCTCCGAGGTCGTCGCGATCGGCGACACGGTGCGGATCAAGGTCCTCGACATCGACCGCGGCCGGCAGCGCATCTCGCTTGGCCTCAAGCAGACGCAGGAGGACCCGTGGCAGCGCGTCGTCAGCACCCACCGCCCCGATGACGTGCTGGAGGGCACGGTGACCAAGGTCGTCGCTTTCGGCGCCTTCGTCGAGATCCTCCCCGGGGTCGAGGGGTTGGTCCACATCTCCGAGCTGGCCGACCATCACGTCGAGAGTCCCAGCGAGGTGGTCGAGCCGGGCACGACCATCAACGTCAAAATCCTCGAGATCGACGAGGAGCGCCGCCGCCTCTCACTCAGCATCAAGCGGGTCGAGGGCCAGAACATGCCGATGCAGGACCTCGGCGACCAGCTCCAGGACGCCGGGGTTTCCGCGGAGGACTCCGCCGAGGGCTCAGAGCGCCCGACCGCGGGTGCCGCGGAAGAGGCGCAGCCGGAGTCCACTGAGGAGCCCGCAGCCGAGGAGCCGGCGGCCGAGGAGCCCGCGGCCGACGCTGAGGAGCCAGCAGTCGAGGTCGAGTC
>VRUE01000016.1:4370-27095 GCA_019456285.1 Solirubrobacterales bacterium | reverse complement strand
CGCAGCCGAGGAGCCGGCGGCCGAGGAGCCCGCGGCCGACGCTGAGGAGCCAGCAGTCGAGGTCGAGTCGCCCGAGGCTCCGCCCGAGTCCTAAGCTGCGGTGTCGCGGCCGCTGACGATCGGACTCACCGGCGGGATCGCGGCCGGGAAGTCCGAGGCGCTCGCCGCCTTCGAGCGGCTCGGGGCGGTGACGATCTCCAGCGATGCGGTCGTCCACGAGTTGCTCGACTCCGAGCCGCTGCTCGGCCGCCTCACCGAGCGCTGGGGCGCCGAGGTCGCGCCCGGGGGCCGGGTCGACCGCGGCAGGGTCGGCGAGATCGTCTTCGCCGACCCTCAGGAGCTGGCCTGGCTGGAGGCGCAGATTCACCCGTTGGTGGGGGAGAGGATCGGGGCCTGGCTCGGCTCGCTGCCGCAGGGCGCCGAGATCGCCGTGGTCGAGGTGCCGCTGCTGTTCGAGTCCGGGATGGACGCGGCCTTCGACACGACGGTCGCAGTCGTCACGTCGGACCCGGTCCGCCGCGCCCGCGCCGAGGCGCGAGGCCAGGCGCTGGTCGGCGAGCGCGAGGCGCGCCAGCTCGCCCAGGGGGAGAAGGCGTCTCGGGCCGAGCACACGATCGAGAACGACGGCACAGTCGAGCAGCTCGAGCGAGCGCTGTCCGCCCTTGTCGAGGGGCTGGGGGGATGAAGCGGAAGCGGCGGCGGCTGTTCGTCGGCAGCGTGGTGGTCGCGGCCGGGATCGCCGCTGGGGTGCTGCTGAACGGGCTGGGCAAGTTCGACAGCGTGATCCAGGAGTTGACCCTGCCTCTCCGCCACGACGACATCATCCGCCAGCAGTCGCGAGACAAGGACGTCGACGCCGCGCTGATCGCCGCCGTGATCTACGCCGAGTCGCGTTTCCGCTACCAGACCTCGCATGCGGGGGCGCGGGGCCTGATGCAGATCACGCCGCTGACCGCCGACGAAATCGAGCGGCTGAGCGGCGGCACGACCTTCAGGCTCGCCGACCTCACCGATCCCGACGTCAACATCCGCTACGGGACCTTCTACCTCGGCGAGCTGCTCGACCGCTACGACGGCAACGAGGCCGCGGCGCTGGCCGCCTACAACGCCGGACCCGGCAACGTCGACGCGTGGGGCGGGGAGGCGCTGACGCTGGACGACATCCGGCTGGACGAGACGCGCGGCTACGTCGACGAGGTGCTCGATAAGCGGCGCGCCTATCGCGACCGGTACGCGAAGGAGCTGGGGTACTGAGCACCGCGCCCCCGAGGCCGCGCGTCGCCGCCCTGGCCCTCGTGGTCGGCTTGGTGCTGGCCGATTCCTCGATCGTCGTCCTGGCGCTGCCGCAGATCTACCGCGAGCTCGACACCGACGTCGCCGGGGTGACCTGGGTTCTGGTCTCCTTCAACCTGGTGCTGGCGCTCGCCGCCGTCCCGGCTGCCTACGCCGCGCGCCGGATCGGCCCCGGTCGCGCCGCGGTGGTCGGGCTGGCCGTCTTCGCCGGCGCCAGCCTCGCCTGCGGCGCCGCCACCGACCTGACGACGCTGATCGCCGCTCGCTGTGTGCAGGCCCTGGGCGGCGCGGCGGCGGTGACCGCGGTGCTGGAGCTGCTTCCCGCCACGGTGGGGTCGGAGCGCCGCGCCGCCGCCGTCTGGGCCGGCGCCGGGGCGACGGGCGCCGCGCTGGGGCCGGCGATCGGCGGCCTGCTCACCGAGCTGGTCTCCTGGCAGTCGATCTTCCTCCTGCAGGCGCCGGTCGCGATCGCCGCCGCCGTGCCGATTCTCGCTGTGGCCAGGCACGAGGCGGCGACCGGGATCGCCGCGGCGGAGCTGCGGCGGACCGGCCGCCCGCACGTCCTCGCCAACCTGGCGCTGGCGATGGTCTCGGCGGCGATCGTCGCGGCGCTCTTCCTGCTCGTCCTGCTGCTGATCGAGGGCTGGCGGCTGACCCCGATCGGCGCCGCGATCGTCGTCACCGTGATGCCGCTGTCGGCGGTCGTCGGCGTCCGCCTCGGCCCGCTGGTGCCCAGCGCCCGGGCCCGCGCCGCTGCCGGGACGATCCTCGTCTCCGGCGGGCTGGGGGGCCTGGCGCTGCTGCCGAAGGCGGAGGTGGCGCTGACCCTGCCACCCCAGGTCCTGGTCGGGGTCGGGCTCGCGCTGGTCCTCTCGGCGCTGACCGAGACGGCGCTGAGCGGTAGGGCGCCGCAGGCGATCCACGGCGGCTGGACGATCTCGGCCCGGCACGCCGGGGTCGTGGTCGGGCTGCTGGCGCTGACCCCGCTCTTCACCGCCGACATCGCTCAGCAGCGCCGCGACGCGATCGACGCCGGCACCGCCGTCGTCCTCGACTCCCGGGTCAGCCCGCTGCTGAAGCTGGCGCTGGCGCGGCGGATCGACGAGCGGCTGGAGGGCGAGCGGGGCAGGGTGCCGACTATCGGGCCGGCCTTCGAGCCGCTGCCGTCCGACCCGGAGGACCGCGCCGACGTGCTCGAGCTGCGCGGCGACCTCCAGGACCAGCTCGACCGCGGCGCCACCCACGCCTTCAGGCCCTCCTTCGGGCTCGGCGCCCTGCTCGGCCTGCTGGCCCTGGTCCCGATCGGCCTGGCGCGTAGGGTGGAGCTATGAGCGCGGAGCGAGCAAGCGTCGCAGTCCGGCTCTTCGTGCCGCGAGCAAAGCGCGAATCCGTGGCATGAGCGCCGCGTCGAGGGCGCGGCTGCTGGTCGGCGGCGCGGTCGTCGCCGCCGCGGCGCTGGCCGCGGTCTACCTGGCGACGGGCGGCTCCTCGTACTCGCCGGCGCAGACCCGGAGCCCCTGCGAGGACCGGCCCTGGCGCGACCCGGAAGGGATCCAGGCGATCGCCGAGCAGTTCTCGCTCTCGGCGCTGGACGGCGCCGCCTGCGAGCTGGGCGTGACCCGGGAGACCCTGGCCCGGGCGCTGCCGACGCCGCGGTCACGGGACCGGTTCACGCGGCGCTACGGGATCAGCGACGCCGAGCTCGCCGGGGCGATCCGCGCCGGCCTGGTGCGAGCGATCGACGACGCTGAGCGCGCCGGCGCCCTCAGCCCCGTCTTCGCCGAGCCGCTGCGCGAGACCGTGCAGCAGATCCCGACCGACGAAGCGATCGAGCTGATCCAGGGCGCCCGCACCCTGCTCGACAACGCGCAGACCTTCCTCGGTCCGGCCCGGGGCCTGCTCGAACGGCTCCTTCGTTAGAGGCCTGACCTGGAAGCGGCCGGCGTCGGTGAGCCAGCGGATGCCGAGCTCCTCCCGGGAGATCTCCATTCCCTGACGCTATGGTCACCAGGTGCCCGAGTTCAAGCTCAACCCCGCCTACACACCGACCGCCGACCAGCCGAAGGCGATTGCCGGCCTGGCCGAGGGGCTGGAGGCGGGGGAGCGGTTCCAGACCCTGCTGGGGGCGACCGGGACGGGGAAGACGTTCACGATGGCGGCGACGATCGAGGCTGTGCAGCGGCCCTCGCTGGTGATCGCTCACAACAAGACCCTGGCCGCGCAGCTCTGCAACGAGTTCCGCGAGTTCTTTCCCGACAACGCGGTCGAGTACTTCGTCTCCTACTACGACTACTACCAGCCGGAGGCCTATGTCCCCGCGCAGGACCTCTACATCGAGAAGGACTCCTCGATCAACGACGAGATCGACCGCCTCCGCCACGCCGCCACCGCGGCCCTCTTCGCCCGCCGCGACACGATCATCGTCGCCTCGGTCTCCTGCATCTACGGGATCGGCTCGCCGCAGGTCTACAACGAGAAGATGCAGCTGTTCAAGGTTGGGGAGGAGATCGACCGCGACGAGGTGCTGCGCAAGCTGGTCAAGATGCAGTACCAGCGCAACGACGTCACCCTGGGGCGCGGCGCCTTCCGGGTGCGCGGCGAGGTGCTGGAGATCATGCCCTCCTACGCCGAGTCCGCCTACCGGATCTCGCTGTTCGGTGACGAGATCGAGGGGATCCAGCACTTCGACCCGCTGACCGGCGAGGTGTTCGACACGATCGACCACGTCTCGGTCTGGCCCGCCTCCCATTACGTGACCAGGGACGAGACGCTGGAGCGCGCGGTCGAGGAGATCCGCACCGAGCTGAGCACCCGCACCGCGGAGCTGGAGGCGGAGGGCAAGCAGCTGGAGGCGCACCGGCTGCGCCAGCGCACCGCCTACGACATCGAGATGCTGAAGGAGCTCGGCTTCACCTCGGGGATCGAGAACTACTCGCGGATCCTCGACGGTCGCCCCGAGGGCAGCCCGCCGCACACCCTGATCGACTACTTCCCCGACGACTTCGTCGTCTTCGTCGACGAGTCCCACCAGGCGATCCCTCAGATCGGCGGCATGTACGAGGGGGACCGCTCGCGCAAGCAGACGCTGATCGACTACGGCTTCCGCCTGCCCTCGGCGATCGACAACCGGCCGCTCAAGTTCGACGAGTTCCTGGAGCGGGTCGACCGGCTGGTGATGGCCTCGGCGACGCCGGGCCCGTTCGAGCGGGCCGAGTCGACCCGGGTCGTCGAGCAGATCGTCCGCCCGACCGGGGTCGTCGACCCCGAGATCGAGGTGCGGGAGACGAAGAACCAGATCGACGACCTGATGAACGAGATCAAGGCCCGGGCCGAGGCGGGCGACCGCGTCCTGGTCACGACGCTGACCAAGAAGATGGCCGAGGACCTGACCGGCTACTTGCTCGAGTACGGGATCAAGGTGCGCTACCTCCACTCCGAGGTCGACACCCTGGAGCGGATCCAGATCATTCGCGAGCTGCGGCTCGGCGAGTACGACGTGCTGGTCGGGGTCAACCTGTTGCGCGAGGGGCTCGACCTGCCCGAGGTCTCGCTGGTCGCGATCCTCGATGCCGACAAGGAGGGCTTCCTGCGCGGTGAGACCAGCCTCGTGCAGACGATCGGCCGCGCCGCCCGCAACGTCAACGGCCGGGTGCTGATGTACGCGGACCGCGAGACCAAGGGGATGCGCGCCGCGATCCGCGAGACCGACCGCCGCCGCGCGATCCAGCTCGCCTACAACGCCGAGCACGGGATCACCCCGGAGACCGTCCGCAAGGGGATCTCCGAGATGACCGAGTTCCTGGCGATGGAGGACCGCGCCCCGCGTCGGCGCCGCCGCAAGCGCAGCGACGAGGACTTCGCCGACCCGGCCGAGCTGGAGCGCACCATCGTCACCCTCGAGGAGGAGATGCTCGCCGCCGCCGACGACCTCCGCTTCGAGGAGGCAGGCCGAATCCGCGACGAGCTGAAGGAGCTGCGCCGCGACCTCGACGGGATGCGGGCTGGAGCCTAGCTCTTAGGCCAGCAGCTTTGCCGCCTTGGCGCTGTCGGTGTGGAACTCGCCCCGCGCCACCTTGCCGTTCTGGAACTTCATCAGGTGCAGACATGGGGCCTCGAAGCTGCCGCCGTCGTTGCTGGCGCGCTGCGTGCCCCTGACGACGACGTAGTCGCCGGCGTCGATGAACTCTTCCGGCTCGACGCTGAACGACGACCAGTAGTTGGGGATCTGGGTGAAGTTCTCGATGATCGCGTCGCGGCCGCGGGTTTCCCCTCCGAGCGGCAGCTCGTCCGAGGTGAGCCAGACGGCGTCCTCGGCGAACATCTCCTTCAGGGCTCCGAGGTCGCCGCGACCGAAGGCCTCGTATGCGGACCGGGCGGTGTCGAGGTTTGACATGGCTTCTCCTTCTGTCGATCTGGCCCTGCCCGTGTCCCAAGCTAGCGCGACAAGGTCACCAGTACAAGCGTGTCGTTGCCGTCGGCATCCTCAGCGAAGCCGACCCCGCCACTCGCGAGTACCGCAAGCGCCTCGCCGGCCTCGACTGAGGGGAACATCTGTTCGTCTGCGTAGAATCCGTCCGCGTGCCCGCCTCGAACCGCATCGTCATCTCCGGCGCCCGCGAGCACAACCTCAAGGGCATCGACGTCGAGCTGCCGCGCGACGCGCTGATCGTGATCACCGGGCTCTCGGGCTCCGGCAAGTCGAGCCTCGCCTTCGACACGATCTACGCCGAGGGCCAGCGCCGCTACGTCGAGTCGCTCTCCGCCTACGCGCGCCAGTTCCTCGGCCTGATGGAGAAGCCCGACGTCGACTCGATCGAGGGCCTCTCGCCGGCGATCTCGATCGACCAGAAGACGACCTCGCGCAACCCGCGCTCGACGGTCGGCACGGTGACCGAGGTCCACGACTACCTGCGGCTGCTCTGGGCGCGGATCGGCACGCCCCACTGCCCGAGCTGCGGCGAGCCGATCGCCGGCCAGTCCCAGGAGCAGATCATCGACCGGCTGATGACCCTGGAGGAGGGGGTCAAGTTCATGGTGATGGCGCCGGTGGCGCGGGGGCGCAAGGGCGAGTACGGGAAATTGCTGGAGCAGATGCGGCGGGAGGGCTACTCGCGGGTCAAGGTCGACGGCGAGCTGCGCCGGCTCGACGAGGAGATCGCTCTCGACAAGAAGCTCAAACACGACATCTCGGTCGTCGTCGACCGGCTGGCGATGAAGCCCAACCTGCGGCGGCGCCTCTCGGAGTCGGTCGAGGCGGCGGCGGGGTTGGCCGGCGGCCTGGTTGAAGTTGAGATGGTCGATAGATCACCCGCCCGCGGCGGACGCGGAAGCAAGGCCGCGTCGAAATCTGATTCTTCGCGGCCGAGCGAGAGCGAGCACGCGGGCGGAAATCTCTTGTTCTCCGAGCAGTTCGCCTGCCTCGGTTGCGGCACCTCGATCCCGGAGCTGGAGCCGCGGATCTTCTCCTTCAACTCACCGCACGGCGCCTGCGAGCGTTGCCACGGGCTCGGCTTCCAGCGGGTGATCGACCCCGAGCTGGTCGTGCCCGATCCGACCCTGTCGCTGGCCGAGGGCGCCCTGCAGCCCTGGACCCGCGGCATCACCGCCTACTGGAAGCGGCTGATCGCGGCGGTCGCCGAGGAGTACGACGTCGACCTCGCGAAGCCGTGGTCGAAGCTGAAGCGCTCCGAGCGTCAGATCTTCCTCTACGGCACCGGCGAGGACCGCCACCAGGTCGCCTACACCAACCGCTTCGGCCGCCGCCGCTCCTACAGGGTCCGCTTCGAGGGGATCGTCAACAACCTGCAGCGCCGCTACAAGGAGACCGACTCCGAGGCCAGCCGCGAGCGGATCGAGGGCTACATGGCCGAGCGGTCCTGCCCGGAGTGCGAGGGGGCGCGGCTGCGCCCCGAGAGCCTCGCGGTCAAGGTCGGCGGGATCAGCATCGCCGAGTTCAGCGGGTTCTCGGCGCGGGCGGCGGGCGAGTGGATCGCGGCGCTGGAGATGACCGAGACCGAGCGGGCGATCGCGCGGCTGGTCGTGCGCGAGATCTCCGAACGGCTCGCCTTTCTGGAGAACGTCGGGATCGGCTACCTCTCGCTGGCCCGCTCGGCGCGCTCGCTGTCGGGCGGCGAGGCGCAGCGGATCCGCCTGGCGACGCAGATCGGCTCCAGCCTGGTCGGGGTGATGTACGTGCTCGACGAGCCCTCGATCGGCCTCCACCAGCGCGACAACGCGAAGCTGATCGGGACGCTCGACCGCCTCCGCGACCTCGGCAACACGGTGATCGTGGTCGAGCACGACGAGGGGACGATGCTGGCCGCCGACCACATCGTCGACCTCGGTCCCGGCGCCGGAGAGCACGGCGGCCACGTGATCGCCGAGGGCCCGCCCGCCAAGGTCGCCGAGAGCCCCGCCTCGCTGACCGGCCAGTACCTCTCCGGCAAGCGCAGGATCGAGGTGCCGGCGGAGCGGCGCGAGCCGCGCGGGGCGCTGCTGGTGCGCGGCGCCCGCCAGCACAACCTGAAGGGGATCGACGTCGCGATCCCGCTCGGCGTCTTCTGCTGCGTCACCGGGGTCTCCGGCTCGGGCAAGTCGACCCTGGTCAACGAGACCCTGCACCACGCGGTCGCCAACCGCCTGCACCAGGCGAAGCTGCGGCCGGGCGCCCACGACGGCATCGACGGGCTCAGCCAGATCGACAAGATCATCAACATCAACCAGTCGCCGATCGGCCGCACGCCGCGCTCCAACACGGCCACCTACACCAACGTCTTCGACCACGTCCGCCAGCTCTTCGCCCAGACGCAGGAGGCGCGGGCGCGCGGCTACAAGCCGGGGCGGTTCAGCTTCAACGTCAGGGGTGGCCGCTGCGAGGTCTGCCGCGGCGACGGCCAGATCAAGATCGAGATGCACTTCCTGCCCGATGTCTACGTGCCCTGCGAGCAGTGCCACGGCAAGCGCTACAACCGCGAGACGCTGGAGGTCCGCTTCAAGGGCAAGAGCATCGCCGACGTGCTGGAGATGTCGGTCGAGGAGGCGGTCTCCTTCTTCGAGAACGTGCCGAAGATCGCCCGCCGGCTGCGCACCCTGCACGATGTCGGCCTCGACTACATCCGGCTCGGCCAGCCGGCGACGACGCTCTCCGGCGGCGAGGCGCAGCGGGTGAAGCTGGCCACCGAGCTCTCCAAGGTCGCCACCGGCGACACCCTCTACATCCTCGACGAGCCGACCACCGGCCTGCACTTCGCCGATGTGCAGCGGCTGCTCGACGTGTTGGGGCGGTTGGTCGACGCCGGCAACACGGTGGTCGTGATCGAGCACAACCTCGACGTGATCAAGACCGCCGACCGCCTCATCGACCTCGGCCCCGAAGGCGGCGAGGAGGGGGGAGAGGTGGTCGCCACCGGCACCCCGGAGGAGGTCGCCGCAGTCAAGTCCTCCTACACCGGCCAGTTCCTCGCCGGCCTGGTCGAGCCGGCCAAGCCGAAGCGCGCCCCGCGCAAGCGCCGCGAGCCGGTGGCTGCATAGAGAGCCTCGCCGTGACCGAGCGGGGGAGCGAGGCGGTGCGGCCTGGGCTCAGCGCGCGAAGAGGAGGGAGGCGCCGATCGCGCCGCCGAGGTCGCCGAGCTCGGCGACCTGCAACTGGGGAGGGTGGTCGGCGAGGAAGAGGTGCTTGCCCATCTCGCGCTCGATCTGCTCCGCGTAGCGCTCGCCGAAGCGCACCCCCAGCCCGCCGCCGATCACCACCGCCTCGACGTCGAGCAGGTTGACGGCGGAGGCGATCCCGGTTCCCAGGTAGCGCACGGCGCGCCGGATCAGGCTCTCGGTCAGGGGGTCCTGTTCGCGCAGGGCGTGCTCCCAGACCGAGCTGGTCAGCCTGTCCTTGCCGCGCTTCTCCATGATCTTGAAGATCTCGGTCTTGACCCCCTTCGCTTGCTCGCGGCGCGCCTTCGCCTCCATCGCCGCCCGGCCGGCATAGGCCTCGAGGCAGCCGCGCCGCCCGCATGGGCAGCGGGCGCCGTTCCGCTTCACCACCATGTGGCCGATCTCCCCGGCGGCGCCGCGGCCGAGCCAGGGCCTGCCGTCGAGGACGATGCCCCCGCCGACCCCGGTTCCCCAGAAGACGCCGAGCAGCGACGAGTGGGACTTGCCGGCGCCGAGCCGGAACTCCGCTTCGGTGGCGACCTGGACGTCGTTGCCGATACGGACCTCGGTCCCGAGCGCTGTCGAGAGGGTCTCGCCGAGCGGGAAGCTGCCACCCCAGCCGGGCAGGTTGCGGGCACCGGAGACGACGCCGGTCTCCCCGTCGGCGTCGCCGGGGGAGCCGACCCCGACCCCCTCCAGATCCCCGGGCCTGACCCCTGCCGCCGCGGCGGCCTCGCGCAGGGCATCCTCCATCGTGCGGGCGACATCCGCCGGCCCGCCGGAGGTCGGGGTCGGGTGCCGCGCCTCTCCGAGCACCCTGCCGCCGGCATCGACGATCGCCGTCTGGATCTTCGTTCCGCCGAGGTCGATGCCGCCGCGCAGGTCGCTCACAGGCCGCAGTCTATGCCCGGCAATCTGGGAAGCTGGGGCCGTGACAGGGCAACAGGGGTGGCGGGTCTGGTGGCGCAAGCGGCGCTGGTACGAGCGCAACCATCGCCGCCTGCGGCGCTGGCGGATCAATCGCCATGCGGCGAGCGGCGGCTTCTTCGTCCGCTATCCGGTCGAGGGCGAGGTGCTGGAGGCGCTCGACCAGGGGCGACTGACGATCGGAGAGGGGACGCTGCTGGAGCCGGGCTGCTGGCTGACGCTGGCGCCCGAGGCGCGGATCGAGATCGGCGAGGGCTGCTTCCTCAACCGCAACACGATGCTCGCCGCCCACCGCGAGATCGTGATTGGCGACCACGTCATGTTCGCCAACGGCTGCTTCGTCGGCGACGCCGACCACCGCTTCGACGACCCCACTATCCCGATCACCCACCAGGGCTTCAGCTCGAAGGGCCCGGTCAGGATCGGCTCCAACTGCTGGTTCGGGGTCAACTGCGTGGTCACGAGCGGCGTCACGATCGGCGAGCGCTGCGTGGTCGGCGCCAACTCGGTCGTCACCGGGGACCTGCCCGCGGGCACGATCGCGGCCGGCGCTCCGGCCAGTGTGATCAAGACCGTCTAGTTCCGCGGCTAAGCGGGGCTCCAAGTGCCTATAATCGGGCTTGGCCGTGACCCCCAGGGCATGGACCTCATGAACCTCGCACCGGGCAATTCCCCACAGGCAAGAAGCGGCGTGACGTTTTTTCGCGCCAAGGACGAGCTGCGCGCCGCGCTCGCGGAGGCACGCGACGCGGGCCGCTCGATCGGCCTGGTCCCGACCATGGGCTCCCTGCACGGGGGCCACCTCTCGCTGCTGCGCGCCGCCCGCGCCGAGTGCGACGTCGTCGTGATGAGCCTCTTCGTCAACCCGGCGCAGTTCGGCCCGGGCGAGGACCTCGACCGCTACCCGCGCGACGAGGACCGTGACGCGAGGCTGGCCGCGGAGGCCGGCGTCACCTTCGTCTACGCGCCGCCGGTCGAGGAGGTCTACCCGGAGGGGTTCTCGACCCGGGTCGAGGTCGAGGGCCTCACCGAGGTCTTCTGCGGCGACCCGGCGCGGCGCGGCCCCGGGCACTTCCGCGGCGTCGCCACGGTGGTCGCGAAGCTCTTCAACACGGTCGGTCCCGACATCGCCTACTTCGGCCAGAAGGACGCCCAGCAGGTGGCGGCGATCCGCCGCATGGCCCGCGACCTCGACTTCCCGGTGCGGATCGAGGCGCTGCCGACGGTGCGCGAGCCCGACGGGCTGGCGATGAGCTCCCGCAACGCGTGCCTGGGCCCGGAGGACCGCAAGCGCGCCGTCGCGCTCTCGCGGGCGCTGCGCGCCGCCGAGCGGGGCGCCCGCGCCGATTCGCTCGGCGCCGGCATCGAGGCCGCCCGCCACGAGCTGGAGGCGGCGGGAATCGAGCCCGAGTACCTGGAGGCGCGCGACGCGGAGGACCTGGCGCCGGTGGCCGAGCTGAACGGCCGCCCGGTCCTGGTCGCGGTCGCCGCCCGGGTCGGCGGCGCCCGGCTGATCGACAACGTCCTGATCCGACCCTGACGACTTGAATCCCGGCAACGGCGACACGGAGGTCTAGACAGTGCAGAGGCAGATGCTGAAGTCCAAGATCCACCGGGCGACGGTGACCGACTGCGACGTCGCCTACGTCGGCAGCATCACGATCGACGCCGAGCTGATGGCCAGCGCGGACCTGATAGCCAACGAGCAGGTCCACGTCTGGGACATCGACAACGGCGCCCGCTTCGTCACCTACGCGATCGACGGCGAGCCGGGCTCGGGCACGATGCAGGTGAACGGGGGCGCCGCCCACCTGACCCAGCCGGGCCACAAGATCATCATCGCCTCCTTCGGCGCCTACGACGAGAGCGACCTCGAGTCCTACTCGCCGGTCGTCGTCCACGTCGACGACGAGAACGCGGTCGTCGGCGTCGACGGCCGCCCCGAGGTGCTGCTCTCATGAGCGAGCGCAAGCCGGTGACGCTGCCGCGGCTGGCCGGGATGAAGGAGGCCGGCGAGCCGATCGTGATGGTCACCGCCTACGACTACCCATCGGCGCAGATCGCCGAGGAGGCGGGCGTCGACATCGTGCTGGTCGGCGACAGCGCGGCGATGGTCGTGCTCGGCTACCCGGGCACCGAGGCCGTCTCGATGGAGGAGATGGTGATGCTCGGCCGGGCGGTCCGCCGCGGCCTGCGGACGCCGTTGATGGTGGGCGACATGCCGATGGGCAGCTACGAGGCCAGCAACGAGCTGGCCGTCCACAGCGCCCAGCGGCTGGTCAAGGAAACCGGCTGCCAGACGGTCAAGCTGGAGGCCGGCGGCACCTCGGTCGAGCGGGCGCGGGCGATCGTCCGCGCCGGGATCCCGGTGATGGGACACGTCGGGCTGACCCCCCAGTCCGCCACCGCGCTGGGTGGCTACAGGACCCAGGGCAAGACGGTCCAAAGCGCGATCCGGCTCTGCGAGGATGCGCTCGCGCTGCAGTCGGTCGGCTGCTTCTCGATCGTCTTCGAGGCGGTCCCCGCCGCAGTCGCAGAGGCGATCGTCGAGAAGCTAGAGGTGCCGACGATCGGGATCGGCGCCGGCCCCGCGACGGACGGCCAGGTGCTCGTCTTCCACGACCTGCTGGGGATCACAACCGGGCGCACGGCGAAATTCGTGAAGCGTTACGCCGGCGTCCACGAGGCGATGCTGGACGGGGTGACGCAGTTCGCCGCCGAGGTGCGTTCACGCCACTTCCCCGAGCCCGACCACGTCTACGGCGTCGAACCGGCAGAGCTAGCCGAGTTCAGGCTCTACCTCGACCAGGAGAGCCTGGCGTCCCGGAAGGCCTGGGACTGGGAGCCGCTGCCCTAGCCACGCCCGCTTCGCCGCTTACCATCCGGTGTTGATGAGCCTCTCGAGCGAGGAGCGGCGCGAACGGCTGGTCGACCTGTACCAGGAAGTGCAGGCGTGCACGAGGTGCCCGCTGCACGAGACCCGCACCGAGGCGGTCTTCGGAGCGGGCGACGCCGACGCCGACGTGATCTTCGTCGGCGAGGCGCCCGGGGCGGAGGAGGATCGCCAGGGCCTGCCCTTCGTCGGCCGCGCCGGACAGCTCCTCGGCGAGCTGCTGGAGGGGATCGGGATGTCGCGCCAGGAGGTCTTCATCGCCAACGTGCTGAAGAGCCGCCCGCCGGAAAACCGCGACCCCCAGCCCTTGGAGATCGAGGCCTGTCGCCCCTACCTGTTCGAGCAGGTACGGCTGATCGAGCCGAGGGTCGTCTGCACGCTGGGTAACTTCGCGACCAAGCTGCTGAGTGGCAACCCGGCCGGGATCACCAGGGTGCGGGGCACGCCGCAGGTGCACGAGCTGGGCGGGCACGCCGTCTTCCTGCTGCCGCTTTTCCACCCCGCGGCGGCGCTGCGGACCCCGGCCGTGAAGGAGACCCTGCGCGGCGACCTCGCGACGCTGCCGGGGCTGCTGGCCGGGCCGCCGCCGGTCCCGGCGGAACCGATAGAGGCGGCAATTCGCGAGGAGGAGGACGCCGCCGCGGCGCCCCAGCCAGACGCCGACCAGCTCGACCTGTTCGGTTGAGCGGGCCGGTGGAGAGGGTCGAGAGCCGCTCCGCGGCGGAGACCGAGGCGGTCGGGGCGAGGGTCGCCGCGCGCCTGGGGCCCGGCGACGTGGTCGTGGTCAGCGGCGAGGTCGGGGCGGGGAAGACGACGCTGATCCGCGGCGCCTGCCGGGCGCTCGGGGTCGAGGGGCCGATCGCCTCGCCGACCTTCACGATCGGCCGGCGCTACCGCGGCGCCCGGCTGCCGGTCTCCCACCTCGACCTCTACCGGCTGGAGGACCTCGAGGGCGAGGATCCGGCGCTGCTCGACGACTACCTCACCCCCGACGCCGTCGCCTTCGTCGAGTGGCCCGCCGCGGCGGGGCCGCGCCTGGCGCGGCGGGCGCTGGAGGTGCGCCTCCGCCATACCGGCGGCGACAGCCGGGCAATTGAGCTAAGTGACTATCCGAACGGATAGTCACCAAGCGCCGCATCCACCCGCAAACAGGCGTGTTCCGGAGGGGAGGACCGTGCGGTGTAGCATCGGCCGCGTAACTCGAGTCGAGGAGGGAAGCGCCCCGTGAAGGGATTGAAGACGCTGGCGGCGGCAATCTTGGGGATTGCGCTGCTGGCCAGCGCGGCGCCCGCTTCGGCGGAGGCGGCCGCGTACAGGCACTATGTCGCCTGCGGCGTCTCCCAGAACGCGAAGTCGTCCCACCTCTGCCAGAAGAAGGGGAAGAAGGGCGCCTTCTTCCGCAGCAACAGGGCCGACGTCTTCTACACGGTGTGCGTCAGGTTCCCGACCAAGCGGAACCGCTGCGCCCCCCGCCAGGAAGCGGCCCGCGGGACGCTCTACGTCAACAAGATCACCACCAACATCCCGGGCAAGCACCGCGTGACCTGGTTCGTCAAGGGCAAGCGGGCCGGCCTTTTCGTCTTCAGGGTCTCGGCCGGGAAGAAGTAGCCCGGCGCTGGTCGTAGTCGGCTTCGACACCGCCACCGAGGACACCGCCGTCTGCGCGACGCGCGACGGCGAGGTCCTGCACGAGTCGCGGCTGGGCCTCTCCGCGGAAGGTGGGCCCAGGCACTCGACGGCGCTGCTGGGGGAGGTGGAGCGCGCCGCGGCGGCGGCCGGCGGCTGGGGGGCGGTCGGGAGGATCGCGGTCGGCCTCGGGCCCGGCTCGTTCACGGGGCTGCGGGTCGGGATCGCCACGGCGCGGGCGCTGGGGGTGAGCCTCGGCCTGCCGCTGGCGGGCGTCTGCACGCTCGACGCGCTCGGACGGGCGCTGGGCGAGCGCGACGGCGGCGGGTCGAGCCGCCTCGCCGTCCTCGACGCCCGCCGCGACGAGGTCTTCGCGGCGCTCTACGCGGCGAGCGGCGAGCGGCTCTGGGAGCCGTCGGTCTGCTCGCCCGCCGACCTCGCCGAGCGGCTGGAGGGGCTGCCGGCGCCCCCGCTGGGGGCCGGATCGGGAGCGGTACGATTTCACGATGAGCTGGTCAGTTGTGGGGTCGAGATCCCGGACGACGCCGACCCCGTGCACCGGGTCGCCGCGCGGCACATCTGCGCCCTTGCGGCGGCCGGGCCGGACGGGGGCGACGGCGGTCCGCTCGCCCCGATCTATCTGAGGCCTCCCGATGCGGAGCGGTGGCGTGAGCGAGACACTTTCCAAAGAGACGAGTGAGGTGACCCGAGAGCCGGCGGTGAGGCGGCTCGCCTACAGCGACCTGCCCGCCGTGATCGCGGTCGAGCGCCGCTCCTTCCCGACCCCCTGGTCGCTGGCGATGTTCGTGCTGGAGCTCTCGAAGCCAGCGAGCATCTGCTTCGCGGCGACCGCCGGGGAGGAGCTGCTCGGCTACCTCGTCTGCTGCCGCTACGACCGGACCTGGCACCTGATGAACGTCGCGGTGGTGCCGGAGCGGCGGCGCGCCGGCATCGCCCGCCGGCTGATCTTGCGGCTCTTCGAGGAGGCCGGGGGAGAGCTGCCCTTCACCCTCGAGGTGCGGGTCTCCAACCACCAGGCGATCACGATGTACGAGAACTTCGGCTTCCGGTCCGCAGGGGTGCGTTCCCGCTACTACCGGGACAACGGCGAGGACGCGCTGATCATGTGGCTGGACTGAGGTGGCCTTGATCCTGGCGATCGAGACCTCCTGCGACGACACCTGCGCCGCCGTCCTCGACGGCCCGCGGATCCTCGCCAACACGATCTCCGCCCAGGCCGACGCGCACGCCCGCTTCGGCGGCATCGTGCCCGAGGTCGCCTCCCGTCACCACCTCGAGCTGACCGTGCCCGTGGTCGAGGCGGCGCTTGCCGAGGCCGGCGCCTCGCTCGACGACGTGGAGGCGGTCGCGGTCACCGTCGCCCCCGGGCTGATCGGGGCGCTGCTGGTCGGGGTCAGCACCGCGAAGGCGATCGCCGCGCCGCGGCGGCTGCCGCTGATCCCGGTCGACCACCTGCAGGGACACGTCGCCGCCAACTTCCTCGAGCCCGAGCCGCTGCAGCCCCCGTTCCTCTGCCTGGTGGCGAGCGGCGGGCACACGCTGCTCGCCGCGGTCCGCGACCGCGCCGGCCACGAGGTGCTCGGGCAGACGCTCGACGACGCCGCCGGGGAGGCGTTCGACAAGGTCGCCCGCCTGCTCGGGCTCGGCTACCCGGGCGGCCCGGCGCTGGAGCGCCTGGCGGCGGAGGGCGACCCCGGCGGCTTCGAGCTGCCGATCGCGATGAGCCGCGACCCGGGGCTCGACTTCAGCTTCAGCGGGCTGAAGACGGCGCTCGTCTACCTCTGCCGCGAGCTCGGCCCGGACGGGGTGGAGGAGCGCCGCGCCGACCTCGCGGCCAGCTTCCAGGCGGCGGCGGTCGGGCAGCTGACCGCGAAGTTGGAGCGGGCGCTGAGGGGCGGCGAGTGGGGCGCGGTCGCGCTCGGCGGCGGGGTCGCCGCGAACGGCTCGCTGCGCGAGGCGGTGGCGGCGCTGTGCGAGCGCCGCGGCCTGCGGCTGAAGCTGGTTCCGGGCGAGCTCTGTACCGACAACGCGGCGATGATCGGCTCCGCCGCCCGCTTCGCGCCGCGCCTCCCCTATCCGGACTACCTCGCCTACGACGCCTTTGCCGGCGGCGGCCAGCCGGCCGCATGACCGAGGTCGTCGTCTACTCGCGCCCCGGGTGCCACCTCTGCGCGGAGGCGCTTGGCGCGATCGTCGCCCTGCACGGGGAGGGCTACCGATTCGAGCTGCGCGAGGTCGACATCGAGAGCGACGAGATGCTGCTGCGGCGCCTGCTGGAGCGAATCCCGGTGGTCGAGGTGGACGGCGAGGTCGTCTCCGAGCTGCTCCTCGACGAAGCCGGTCTGCGGGCGCGGCTCGATACTGTGGTGGGCGACGATGGAGCAGGCGATCGAGGGACGTAAAGTGCCTGGCGGGCTGATCGGCGGCGGCGAGCGGCTCTCGCTCGGCGTCGCGGCCCGCCTCTCCCGCTATCTCCAGGTCCTCACCCAGGCGGGCAAGATGGGGCGGGAGACGATCTCCTCGCAGGAACTGTCCGAGTACACGCACATCAACTCGACCCAGATCCGCCGCGACCTCTCCGGCTTCGGCAAGTTCGGCAAGCGCGGCGTCGGCTACAACGTCGACTCGCTGGTGGCGGAGATCCGCAAGATCCTCCGCACCTCGGGCCAACACAACATCGCCCTGTTCGGCGCCGGCAACCTCGGCCAGGCGATCGCCAGCTCCGACATCTTCGCCGACCACGGCTTCCAGGTCGTCGCCATGTTCGACGTCGACGCCGGGGTCGTCGGGACCGAGGTCGGCGGCCTCCTGGTGCGCGACTTCGGCGAACTGGAGACGATCGTCGCCGAGCAGGAGATCGTGGTCGGCGTCCTCGCGGTCCCGGCCGGGGCGGCGCAGAAGGTCGCCGACCGCCTGGTCGAGGCCGGGGTGACGATCATCTTCAACTACTCCGAGCAGCTGCTCCAGGTGCCGCCGGAGGTGACCGTGCACACCTCCAGCCCCGCCGTCGACCTCCTCTACGCGCTCTACTTCTACCTGGCCTGAGCCCCGTGTCCCTGGACCTCGACCTCGTTCGGGAGAGATTCGAGTCCTCCGCCGACTTCACGATCGGGCTGGAGGAGGAGTTTGCGATCCTCGACCCGGAGACGCTGGAGCTGAAGCACCGCTTCGAGGACGTCTACGCCGCCTGTCAGCGGGACGAGGTGCTGGCCTCCGCGGTGGCCGGCGAGCTGATCGCCTCGGAGATCGAGATCCGCTCGGGGCGCTCGCAGAGCTTCGGAGAGGCGGTCGCCCGGCAGCGCGAGCGGCGCAGCCGGCTCTTCGAGCTGACCGACGGGATGGGCCTGGCGCTGGGTGCGATGGGGACCCATCCCTGGGCCGACTACCTCGATCAGCGGATCATCGACACCCCGCACTACCGCCGCCTCAGGCACGACCTCGGCTGGGTCGCGCAGCGCAACAACACCTGGAGCATGCACGTCCACATGGGGGTGCGGGGCGCCGACCGGGCGATTGCGGTCTGCGACCGGATGCGGGAGCTGCTGCCGTTGCTGCTCGCAGTCTCGGCTAACTCTCCCTTCCTCGACCGCCGCGACACCGGCCTGCACACGGTGCGCACCGAGATCTTCACCCGCACCTTCCCGCGCTGCGGCGTCCCCAGCCGATTCGGCGACTGGAACCGCTACGCCGAGTTCGTCGGGATGCTGGAGCGGACCGGGGCGGTGATCGAATCGACCCAGCTCTGGTGGAGCGTCCGCCCCCACCACCGGTTCGGCACGGTCGAGGTGCGGATCTGCGACGCCCAGACCCGCGGCGACGAGTCGTTCGCCCTCGCCGGGCTGATCGCAGCCTGCATCGCGCAGACCGCGATCGAGTACGACGAGCACGGCTACGACGGCGCCGGGTGGCCGCTCGGGGACCGCGAGATCGAGGAGAACCTGTGGCGGGCGACCCGCTACGGGATGAGCGGCAAGATGATCGACTTCCGCCGCGGGGTCGAGGTCGAGGCGCGGGCGGCGCTCGATGCGCTGCTCGCCTGGGCCGAGCCGGCCCGCTCGCGGCTGGGCATGGACCTCGAGCTGCCGGAGCGCAACGGCGCCCAGCGGGCGCGCCAGGCTTTCGACGCGGGCGTCGCGATCGAGGAGATCTACCGCGACGCGGTCGGCGAGACGCTGCGCACCTACACGGCGGCCAAGCAGGCCGCCTAGCCCGGCCCAGCCGGGGCGGTCGCGGGACGCGGGCGCCGCAGCCGCGTATATAACTCCCGCGCCGTCAAAACCAGCCGGAGGAACCGAACTTGACCAGCTTCTTGACCGATTACGGAGTCGTCGTCGCGCTTGTCTGCGCCGGGGCGGCGATTGTCTACGGGCTTTTGATCACGCAGCGCCTGCTCTCCCGCTCCGCGGGCGACGAGCGGATGCGGGAGATCTCGGGGGCGGTGCAGGAGGGCGCCAGCGTCTACCTGCGGCGCCAGTACATGATCATCGCCGCGGTCGCCG
Organism: Solirubrobacterales bacterium; assembly: GCA_019456285.1. Lineage (GTDB taxonomy): Bacteria > Actinomycetota > Thermoleophilia > Solirubrobacterales > 70-9 > VRUE01. The sequence continues at coordinate 8,189 of VRUE01000016.1, read as the reverse complement.
TGCCGCTTGCGATCGTGCTCTGGGCCCTCCAGGACTACAAGACCGCGCTCGGGTTCGTGCTCGGCGGCGTGCTCTCCGGCGCGACCGGGTTCATCGGCATGAACCTCTCGGTGCGCGCCAACGCCCGCGTCGCGGAGGCGGCGCGCGGCGGGGTGCCGCCGGCGCTCGACGTCGCCTTCAAGGGCGGCTCGGTCACCGGCCTGCTCGTGGTCGGCCTGGCGCTGCTCGGCGTCGCCGGCTACTACGGGATCCTTGTCGCCACCGGCAGTACCGACAAGGAGGCGGTCAGCGCGCTGATCGGCCTCGGCTTCGGCGGCTCGCTGATCTCCGTCTTCGCCCGGCTCGGCGGCGGCATCTTCACCAAGGCCGCCGATGTCGGCGCCGACCTGGTCGGCAAGGTCGAGGCGGGCATCCCCGAGGACGACCCGCGCAATCCCGCGGTGATCGCCGACAACGTCGGCGACAACGTCGGCGACTGCGCCGGCATGGCCGCCGACCTGTTCGAGACCTACGCGGTCACCTCGGTTGCCGTGATGCTGCTCGGCGTGCTCACCTTCACCGGCTCGGGCGGGGACTTCGCCCGCGAGGTGGCGATCTTCCCGCTGGTGATCGGCGGCGCCGCGATCGTCGCCTCGATTATCGGGGCGCTCTCGGTGCGGACCAAATCGGACCGGGTCGAGGGGGCGCTGTACCAGGGGCTGCTCGTCTCCGGCGCCCTCTCGATCGCCGCCTTCTACCCGATCACCGACTGGCTGATGAGCGACCCGGTGCGGCTCGGCCTCAGCGCCACAGCCAACGCGGTCAGCGTCACCGACCTCTGGCTCTGCGCCGTGATCGGGGTCGCCGTGACGGCGTTCCTGTTCGTGATCACCGACTACTACACCTCGACCCGGTTCCGGCCGGTGAGGACGATCGCCAAGGCCTCGGAGACCGGCCACGCGACCAACATCATCCAGGGGCTCGCCCAGGGCCTCCAGTCGACCGCCGCCCCGGCGCTGGTGATCGCGCTGGCGATCCTCGCCGCCAACGATCTGGCGGGGGTCTACGGGATCGGCGTCGCGGTGATGGCGCAGCTCTCGCTGACCGGCCTGATCGTCGCCCTCGACGCCTTCGGTCCGATCACCGACAACGCGGGCGGGATCGCCGAGATGGCCGACCTGCCCGAGGAGGTACGCAACGTCACCGACCCGCTCGACGCGGTCGGCAACACGACCAAGGCGGTCACCAAGGGCTACGCGATCGGTTCCGCCGCGCTGGCCGCGCTGGTGCTGTTCGCCGTCTTCAAGAGCGAGCTGAGCGACGAGGCGCCGGCCGGCTTCGACCTCAACGGCCTCTTCAACCTCTCCAGCCCGGAGGTGCTGGTCGGGCTGATCATCGGCGGCATGATGGTCTACCTGTTCGCCTCCCTGGCAATCGAGGCGGTCGGCCGCGCCGGCGGCCTGGTGGTCGAGGAGGTGCGCAGGCAGTTCCGCGAGCACCCCGGGATCATGGAGGGCACCGAGAGGCCCGAGTACGGCAAGACCGTCGGCATCGTCACCGCAGCCGCCCAGCGGGAGATGATCCTGCCCTCGCTGATCCCGATCGTGATCCCGGTCGTGGTCGGCCTGCTCAGCGTCGACGCGCTCGGCGGCCTGCTGATCGGCGTCATCGTGGTCGGCCTCTTCATGGCGATCTCGATGACCGCGGGCGGCGGCGCCTGGGACAACGCCAAGAAGCTGATCGAGGACGGCGCCTTCGGCGGCAAGGGCTCCGAGGCCCACGCCGCCTCGATTACCGGCGACACGGTCGGCGACCCCTACAAGGACACCGCCGGCCCGGCGATCAACCCGATGATCAAGGTCGCCAACATCGTCGCGATCCTGATCATCCCGATAGTCCACTTCTGAGCGCTCAGAGCAGGGCCGCGCGTAGCCTCCAGGGGCGTGCCTGAGTTTGACCCCCTCCATGGGTGGATAACCTCAGCCACGTCACAGGTAGGTAGGGTCGCGCGCTGTGACCGGGGGTCTGATCAACGTCGCCGACTTCGAGCGGGTGGCAGCGGAGCGCTTGGAGGCGGGGGTCCTCGGGTACTTCGCCGGAGGCGCGGGCGATGAGGTGACGCTGGGGGACAACGTCGCCGCCTGGCGGCGCTGGCGGTTGCGGCCGCGGATGCTGGCGGGCGTCAGCGAGGTGCGGACCGCGACGGAGGTGCTGGGCGCCGTTGTCTCGATGCCGCTGCTCGTCGCGCCGATCGCCTACCAGCGCCTGGTCGACGAGGACGGCGAGGTGGGGATGGCGCGGGCCGCGGCCGACGCCGGCACCGTGATGTGCCTCTCGACGCTGGCCACGGCGCGGCCCAGCGAGGTCGCAGCCGGGGCGCCTGCGGGGCGGCGCTGGTTCCAGCTCTACCGCTTCAGGGACGAGGGCGTCACCCGGGCGCTGATGGACGAGGCGATCGAGTCCGGCTTCGAGGCGATCGTGATCACCGTCGACGCGCCGCGGGGCGGGCGGCGCGAGCGGGATCTGAGGGCCGGCTTCGAGATCCCCGCCGAGGTCGGCGTGCCGAGCGTGCAGGCCGCTCTCGGGGTCGATCGGGCGGTGACCATCGAGGAGACCTTCGCCTTGATGGACCCGGCGCTGGGCTGGTCGGACCTCGAGGACCTGGCCTCCGAGTGCGAGGTGCCCGTCCTGGTCAAGGGTGTGCTGACCGGCGAGGACGCGGCGCTCGCGGTCGAGCACGGCGCCGCTGGCGTCCTCGTCTCCAACCACGGCGGGCGCCAGCTCGACTGCGTGCTGGCGAGTGCCGACGCGCTGCCCGAGGTGGTCGACGCGGTCGGTGGGCGCGGCGCCGTCCTGGTCGATGGCGGGGTGCGGCGCGGCACCGACGTCGCGGTCGCCCTTGCCCTCGGGGCCGACGCGGTGCTGGTCGGCCGCCCCGCCCTCTGGGGCCTCGCGGTCGGCGGCGAGCGGGGGGCGCGGCGGGTGCTCGGGCTGCTCCGCGACGAGCTGGAGCTGGCGCTCGCCCTCTGCGGCTGCTCCTCGCCCGCAGAGCTGACCCGAGCCCATGTGCAGCGGGCACCGGCGGCGCCCTGATGGCCGAGCGGCACCCACGCGAGGAGACGCTGCGCCGGGTGCACGGCGTCGGGGCGCTGTTCTCAACCGCCTACGGGAACGTCGGCTCCTCGATCTACTACGCGCTCGGCGTCGTCGCCGTGTTCGCGCTCGGGATGACGCCCGTCGTCTTCTTGATCTCCGGCCTCATATTCATCTGCACCGCTGCCACCTACGCGGAGGCGACGGTGATGTACCCGGAGGCGGGGGGATCCTCGAGCTTCGCCCGCCACGCCTTCAACGAGCTGGTCAGCTTCTTCGCCGCCTGGGGGCAGGTGCTCAACTACGTGATCACGGTCGCGATCTCGGCCTTTTTCGTGCCCCACTACCTCTCCGTCTTCTGGGAGCCGCTGGCGAGCAGCCCGGCGGACATCATCGCCGGCGTGATCCTGATCGCCCTGCTGATCGTGGTCAACGTTGTCGGCAGCCGGGAGTCGGCCCGACTCAACGTCGTGCTGGCGATCGCCGACCTCCTGACCCAGATCGTGGTCGTCTCAATCGGGATTGCCCTGGTCCTCAGCCCCGAGACCCTGGTCGGCAACATCCAGCTCGGCGTCGCTCCGCCCTGGGGCGATTTCGCACTTGGGATCGCCGTCGGGATGATCGCCTACACCGGGATCGAGACGCTCTCCAACATGTCCGAGGAGGCGCGCGACGCGTCCCACACCGTGCCCAAAGCGGTGGCGCTGGTGGTCACCGCCGTGCTGATCCTCTTCCTCCTGATCCCGA
>VRUE01000016.1:0-4270 GCA_019456285.1 Solirubrobacterales bacterium | reverse complement strand
CGACGCGTCCCACACCGTGCCCAAAGCGGTGGCGCTGGTGGTCACCGCCGTGCTGATCCTCTTCCTCCTGATCCCGATCGTCGCCCTGTCGGCGATGCCCGTCGTCCAGCAGGGCGGCGAGTTCACGACCGAGCTGGCCACCACCTACGCCGAAAATCCGATCCTGGGCATCGTCGACAACCTCGGCCTTTCCGGGGGGGTCACGGATGTGCTCCGCGTCTACGTGGGCCTCCTGGCGGCGATCATCCTGACGATCGCGACCAACGCGGGATTGATCGGGCTCTCGCGGCTGACCTTCTCGATGGGCCAGTACCGGCAGCTCCCGGAGGCGATCCGCGCGATCCACCCGCGTTTCAAGACCCCCTACGTGGCGATCATCCTTTTCGGCATCGTTTCGGCGATCGCCCTGCTGCCCGGGGAGACCGAGCTGCTGGCGACGATGTACGCCTTCGGCGCGATGCTGTCCTTCACGGTCGCCCACGTGTCCCTGATCCGCCTGCGGCACCTCTACCCGGACGCGAAGGAGCGGGTCTACAAACCGCGCCTCAACCTGCGCGTGTTCGGGTTCGACCTGCCGCTCACCGCAGTTCTCGGTGGGCTGGGGACGTTCGCCGCCTGGATCGTGGTGATGGCGTTGAACACGAGGACCCTGATGATCGGCTCGGCGTGGATGCTCGTGGGCGTCGCCATCTACCTGCTGTACCGCCGCCGGCAGGGCCTTGGCCTTCGTCAGACGGTCAAGGTCGTGACGCCGGAGCCGCTCGGGGTCGAGGAGATCGAGTACCGAAGCGTGCTGGTCGCCTTCGAGGACGGCGAGCCCTTCTCGGAGGAGATGGTCGCCACCGCGATCAAGCTCGCATCGAAACGCCGCCGCGGCATCCACGTCCACTCGATGCTCACGGTGCCGACCAACCTGGCGCTGGACGCCGAGATGCGTGAGCGGGAAGCCGAGGTGCAGAGCAAGGTCGAGCAGGCGAAGCTGATCGGGGGGAGGAGGGTGACCGGGCACGTCGAGCGGGTGCGGCCGGGGCAGGCGGGCTACTCGATCGCCGAGGAGGCGAAGCTGATCGACGCCGCCGCGGTCGTCGTCGGGCTGCGCTACCGCAACGGGACGCCGCTCTACGACAAGACCCTGCAGACCGTGCTCGGCGAGCGCCCCTGCCGGGTCATCGTGGTCTCCGACCAGGGGACGCAGCGAAGCCCTGGCACGGAGCCGCCACTCCCTAGAATCGCCCGATGACCGCCGACGGGCCGAAAACGTCCTCAGATCAGCGGCAATCGGCCGATCGATCGCGAACGGCGTCGGCGCGGGTGTATCACGGCTCGGTCCGCGCCTTCTCGGTCGTCTTCGTCGTCCTCGGCCTGGCGATCCTCGCGATGACCCTCGCCAACGGCGGCGGGCCGCTCTCGGTCGGGGTGCTGCTGGGGGTGGCCTTCACGGTGGTCGGCGGCGGGCGGCTCTGGGTGTCGTCGCGGATCGATTGGTGAGCGGGCCGGAGCAACAGCGCCCGCGTCTGGAGCCGCTGCTGCGGCGCGGGCTCGGCGTGCCCGGGCTCTTCGTCGCCGCCTACTCGGCGATCGGCTTCTCGATCTACTTCGCGCTCGGCGTCGTCGCCGACCGCGGCCTCGGCCTGACGCCGCTGATCTTCCTCGCCGCGGGGCTGCTCTTCGTCCTGACCACGCTCAGCTACGTCGAGGGCGGAGCGATGTTCCGCGAGCGCGGCGGCTCCTCCAGCTTCGCCCGCCACGCCTTCAACGAGCTGGTCGCCTTCGTTGCCGGCTGGGCGATCCTGATCGACTACGTGATTGTGATCGCCCTGGCGGCGATCTCGGTACCCCACTACCTGCAGCCGATCTCCGCCAGCCTCGGCATGCCGGGCTGGGAGATCGGCGTCGCCAGCCTGGTCATCGTCGCCGCCTGCGTGCTCAATGTCCTCAACCTCACCGGCTGGGGGTGGCAGCGCTCGCTCGCCGTGCTCGCCCTCGCCGACGCCGTCCTCCAGCTGGCGGTAATCGTCGTCGGCGTGCTCGTCATCTGGCACCCGGACCGCCTCACCGCCCAGCTCGACCTCTTCACCGCCCCCGGCTTCACCGACATCGTCTACGCGGCGGTCGTCGCGATGCTCGCTTACGCCGGAATCGAGGCCGCCGCCGATCTCGCCCCCGATATCGAGGTCGAGCCGCGCGACCTGCGGCGGATCGTCTCGCTGGGGGCGGTCGCCGTGCCGCTGGTCTACGCCGGGATGGCGGCGATCGCGCTGATGGCGGTGCCGGTGGTCGCCGGGCCCAATGGGCCCGAGACCGCGCTCGGCGGCCAGTTCGTCGAGGCGCCGGTGCTGGGGGTGGTCTCCGCCTACCAGCCGGCCTGGGTGGCGGACGCGATGCGCTGGATCGTGGCGCTGGTCGCCGCCCCGGTGCTGTTCTGGGCGGCGAGCATCTCGATGCTCGGCGTCTCCCGTCACATCTACACGCTGGCGATCAACCGCCAGATCCCCAGCTGGCTCGGCAAGCTCAACAAGCGCCATGCGACGCCGCACGTGGCGATCGCGATCTCCGGCGTGATCGCGATCGGCCTGGTGGCGCCGACCGACGTCAAGCTGCTGGCCGGCATCTACGCGTTCGGAGCCACGCTGGCGATCACGATCGCCCACCTCTCGATCGTGCGGCTGCGGATCAGCGACCCCGATCGCCCGCGGCCCTTCCGGGTCCCGTGGAGCGTGCCCTGGCGCGGCGCGCGGCTGCCCGTCCCGGCGATCTTCGCGGCGCTGATCAGCGCTCTCGCCTTCCTCAGCGTGCTCGCCTACCACGACACCGCGCGCTGGGTCGGTGGCGGCTGGATGGCGTTCGGGCTGCTCTTCTACGTCGTCTACCGCAAGCTCGTCGAGGGGACGACGCTGACCAGGCGGGTCTCGGTGACCGAGGAGGCGCTGACCAAGCAGGTGCCCGAGGTCGAGTACCGCAACATCCTCGTGCCCGTCTTCGGGACCAAGCTCGACGACGACATCGTCGCCACCGCGGGGCGGCTCGCCGCCGCCGAGCAGGAGGAGACGGACGGCGAGAGCGACGACAGCCGCCTCGACCTCGTCTACGTGATCGAGGTGCCGCTGACCCTGTCGCTGGACGCGGAGCTGCCGCCCGAGCGCGAGCAGGAGGCGCGGCGCGCGCTGGAGCGCGCCAGGGAGGTCGGTGAGGAGTACGAGGACGTCAAGGTGACCGCGGACGTCATTCGGGCGCGCGACGTCGGCGCCGGGATCGTCGAGGCGGCACGGCGCAGCGGCGCCGAGGCGATCGTGGTCGGCGCCGAGCCGCCGACCAAGATCCGGGGCGGCGCGACCCTCGGCGGGATCGGCGCCGCCAAGCCCGCCGAGATCGGCGCCGCGACCGAGTACGTGCTGAAGAGGGCCCCCTGCCGGGTGCTGCTGACCGCCCCCCCCGAGACGCCCGCCGAGCCGGCTGCCGAGCTACCCGGCGCTGACTAGACTTCAGCCCGTGGTGACGAATTGTTCATCCTGATCGTCGGCTGCGGCCGTGTCGGCTCCTCGGTGGCCCGGGCGATGCTGCGCGAGGACCATGAAGTCTCCTGCCTCGACGAGGACCCGGAGTCCCACGCGCGGCTCGAGGTCGGCCTCGACGAGAGCTGGGAGGACCTCGGCGGCCAGTTCACGGTCGGCACCGGGCTGGAGACAGACGCGCTGGTCGCGGCCGGGATCGAGAGGGCGGACGCCTTCATCGCCTCCACCAACGGCGACAACACCAACATCGTGATCTCGCAGATCGCCCAGCGCCGCTATGGGGTGCCGACGGTGATCGCGCGGATCCTCGACCCGCTGCGAGCCGAGTGGTACCAGCGCCAGGGCCTGAACACGATCTGCCCGACCAGGGTTGCGATCGAGATGCTGGAGAGCGCCGTCCGCGATGGCGCCCGTCGTGGCGGCGGCGGTCCGGACGGTTCGGCGGAAGCCGCCTAATGGACCACTAGCGACGGGGAGGACGGGAGCGCATGTACATCATCGTCGTCGGAGCGGGCAAGGTGGGGTGGAACCTGGCCCGTGAGCTGCTCGAAAAGAACCACGAGGTGACGGTGATTGAGAGCGACCGGCGCCGCTACCTCACGGTTGAGCAGGAGCTCGAGCACAACGTGTCCTACGGCGACGCCTCCGAGCTCTGGGTGCTGGAGCGGGCCGGGATCCAGCGCGCCGACATGGTGATCGCCGTGACCGGCGACGACGAGGACAACATGCTGATCTGCCAGGTCGCCCGCGAGAAGTAC
>VRUE01000103.1 GCA_019456285.1 Solirubrobacterales bacterium | reverse complement strand
CTGCGGGCGGGGGCGGCGGCGGCCATCAGGCCTCGCCCCCGGCGTTCGCGGCGATCTTCACGGCGGCGCGCAGGTGGGCGGACCTCGAGCGCGGGTTGGCGGCGACCTCCTCGGCGTCCGGCGCGGCGGCGCGGCGGGTCAGCAGCTCCGCCTCCGGCTCGCGGCCGCAGGCGCAGACGGGAAGGTCGGGGGGGCAGATGCAGCCGCGGGCACGCTCGGCGAGGAACCGCTTGACGCGGCGGTCCTCCAGCGAGTGGAAGGAGATCGCGGCGAAGCGGCCGCCGACCGGCAGCATCCCCCAGGCGGTGGGCAGGGCGTCGTCGAGCGAGTCCAGCTCGCCGTTGACGGCGATCCGGATCGCCTGGAAGGTGCGCTTGGCGGGGTGGCCGCCGCCGAACCGGGCCGAGGCCGGGACGCCGGCCTTGACCGCGGCGACAAGGTCGGAGGTGGTCTGGAGCGGGCGGCGGCGGACGATCTCGCGGGCGATCCCGCTGGCGTAGCGCTCCTCGCCGAAGCGGCGCAGCGCCTGGGCGATCCCCGACTCCGGCCACTCGTTGACCAGGTCGGCGGCGCTCAGCTCCTGGCGCGTGTCCATCCGCATGTCGAGCGGCGCGTCATAGGAGTAGGAGAAGCCGCGCTCCCAGGCGTCGACCTGCATCGAGGACATTCCCAGATCCATGTAGATCATGTCTGGCCGGATGCCTTCGTCGCGCAGGGTGCGAAGCCCTGCCGCGTAGTCGGCGCCGACGAAGCGGGCCCGGCCGGGGGCCGCGGCGGCGAAACGGTCGAAGCGCGCCTCGGCGGCCGGGTCGCGATCGATGCAGACGAGCGTCCCGGACGGGCCGATCGCGGCGGCGATCCGCCTCGCGTGGCCACCCGCGCCGAAGGTGCAGTCGACGGCGGTCTGCCCCGGCTGGGGAGCGAGCAGCGCGGTCAGCTCCGGGGCGAGGACGGGTTGGTGCTCGGTCGGCATATAGACAAGGGTTGCGCTCACCGAGGTCGGGGTCGGCGCGCACCGGGCTCGCTCAGCCTGGGCTCGCATCTCACTCGACCGCCCCCGCCAGCCCCTCGGCGATCTCCGACGCCGAGGCGTCCAGCTCCTTCTCCTGCCTCGCCCAGGCGTCTGCGTTCCAGATCTCCAGGTACTCCCCCGCCCCGGTCACCATGCAGGGCCCGGCCAGGCCGGCGTGCTCGATCAGCGGCCTGGGGATGCGGATGCGGCCGGCCGAGTCCAGCTTCTCGTCGGAGGAGCCGCCGTGGAAGTAGCGACGCAGGAGGCGGGCGTCTTTGCCGAACGGGCTGTGCGGGGAGAGGAAGCGGTCGGAGAGCTGCTCGAACCCCTCGGTCGTGTGCACCCGGACGCAGGGATCGAAGCCCCTGGAGAGAACGACACCGTCGGAGAGGGCCGCACGGAACCGGGACGGCACGGTGAGGCGGCCCTTGGAGTCGAGATTGTGCTCGTAGAGGCCCCGAAATGCCACCGCGTCGGTTCCTTTCTGTGCGGGAGGACCGGAAAGAGTTAGGACCGAGGTGATGGGGTGGGAGGAACCTCACCACCCCGGTCCTGGGCTTCAACTCGTGGGCCACAGTACCCCACTTCTTCCTACTTTGCAACACGACCCCGCTTAAGCGCCCCCCGCGCAAGCGACGTTGCATCGCTGGATTCGCGGCGATGACCGCGCCCGACCACACCCACGACCTGCGCGGCTGTGACAACTCGGGGGCCCTGATCAGAAGCCGCTGAGCAGGGTGTCGGCGTTGGCGATCAGGCCGGCGGCGATCATCAGCAGGACCGAGGGGACCAGAACCAGGGCCACCACGAGCTGGATCTTCGGGGCGGCGCGGGCGGCTCGCTCCTCGACGGCGCGGCGCTGGTCGCGGCGCAGGGCGACGGACTGGCGACGGAGCTGGTCGGCGAGGGGCGAGCCGAAGCGACGGGAGCGCTCGATCGAGGCGCAGAGGGCCGCCAGCTCGCTGCCGGGGACGCGGGTGCGCAGCGAGCGAAGGGCCTCGGAGAGGGGCCGGCCGCAGGAGAGCTCGGCGACCGCCATCCGCAGCTCGTCGGCCAGAGGGCCATCACCCGACCGCGAGATCTCCGCCAAGCCCGCGGCCGGGCTGCGGCCCGAGGTGGTGCTGACCGCGAGCAGGTCGAGGGCGTCGGGAAGGGCGCCGACCAGGCGGCGCCGGCGGCGGCGCGCCTCTCGCTCGAGCAGCGCGTCGGGGACGAGGAAGCCCGCCGCCGGCAGCCCGATCGCGACGAGCAGCGCGATCCGGCCCGGCGCCGCGGGGGCTGCGATCAGGGCGGTGACGCCGCCGAGCGCTGCGCCCGCCAGCTTGGCAAGCAGCACGGCCGGCAGCGGCAGGCGCGAATCGAGGCCGGCGCGGGCAAGGCGCCCGGGGAGCCCGAGCTTGAGGGCGGCGGCGGCCGAGCGGCCCCGTGCGCCAAAGTCGAATCGGGAGTTGCCGTCGCTGGGGGCGCGGCCGGCGAGCAGCTCACGGGCGCCGGCGAAGCCGAGCAGGACCGCGATCGCCGCGAGCGGGGCGGCGGGGCTCACTCGACCACCTTCGAGAGGCGGCGGATCGCGACGAAGCCGGCGAGCTGGAGCACCGCGGCGAGGGCGAGGAGGGCGGCGGAGGGCGGCGCGCCGAGCACCTTGGCGAGGAAGCCCGGCTGGATCAACTCGGCGAAGAGGGCGCCGCCGGTCGGCATCGCGACGACGAGCAGGCCGGTGAAGCGGGCCTGCGAGGTCGCCGCCTTGGCGTCCTCGGCGACCCGGTCGCGCTCCGCCGCCCCCGCGGCGAAGCGGCGCAGCAGGCCGGCGAGGTCACCTCCCGCGAGCCGCTGGCTGAGCAGGGCCGCGGCGAAGGCGTCGACCCGCGGCGAGCGCATCCGACGCCTCCACGCCGCGATCGTCGCCGCGGTCGGCGTTCCCAGGTCCAGCTCCGCCCCGAGGCGGGCCAGCTCCACCGCCGCCGGGCCGTCGAGCGAGGTCGCCGCGGCCGGCAGCGAGGCGCGCAGCGAGCGGCCCGCCGTCAGAGATCGGAAGAGCAC
>VRUE01000102.1 GCA_019456285.1 Solirubrobacterales bacterium | reverse complement strand
TTGAATGTCCCAGCGGCTGGGTCATTTCCTGTACGTGTATCAAAACAGGCACATGTTCCTTACGGCAGATTTTTTCAGCTTTCCGGTAAGTTTTACATAATTCTTCATAATCCCAGCCCAATACAGTTAAGATTTCGTAACCATCTTTATCTTTTGTCCTTTGAAAGCCCTGCAGCAATTCAGAAATACTATCTTTTGTTGTTTGATATTTACGGGGAACAGAAATGCCATAACCATCATCCCATACAGAGACCAGCATCGGGACCTGCAAAACACCGGCAGCATTCATTGTTTCAAAGAACATGCCTTCTGAAGTTGCAGAATCGCCTATGGTGCCAAAGGCAATCTCATTTCCGTTATCTGAAAAACCTGCAAGCTCTTTGAGGCCAGGATTTTGGCGGTAGAGCTTAGAGGCATAAGCTAATCCTAAAAGACGGGGCATTTGTGCACAGTTGGGCGAGAGGTCAGGGCTTGAATTCTTTAATTGTGTGAGGTCTTTCCATGAGCCATCTTCATCCAGGCTTCGCGTAGCAAAATGGTTGTTCATCATTCTGCCGGCAGAGGCGGGATCAGCATCTATATCTGCATGGCTATATAATTGGGCAAAATACTGTTCAAGCGTTAATTCACCTATGGCAAGCATAAAGGTTTGATCACGGTAATAACCCGAACGAAAATCATTTTTGCGGAATACCTTTGCCATAGCCAGTTGGGCTGCTTCTTTGCCATCACCGAAAATGCCGAATTTAGCTTTGCCCATAAACACTTCCTTGCGCCCTATATAGCTCGCCTGCCGGCTCTCACAGGCAATGAGGTAATCGGTTAAGAGTTCTTTTTTGGTGAAAGTTTGCTTTTTTGTTAATTCTTGTGTTGCCATCCTTGTTAAATAAATTATATCACATATAAATTCAATTAAAAGAAAAAAGTTAAACCCTTGATTTGATCGCAATAGCTACATTACGGGTAAAAAAGCTAAAGAACCATACAAGCGTTTTAAACCAGACAGTTAACTATATACAATTTTACACAAAATAAATAAAAATTCAGGTAATATCATAGAAGCTTGTGTTTTTATAATTATCTTCGCATCTGCAATTTTGCCACATAACTAACTATTTATTAAAATGAAAAATTTATTACTCTCATTAACCATCGCTTTGCTGATAAGCAACTCATTTGCCCAATCCTACCAATGGGCGAAGAGCATCGGCAGCACAACAACCGATCACGGCAACAGCATCGCCACGGACGCCTCCGGCAATGCATACATAACAGGATATTTTCAAGACACAGCCGACTTTGACCCGGGCGCGGGAGTACAGAATTTAACTTCTGTTGGCGCTCGTGACATCTTCTTCGCCAAATATGACACAAACGGCAATTACCTCTGGGCGAAGAGCATCGGCAGCACATCACCCGATTACGGCTACAGCATCGCCACGGACGCCTCCGGCAATGCATACATAACAGGATCTTTTGAAGACACAGCCGACTTTGACCCGGGCGCGGGAGTACAGAATTTAATTTCTGTTGGTCAAGTTGACATCTTCTTCGCCAAATATGACGCAAACGGCAATTACCTCTGGGCGAAGAGCATCGGCAGCACATGGGATAGGGGCAACAGCATCGCCACGGACGCCTCCGGCAATGCATACATAACAGGATATTTTCAAGGCACAGCCGACTTTGACCCGGGCGCGGCAGTACAGAATTTAACTTCTGTTGGTGGTGCTAACATCTTCTTCGCCAAATATGACGCTAACGGCAATTACCTCTGGGCGAAGAGCATCGGCAGTTCATCTATTCAGAACGATGCAGGCAACAGCATCGCCACGGACGCCTCCGGCAATGCATACATAACAGGATATTTCTACGGCACAGCCGACTTTGACCCGGGCGCGGCAGTACAGAATTTAACTCCTGTTGGTAGTGCTGACGTCTTCTTCGCCAAATATGACGCAAACGGCAATTACCTCTGGGCGAAAAACATCGGAAGCACAAATTGGGATGATGGCAACAGCATCGCCACGGACGCCTCCGGCAATGCATACATAACAGGATATTTTCAAGCCACAGCCGACTTTGACCCGGGCGCGGGAGTACAGAATTTAACTTCTGTTGGTGGTGGTGACATCTTCTTCGCCAAATATGACGCAAACGGCAATTACCTCTGGGCGAAGAGCATCGGCAGCACAGTATGGGATGCAGGCAACAGCATCGCCACGGACGCCTCCGGCAATGCATACATAACAGGATATTTTCAAGGCACAGCCGACTTTGACCCGGGCGCGGGAGTACAGAATTTAACTTCTGTTGGTAATACTGACATCTTCTTCGCCAAGTACCAGGGTTCCGGAAGTACAGGCATTGATGAGCTTAAAGCTCAAAGTTCAAAGCTCAAAGTTTATCCAAACCCCTACACCGGCAAAACCAACATCAGCTACACGCTGCCGGAAAAAACCAATGTATCTTTGGAAATATACAACATTACCGGTAAAAAAATACATACATTGGTAAATAAAAACCAAAATGCAGGCAGACACCAATACGGGTTTTCTGCAAAAGACCTGGGTTATGGCAAGGGAATATATTTATTAAAGTTCAGGGTAAATGAAATCAATATCACGCAGTTGTTGTTAGAATTAAGGTAATTGTAAAAGCAGTCGGAAGTCGGCAGTCCATCCCGAGTACTCGGGAGCAAAAAAGAAAATAACAATCAAACCATTATAACAATATGGCAACTGGATTTAGAAACTTGACTAAAAATATTTGATACTCAATGAATTAAAGGTGTCCGACACCTAATCAAAAAATAATAACAGCAAATATAACTAAAATTGATTTTTTCTTGCATATTAAATATTTTCTTTACTTATGTTCAATCCTTTTCTGTTCTATTTTAATTTTTGTATTTCATTTTAAAAAAATCATGACCTCAACTAAATTCGTCTTAATTTTAGTATTAAGCCTTACATTTCTCCCGGCCTTTTCTCAAAAAGTCTATTTCTGCAGCAATTATACTGAAGAGGGGGAACCTATAGGAAAATCAAATACCTGGACTATCAAACCTACGGGCG
>VRUE01000101.1:1493-3091 GCA_019456285.1 Solirubrobacterales bacterium | reverse complement strand
ATGCTGCCTTGGCATTCGACTCCTTCGGTAGGGCCGGAGTCTCATGCATCGTGGCCCAGCCTGCGGGGGCTAGATCAGACCCTTATGAGAGTCCCCTCCCGCCCCGTCCGCCCCCAATGGGAGCGTGCGCGGCGATCGATTGAGCGGCGACGAGTGCTCCGTTAACCGTTCATATAGCGGTTAACGGAGCACTCGTCGAATGCGTCAGGCGCCGACCCCCAACCGGCGCCGGTTCCACAGCTCGCCGAGCTGGAAGGCCTCGGGGACCGTGAGCAGGAAGGCGCCCTCTCGCCCGTCGATCCACTGCTCCCCGGCCTCCCGCGAGGCGAAGAAATGGACGTGGTGGCAGAAGCTCTGGATCACGTCGGCATCGAAGCCGTCGGCCGGCACGAGCATCGAGACGACGGCGCCCTCGGGGGAGAGGGCCTCGACCCCGTCCGGGGCGACAGTCAGCGAGATCGTCTCGCCGGTCACCGGACACTGTGAGGAGACCCGGGCCGTCTTGCCGATCAGGGCCGGCAAGAAAAGCGTGTCCCAGGCGCACCAGGCGTGCAGGCGGACCCCGTCGACCTCGAAGCGGTGCGGCATCTCGGGCTGGGCGAGCCCCCAGAAACCGACCACGCGCCCCTGCTCATCGCGAAAGACCCCCGGCCATTCCTCGAGCGCTTCGTCGACGGCCGCCCGATCGAGCCCGGCGCGCTCCGCGATCCGCTCGGGGCGAACCGGGCGACCCTCGGCCAGGAGCCGGTAGATAGTCAGGGCGAGATTTCGCTCATCGCCTTCGAGGCTGTCCATCAACTCCGAGAGCAAACCGGCCACACCGTCGGCTGTCATCTGGGTCATCGGTTTCCTCCTCGCGGCTGCTCAACCCGCGCCCGGGGCGCCTCCCGGCCGCTTTGCGGGCCAATCGAGGGCGACTGGCGCGGCCGCTCGCAGGCCCGCCTGCGGCGCACGGTGACCACAACGAAGACAACCAGGGCGGCGAGCGCGAGGATCCCCGCTCCGACCCCGAGCAGGGCAGCGAGGGCGATGCCGCCCGCGACCCCGACGAGCAGGGGCAGGGTGGCGCAGCAGACCACCACGGCGGCGGCGACTCCAACCCCGGCCAGCCCGAGCTTCTCGCCGCCGGATGCCTCCTCGCCCGGCCGATTCGCCATCACGCTTCCTCGTCGATCCGCCGGCAGGCCGCGACGTGCTCCTCGTTCTGCTCGAGGAGCTCGCGGGCCAGCTTGAGGATCCTCTCGACCCGCCCGTCGGCGACGCGGTAGTAGATCGTCCGGTGCTCGCGGCGGCTCTCGACGAAGCCACACCAGCGCAGGCAGGCGAGGTGGTTGGAGACCTTCGGCTGGGACTCGCCGAGCGCCTCGACGAGCTCGCCGACCGAGAGCTCACCCGCGGCCAAGAGCTCGAGGATCCGAACCCGGGTCGGATCACCGAGGCCGCGGAAATACTTGGCGACGACCTCGGTCTCCTGGGGCTGCTCGGGGAGCCGAAACGGTGCTGGTGCTATCTCTGACGGTGTCATCGTCCTCCTTCGTCTAGGCGGCGCAGCAGGAGAGTTTGGCAACGTCGCGGGTGAAGGTCTGGGCGGCGAGCTT
>VRUE01000101.1:0-1393 GCA_019456285.1 Solirubrobacterales bacterium | reverse complement strand
TCATCGTCCTCCTTCGTCTAGGCGGCGCAGCAGGAGAGTTTGGCAACGTCGCGGGTGAAGGTCTGGGCGGCGAGCTTCAGCCCTTCGGCCATCGTCAAATATGGCGCCCAGTTCGCGGCCAGCTCGCCAACGGTCATCCCCCGCTCGATCGCCAGGACCGCGGCCTGGATCACCTCCGCGCCGCCGTCGGCGATCACGCTGGCGCCGAGCAGGCGCCCGGTCCCGGCCTCGGCGACGAGCTTGTAGAGGCCACGGGTATCGCCGTTTACGAGCGCCCGGGGGATCGCGTCGAGGGGAAGGATGCGGGTCTCGACCTCGAAGCCGCGCTCGGTGGCCTGCTTCTCAGTCAGCCCGGCGGCGGCGATCTGCGGCGTGGTGAAGACGATCCTGGGCAGCGAGTCGAAGTCGAGCCGCCTGCCGCCCTCGCCGAGCGCGTTCTCGGCCGCCGCCGCCCCGCCGGCGGCCGCCACGTAGACGAACTGCGGCTGCGTGGTCACATCGCCGGCGGCGAGGATCGAGGGGACGCTGGTGCGCTGATCCTCGCCGACCAGGATCGCGCCGCGCTCGTCGGTCTCCACTCCGATGCGATCGAGGCCGAGGCCCTCGGTGTTGGGCCGTCGGCTCGTGGCGACCAGGATCTCGTCGGCGCGGACCTCGAACGGCGAGCCGTTGACGATCCCGCGCAACACCTTCTCCTCGCTCTCGAGCGAGACCCGCTCGGTCGTCGCTTCCTCGATCACCACGTGGTCCTCGTCCTCGAGGATCCCCCGCATCGCCGCGGCGATCTCGGGCTCCTCGAACGGCGCTACCCGGACCAGCTCGACGAAGGTGACCTCGGAACCGAAGTTCCCGAACGCCTGGCCGAGCTCGAGGCCGACGGCGTTGGCGCCGATCACCGCCAGACGGGGCGGCAGCTCGCTGAGCTCGAGGGCCGTGGTCGAGGTCAGATAGCCAGCCTCCTCGAGGCCCTCGATCGCGGGCACGGCGGGCCGGGCGCCGGTGGCGATCAGGATCGCGTCGGCGCTCAGCTCCTTCCCATCGGCGCTGACGGTGTGGGGGCCCGTGAGCGCGGCCTCGGCCTCGCGCAGCTCGATCCCGTACTCGCCGAGCAGGTCGATGTACTTCTCCTGGCGCAGCCGCTCGACCAGGCCGGCCTTGCGGGCGATCGCGTCTCGAAGCGACGGCGCTCCCTCCCGCCGGGAGCGCTCGGAGTCGACCAACAGGCTCTTCGAAGGGACGCAGCCGGTGTTGACGCAGGTCCCGCCCACCGTATCGCGCTCGATGAGCAGGACGCGGGCCTCGAGGTCGCGGGCCCGGATCGCGGCGGCGAAGGCGGCGCTTCCGGAGCCGAGGACGATCAGCTCGTAGCCGCGCTCGCCGGACTTTCCGTTGC
>VRUE01000100.1:1319-3111 GCA_019456285.1 Solirubrobacterales bacterium | reverse complement strand
GCCGAGGCCCCGCAACCCCGTCGCGGTGCGGCGCAGGTTCTTCAGCATGCGCCGGCAGTTCGGGCACCAGCGTGCGTGGCGCTCGAGTGCGGCGGCTGTGCGCTCGTCCAGCTCACCGTCGATGAGGTCGGACATCTGCGCCCGGGTCTCGCGGCAACGCCGGTGGTGGCGCTTCATCGGGTTGATCGTCGGGCTCACAGGTACCCCTCCTCGAAATAGTGGTCGAGCCGCTCGCGCAGCGCCATCCGCCCGCGGTGCAGGCGGCTCTTCAACGCCCGCTCGCCGATCCCCAGGACCTCAGCCGTCTCGGCGGTGCTCAGCCCCTCGACGTCACGCAGGGTGACCGCGGTGCGGTAGTCGAGCGGGAGCTTGCCCAGCGCCCCCTCGACCGCGCCGAGGAACTCGCGGGACTCGAAGACGCGGTCGGGCTGGTTGCCCCAGCCCGGAACGCGCTCGCCGACCATGTCGTCCACATCGAGCGGCTCTTCCGCCGGGCGGCGGAGGCCGCGGTAGGCCTCGTTGATGCCGATCCGCGTCAGCCAGGTGAAGAAGCGAGAGCGGCCCTCGAAGCGGTCGATGTTCTGCCAGGCGCGCACCAGCGCCTCCTGCACCGCGTCGTAGGCGGCGTCGCAGTCGCGGGTGATCCGGTACAGCGTCCGCCGCAGTCGGGTCGAGTAGCGGTCGGCAAGCTCGTTGAACGCGTCGTTGTCCCCGCGCTGGGCGCGGGCTACGAGACGTTCCTCGGAATCGGCGCTGTGGGACATCGGTCGGGCTCGGGTGGCTTGCAGGGCCAGGGGCATCTTCGCCGATCTGACCGCACGCGGGGGGCAGAGGATTCTCGAATCCTCGAGTTCCGCCCACGGGTCTGGCACGTCCCAAGGGCGAGCTGGGGCGGGTGCTGGGGCTCGACGCCGAGCTTGAGCAGGCTGCGTAGGATGCCTGCGATGGCAGCAATGTCGCCGGCCCTTGCCGAGATCCACGTCCAGACCGCCGCGGGGGACGAGGCCCGCCTCGGCGATCTGGTCGATCGGCCGACGATCCTCGTCATCCCCCGCTACTACGGCTGCCTGCCGTGCCGCGATTACCTGCGCCAGGTGTCCGAGCGCCTCGGTGAGGTGGAGGACGCAGGCGCGGCCTCTATCGGCGTCTCGGTCGGCGCCGCCCACCAGGCGCGCTGGCTGGCCGAGGAGCAGGGGATTCGCTTCCCGCTGCTCCTCGATCCCGAGCGCCGCGTCTACGACGCGCTCGGCCTGCCCCGCAAGTGGTGGGTGACCCTCAACCCCCGCGGCTGGTGGAACTACGCGCGGGCGATCGCCCGCGGCAACCGGCAGGGCAGGATCATCGAGCCCAACCAGCTTCCCGGCCTCGCCGTGCTCGACGCCGAGGCGAACGCGGTGTGGATCCATCGCGGGCGTGCTCTCGGGGACTACCCCAAGCTCGACCGGGTGCTCGCCGAGGTTGCGCGGCTCGGGGCCGAATGAGGCGGGCCGCGTGATTGCATTCCGCGCGTGCACGACGTAGCGCTGTTCTTCCACCTGCTCGGCGTCCTGCTGTTCGTAGCCGGGATCGTGCTCGTGGGCGTTGCCTTCGAGGCCGCGCGTCGTCATCGGCGGCCGGCGGAGATCGCGCTGCTGCTCGGCCTGACGCGGGTCGGGGTGCTGCTCGTCGTCGGGGGCGGTCTGTTGCTGCTCGTCTTCGGGCTGTGGCTCGTCGACCTCGAGGACTTCGGCTTCGGCACCGGCTGGATCGCCGCGACGATCGCCCTCTTCGCGGTGGCGCTGGTGCTCGGGGG
>VRUE01000100.1:0-1219 GCA_019456285.1 Solirubrobacterales bacterium | reverse complement strand
GGTGAAGGTCGCGCTCCGGCGCTTCCGCCGGCTCGTCACCGCCGCGGTCTTCGCCACGTTCCTGCTGGTCGTCGTCGGCGGTGTGGTTCGAGTCGGCGATTCCGGCCTCGGCTGCGGACCCCCCGGCAGCGGCCTGCGCGGATGGCCGCTGTGTCACGGCAAGCTGGTGCCGAGCGCCCAGCTGCATACGGTGGTCGAGTACACGCACCGTTTCCTCGCGGCAGTGGTGGTCGTCCTGCTGGCGGCGATCCTCTGGCAGGCGCTGCGCCGGTTCCGCGCCGAACGACCGCTCGTGCTCGGGGCGGTTGCGGCGATGCTGGTCGTCGTCGTGCAGGCCGTCCTCGGCGGGATCACGGTGGAGTATGGCCTCAGCACGGCGCTGGTCGCCGCCCATCTCGGTACGGCGATGCTGCTGCTCGGGATCCTGGTCGGCCTTCTCGCTGCCGCCCGGCCCCGTCGCGCGGCTGCGGCGAGCGCGCGGGCGCCGCTCGCGGTTGCGGTGACGGCCTGCGGGCTCCTTCTGGCCACGATCGTCGCCGGCGGTGTGATGGCCGGCACCGAGCATCACGGCGTCCCGGGCGGGGAGGTCTCCGAGGGCGCGCACCTTGCCTGTGGCCGGCAGTTTCCGACCTGCAACGGCTCGCTCCTGCCCTTCGGCAGCGGCGAGATGGTCGACATCCAGCTCGCGCACCGCACGTTGGCGCTCCTTGCCGTGGCGGCGATCGCGGCTCTGGCGCTGCTTCTGCGCCGTCGCCGTCTGCTGGGCCGCCTGCCGATCGCGATCGGCTCGGTGCTTGCGATCCAGGTCCTGCTTGGTGCGGCGAACGTCTGGCTCGGGGAGCACGCCGCGCTGGTCGTGGCGCATCTGGCGGTCGCGACGCTGCTGTGGGTGCTGGTCGCGGGCGCGGTGGCGGTGCTCGCGAGCTCGGGGACAGCGGCCGCCGGCCGGCGGGAAGGCCTGTGATCCCGGTGCGCCGCGGTGCAGCTCACCATGGAAGCCCGCGCCGCCCGCACCAGGAGGCGTCGGCTATGGCGGCGTCGGCGCGGAATCGCTCGCCGAGCCGGCGAGAGCCGGGCCATCGCCGTGATCGAGGTGGGGCAGCCTCCGGTCGAGCCAGCCGGGAAGCCACCATGCCCGCGGGCCCAGCGCCCGCATGATCGTCGGCAGCAGCACCAGCCGGATCACGGTGGCGTCGAGCACCACCGCAATGGTGAGCCC
>VRUE01000015.1:19510-35628 GCA_019456285.1 Solirubrobacterales bacterium | reverse complement strand
ATAGGAAGGGCGTCGGTCGGGCACACGAGGAGATTCGCGGTTCGGGTTATGTCACCTGCTGGGACCTGAACAGTCACCCCTCTGGCGGGTTTCCGGTCAAACGTTGGGAGACAACCCACTAGCTCGCCATCGGGTCGGGTTCGCCCAGCTTGGTGATGTCCGGCGCCTCGTATGTCTCGTCGGCCTTGCCGCCGAGCACGAGGACGCGGATTCCGCTGTCGCCCGGCCAGACCTTGCGCTTCACGCCGGGGCCGACCCGGGCGACGTGGTCGGGGTCGAGCGGGAAGCGCTCGCCCTCGATCTCGATCTCGCCGCTGCCGCTCATCGTGACGTAGACCTCCTCCTGGCCGTCCTGCGCGTGGTCGTGCTCGGGGTAGTTCTCGTAGTTGGGCGGCATGTCGATGATCTGCATGCCGAACGACTCGACGCCAAGCTCGGCCCGGGCGCGCTTGAAGGCGCCGCCGAAGACGGCCTCCATCTCGTCGATCCTCTTCACCGTGTGACCTGCCATATCTCCTCCTCGACTGGGATTGACAAGGCGATCATAGGCTGCCCGGCTGCGCTCTCCACGAGAGCACTCGCCGGGGCTCGACCCGGATCAACGGGCCCGGCGGGGGCGCGGCTCGGTACTGCTCGTACCTGCCGGTCAGCGCCTCGAGGGCCTGCGCACACTCGCCAACGTCCAGAATGGCGGCGTCGCCGAGCACCTGCACCCAGGCCAGCCGCTCCCAGTCGTCGTCGTAGCGGTCGACGGTGAACGCCACCTCCGGCCGGCGGCGCAGGAAGTGCAGCCGCGCCGGCTCCCGGTCGGGGTCGCGCTTGGGCTTGCGGTCGACGGCGCTCCAAAGCGCCCCGTCGTGCAGCGCGAAGGTGACCGGCAGGACGCGGGGCAGGTCACGATCGTCGAGGAGGCCGAGGCGGGCCACCCGCTCTTCCTCCAGCAGGGCCCGGGCCCAGCCGGGGGCTGCTTGGATCGCTGCGTTCACCTTGTTAAACATAGGCCGCGACGGGCGTCGGCTAGGGTTGTCCGGACCAGAACTTCCGACCCGGAGGAGGCCTGCAATGGACGTCGGCATCGGACTTCCCAACGCGGTACCGGGCGCCACGGGCGCGCAGTTGACCGAGTGGGCCCGGCGGTCGGAGGGCCGCGGCTTCTCGAGCCTGGGCACGATCGATCGCATCCTCTACCCGAACTACGAGCCGCTGACGGCGCTCTCCGCCGCCGCCGCGGTCACCGAGAGGATCGGCCTCTGCACCTCGGTCCTGCTCGGCCCGCTGCGCACCAACACGGTTGGGCTCGCCAAGCAGGCGCTGAGCGTGCACGCTCTCTCGGGCGGGCGCCTGACGCTCGGTATCGGGCTCGGCGCCCGCGACGACGACTACGAGGCGAGCGGCGTCGAGCTGCGCGGCCGCGGTCGCCGGCTCGACTCGATGCTCGAGCGGATCGGGGAAGTCTGGGCGGGCGATGAGGTCGGGCCCTCGATCGCAGGTGCTCCCCGCCTCGTCATCGGCGGCCACGCCGACGCGTCGTTCACCCGCGCCGCCCGCTTCGGCGAGGGCTGGATCGCCGGTGGCGCCCCGCCCGATCAGTACGCCGGGATGGTCGAGAAGCTGAAGGCCGCCTGGTCGGAGGCC
The DNA here is from genome assembly GCA_019456285.1 of Solirubrobacterales bacterium. GTDB lineage: Bacteria > Actinomycetota > Thermoleophilia > Solirubrobacterales > 70-9 > VRUE01. Next base: position 33,993 of record VRUE01000015.1, on the reverse strand, counting down.
GACCGCGAGGGCGAGCCGCGCACGATGGGGCTCGCCTACTTCTCGCTGGGCGACAGCGCCGAGGAGAACGCCCGCGCCTACCTGACCGACTACTACGGCTGGCTCGGCGAGGAGGCCGCGGAGCAGATCGCCGCAAGCGCCGCGCCGGACGCGGACACGGTACGACAGTACCTCTCCGCCTTCGACGGGGCAGGGTGCGGCGAGCTGATCATGTTCCCGTGCTCGAGCGATCCCGAGCAGGTCGATCTGCTCGCGGAGGCGGTCGGCCGCTGACTCGATGGGCGCGATGAGCCGGTTGCCAAGATCGAGATGAACGACCGGAAGCTGAAAGCGGACGTGGTCGTCGTCGGCGCCGGGCTGTCCGGGTTGCGCGCCGCGCGCGAGGTCGTGGACGCCGGCAGGGAGGCGGTGGTGCTCGAGGCGCGCGACCGGGTCGGTGGACGGTTGCTGAACGCGACGCTCGGCGGCGGGGTCTCGGTCGACATCGGCGGCCAGTGGGTCGGCTCCGGCCACACGCGGGTGCAGCGGCTCGCCGGCGAGCTGGACATCGAGATCTTTCCGCAGTTCGACGAGGGGAAGAACCTGCTCGATGCCGGCGGCAAGCGACGGCGCTACCGGGGAGCGATCCCGCGTCTGGGTCTGCGCGTCCTCTGGGACATCTTCCTCGCCCGCCGCCGGTTCGACCGGCTGGCGAAGGCGGTCTCGGCCGAGCAGCCGTGGGCGGCCGAGCGCGCCGTCGAGCTCGATCGACAGACGCTCGCCACCTGGGTCGAGGAGAACATGCGGACGCAGATCGCCCGCGACCTGATCGGGCTCGCCGGGCGCACGGTGTGGGGAGCGGGGCCCGGCGAGCTCTCGATGCTCCACGTCCTCTTCTACGTCAGCTCGGTCGGCGGTTTCGACAAGCTGGTCGACACCGAGGGCGGCACCCAGCAGGACCGCCTCGACGGCGGCGCGCAGCTGCTGCCCCTCGGGCTCGCTGAGTCGCTCGGCGACCGGGTCCGCCTCGCGGCCCCGGTGCGCCGCGTCGAGCAGCGGGGGGACTCGGTACGGGTCCTCGCCGGTGGGGTGGACGTGGAGGCCGACCGCGTGATCGTCGCCGTGCCGCCCGCGATCGCGGCGAGGATCGAGTTCGACCCGTCGTTGCCCGAGCGGCGCCGGGAGCTGGCCCGCCGCCTGCGGCCCGGCAGGCTGACCAAGTGCATGGCTCTCTACGAGGAGCCGTTCTGGCGCGCCGACGGCCTCAGCGGCGAGGCCGTCACCGACGCCGGGCCGGTGACGCTCACCTTCGACAGCTCGCCCCGGGACGGCTCCGCCGGCGTCCTGCTCGGCTTCGTCGGCGGGCCCGAGGTCGGCGAGATGGCTGGCGTGGGGGAGGCGGAGCGGCGCGCGGCGGTGCTCGGCTGCTTCACGCGGCTCTTCGGCCCCCGCGCCGCGCAGCCGCTCGACTACGTCGAGCAGGAGTGGTCGGCGGAGCAGTGGTCGGGCGGTGGCCCGACCTCCAACTTCGGTCCCGGCGGCTGGACGGAGTGTGGCCCGGCGCTGCGCGAGCCGGTGGGCCGCGTCCACTGGGCGGGCACGGAGACGGCGACCGTCTCGAGCGGCTACATGGAGGGTGCCCTGCAGGCGGGCGAGCGGGCGGCGGCGGATGCCCTCGCCGCCCTGACCGGCCCCATTCGGTGAGAGAGAGCCCGAGCGCCTGTTCTCCTGATCGGTCTACCCGGGCAGGAGCTCGAAGCTGCGGCGGCCGTGCAGCCGGTAGATGCCGAAATCGGCGTCGAGGGTGAAGATGCGCTTCAGGTCTCGTTCCTCGGCCAGGGCGACGAGGGTGGCGTCCGCCAGGTCCATCGGCCGATCCGCGTAGCGCTCCATCAGCGTCGCGATCCGCTCGTTGGCCTCCGCCGGCTGGGTCGCCACGTCGAGGTCCTCATTGAGCACGAGCTGCCAGAGCGCCCGCTGTGCGACCCAGCCTCCCGCCCGACCGACCAGGTACATCGTCTCGGTGAAGGCCGACCATGTGGTGAGCAGTGGCAGGCGAAGCGATCCGAGCGCAGCGACACAACGCTGGTGATCGGGCTCGCCGGCGTCGATCAGCGCGACCAGGGGGCCGGCGTCGACGAGCGTCATCGGCGTCTGCCACGGTGCTTGCGCTCGGCGATGTCGGCGAACGCGCCGCCGCTGTCGCGTGCCTGGCGGAGGTCGGTCTTGACAATGCCGATCGCGTAAGCCAGGCGCTCGCGCGGATCGGACCCAAGCGTGCGCTCTGCCCGCTCGGTCGCCGCTCGACGCAGGAACTCCGAGACCGAGGCTCCCTCCAGCGCCGCCGCTTGGCGCACCTGTTCGTCAAGTTCCGCGCTGAGGCGAAGGCTTCGCATGGGATGATCGTATCACGATTAGGTGCAAACTGTGATACAAGACTGTGTCTCAGGTGCCGATCCGCGTGCGTAGGCGCGACAATTCGGTGTCCTATGCCCGACGCGCAGATAAGGGTCCGGCTGCGTCCCCGCGGCCATAGAGACGAGCTGATCGGGATGCGCGACGGGGTGCTGCAGGCGAGGGTGACGGCTCCGCCGGTCGACGGCAAGGCGAACCGCGCTCTCTGTCGACTGATCGCCAAGCGCGCCGGGGTCGCACCGTCGAAGGTGAGCATCGTGCGGGGCGAGCGGTCGCGGGACAAGCTGGTGCGCGTGGAGGGAGTCGACCAGTCCAAGCTCAGGGCCTCATTGGAGGGTCTGTAGGCGCGGTTGACATCAGATGACAATAAAATTAACATCAGACATCATGCCTCGAACGACGCTTGATCTGGATGCCACGGTCTTGGAGGAGTTGCGGCGCCGAGCGGCTGCCGAGGGCAAGAGCATGGGGCAGGTCGCATCCGAGTTGCTGGCCGTCGGATTGCACGAAGAGTCGACTGCGGAGCTACCGCCGCTGAACTGGGCGCGTAAGGACATGGGCTTCAAGATTGACCTCGAGGACAAGGACGCGCTTTGGCGGATTCTCGACCGCGAAGACATCGAAGGCGGCGGCGGTTGAGCATCACCGTCGACACGAATGTGCTGGTCTACGCGTCTGACACCGGGTCGGAGATCGGCGCCGCGGCGCACGAGCTGGTGGAGCGGCTCGCACGGGGGCCGGAGCTGCTTTTCGTCTTCTGGCCGGCGCTGATGGGATTCGTCCGCATCGCCACACAGCCAGCGGTCAACGACGACCCCCTCACCCCAGCGGAAGCGCTTGCTTCGATCGCGTCGCTGGTCGACCGTCCTCACGTGCGGGCGCCGGGGGAGGCCCCCGGGTTCCTGCGCGTCTACGAATCCACCGCGCCACGGGCGACGAGGGGAAAGCAGGTTCCCGACGCCCACATCGCGGCGCTGATGCGCCAGCACGGAGTGCGCACGATCTACACGCGCGATCGCGATTTCCGCCGCTTCGACGGGATCAGGGCCGAGGATCCCTTCGGCGCCCGGTAGGGGCGCTCCCGGCAGGGTGGTCAGGGAGGTCGCGGTCGGCTAGGGTCGGCATACTCGCCGCCCCTCGACGAACGGAGTTCTCTCCATGGCCTACGAGATGAAGATTCGCGGCACGCAGGACCAGGTCAAGATCCGCAGCCCCTGGGCGGCGGCGCTGCTGCCGCTGATCACCCTCGGCATCTACCACCTCGTCTGGTGGTACCGGATCAACCGCGAGCTGCGCGACTACGGACGCGCCAAGGGCTACGACCTCGGTCAGAGCCCGACCAACTCGCTGCTCGCGCTGTTCCCCGGCGGCCTGATCATCGTGCCGGCGCTGGTCAGCTACTGGCGCGGAACCAAACGCGTCCAGGGAGCGTTGCGCCTCGCCGGCAACGAGCCCGTCAGCGGCTGGATCGCGCTGCTGCTCTACTTCCTGCTCTCACCCGGCCTCTGGGCCTACATCCAGATCTCGCTGAACGACCTCTGGCGCCGGGAGGCGGAGGCGCTTCCCGGGCAGCCCGCGCCTCCCGCCGCGCCGGACCAGATGCCGTCGCGCCTGCCCGAGCAGCCGCAGCAGGCGCCGCCCCCGCAGGCGCCGCCCCCTTCTCAGCCGCCTCCGCCTCCCGGGTCTGCGCCCTAGAGCCCCTCGACCCGCTCGCGGAAGAGACCCGCCAGCGCCGCTGCGCGAGCGGCTCGCCGCCACGTCGTTTGTAGGATCCAGTTGATGCCGACCGAAACCACGGCTCCCGTCGCCAGGCCACCGCGGATGTCGGACAACCCGGTGCGGCGGATAGCCGCGGACATCGTCGCCGAGTGGCGCGGCCGCGGCAAGTTCCCGCCCGGCCCGGGCGACTTCAGCCTTTCCCGCACCCACCAGATCGCCCACGATCCGCTGCCGATCCTGCTCTCCGGCTACGAGGAGCACGGGCCGATCTTCAGCCTCCGCCTCTTCCACACCCGGGTCGTCTTCATGCTCGGGCCGGAGGCCAACCACTTCATCACGGTCGCCCACCCGGAGAACTTCCACTGGCGCGAGTCCAGCTTCGGCGACCTGATCCCGCTGCTCGGCGACGGCCTGCTGACGATCGACGACGACTACCACGATCGCGCCCGGGCGATCATGATGCCCGCCTTCCACCGCGAGCAGCTGACCGCGATGATCGAGACGATGCGGGCCGAGGCGGCCGAGGCGGTCGCCGCCCTGCGTCCCGGCGAGGCGGTCGACGTCTATGGCTGGATGCGCAGCCTGGCGATGCGGATCGCGATGCGGGCTCTGCTCGGGCTCGACCCCGACGAGGCCGGCAAGGGCGCCGCCGCGGCAGAGCACTTCGAGCGCGCCCTCGGCTTCTACGGGATCGACTACCCGCTGCGGCTGCTGCGCGGCCCGGGCTCGCCCTGGCGCAAGCTGACCAGCTCGCGCCAGGTGCTCGACGAGATCGTCTTCGGGGAGATCGCCAGTCGCCGCGCCGCGCCGGACCCCGACAGCCGCGACATCCTCAGCCTGCTGCTCGGCGCCCGCGGCGAAGCCGGCGAGGCGTTCACCGACCGCGAGGTCCGCGACCAGGTGATGACCCTGATGTTCGCCGGCCACGACACCTCCACCTCGACCCTCACCTTCATGATGCACGAGCTGGCGCGTCATCCGGACGTGCTCGCCCGTCTCCACGAGGAGCAGGACCGGGTGCTGGCCGGCGCCGTTCCCACGCTCGACCGGCTCGAGCGCGAGATGCCCTACCTCGAGATGGTTCTCGACGAGGTGCTGCGCCTCTACCCACCTGCCTGGATCGGCCCCCGCCGCGCCGTCCGCGATTTCGAGTTCGGCGGCTACACCGTCCCCAGGGACGCTTACGTCAACTACTGCTCCTGGGCCAGCCACCGCATCCCGGAGGTTTTCCCCGAGCCGGAGGCGTTCATCCCCGAGCGCTTCACCCGCGAGCGCAAGGCCGCCCTGCCGCGCGGCGCCTACGTCCCCTTCGGCGGCGGCCAGCGGGTCTGCATCGGCAAACGCTTCGGCCAGACCGAGGTGAAGGTGGTCGCGACGATGCTGCTCCAGAAGCTGCGCCTCGAGGCGCAGCCCGGCCGCACGATGTCCGTGCGTCAGATGCCGACCCTCTCACCGAAGGGCGGGCTGAAGATGCGGGTCCGCGAGCGCGGCACCCCGCAGGGCGAGCCCGCCCGCGCCGCCTGAGCGGCCGCGCCGCACCTGGAGGGCATCGATGAGCTGATCTTCCTCGGCGACCTCTTCGATTTCCTCTTCGGCTCGGTCGAGACGCTCGCCGACCTCAACCCGCTCGGCCGCCGCTGAGGCCGGCGCCTCGTTGCGGCCGGCGGCGGCAGCCGCTACCGTCGCCGCAAGCGTTGATCTCAAGCCGAGGAGGGCGAATGGAAGCCGCCGAGCAGTTCCGCGAGACGCAGAGGACGATCTGGGGAGCGGGGGACTGGCCGGGCTTCGCGCCGGTCATCCAGGAGGTCTCAGACATCGTCGTCGAGGAGCTGGGAGTCGGCGAGGGCCACGACTACCTCGACATCGCCTGCGGCAGCGGCAACGCCGCGATCGTGGCCGCCCGGCGCGGCGCCCGCGTCATCGGCCTCGACTTCGTGCCCAAGCTGGTCGAGGCGGCGCGGGAGCGCGCCGCCGCCGAGGGCCTCGACGCCGAGTTCGTGCAGGGCGACGCCGAGGATCTTCCCTTCGCGGACGACTCCTTCGACCGCGCCACGTCGATCTTCGGCGTGATGTTCGCCCCCCGCCATCAGCAGGCCGCCGACGAGCTGGTCCGGATCGCCCGCCCGGGCGGCGTCTTCGCGGTCACCGGTTGGACCCCGGAGGGCCTCAACGGCCAGATGTTCAAGACGGTCGGCGCCCACATGCCTCCCTCGCCGGAGGGGATGACGCCGCCGGCGATGTGGGGGGACGAGGAGCACGTGCGCGGCCTCTTTTCACGGCCCGGGCTCGAGGTGAGCTGCGAGAAGCGCAGCATGGACTTCACCTGGGAGTCGCTGGATAGCTGGTTCGCCTACTGCGAACAGAACCTCGGCCCGACCGTGGTGACGAAGTCCGTGCTCGAGCCGCAGGGCAAGTGGGAGGCGGCCCGCGCCGACCTGATCGCCCTCGGCGAGCGCTTCAACGAGGCCGGCGACGGCAGCATGCGCACCCCTGCGGAGTACCTGCTCACCAAGGTGACGGTGGCCTGATCCGGCAAAGCGGAGGCCGCCGCCGGGTCGAATACGGTCCGCGGCGATGACCGCAGCGCCCCCCGCCCAGCGCCTCGGCCCCTGGACGCTCTGGTTCGGCGGCCTCGCCTTCTTCACCTGCTACCTGGGACAGACCGCCCTCGGCGTGATCCAGCCCACGATCGAGTCGGACCTGGGCCTCTCCAGCTCCGAGGCGCAGTGGGTCGTCAACTCCTTCTTCCTCACCCTCGCCCTGTTCGCCGCCCCGGGGGGCCGGCTCGGCGACTACTACGGCCACCGCCGGGTGCTCTTGGCGGCCCTCTCGGTCTTTGCGCTGGGCTCCCTCTCGGCCGCGGTTTCCCAGGGCTTCGTCTGGCTGATTGCCAGCATCGGCGTCGCCGGGATGGGGGCCGCGACCCTCTACCCGTCCAGCGCCGCGATGATCGCCAACCGGGTGCCGCTGGAGAGCCGCGGCCATGCGATCGGCAACTACTCGGCGATCGGCGCCACCGTCTTCGTGATCGGGCCGCTGATGGCCGGGCTGCTGACCGAGGCGATCGACTGGCGGGCGCTGTTCGCGTTGCAGTTCGTCGTCGGCGCCGTGGTGGCCTCGATGGGGTGGCGCAAGGTCGACGACCAGCCGGTGGGGGAGCCCGAGCCGTTCGACGCGACCGGGCTCGTCGTCCTGATGGCGGGCCTCACCGCGGTGCTCGTCGCGATGATGCAGGCGCTCGCCTGGGGCTGGGACTCCCCGGCCACACTCGTCCTCTTCGCCGCCGGCGTCGCCGTGCTCGGCGGTTTCGCCGCGCTGGAGCTGCGCACCGCGCACCCGTTGCTCGACCTCGGCCTGCTCCGCCGCCGCGTCATCGTCGGCATCGTGCTCTCGATGTTCGCCGCTCAGTTCATCCTCAACGGCTTCATCATCTACATCGCCACCTACTTCCAGCACGTGCTCGGCTACGGGGCGCTGCTCGCCTCGCTGGCGATGCTGCCCGCGCTGCTGGGGTTGCCCTACTTCTGCATCGTCGCCGGCCGCCTCACCGACCGCTTCGGCGCCCGCCGCCCGGCGCTGGCCGGCTTCGTCGCCAGCGCGGCCGCATTCGCCTGGATCGCGGCCACCGTCGACGCCGGCAGCTACTGGCTGCTGCTGCCGGGGCTGGCCGTCCTCAGCGTCGCGCTCTCGCCGATGTTCACCTCGCTGCTGACCGCCCTCAGCAACGCGGTCGGCGCCGAGGAGCGCGGCGACGCCAACGCCCTGGTGCTCACCGTTCGCTGGGTCGGCGCCGCCGCGGGGACGATGGTGCTCGGCGTCGTGATCCGCACAGCCGGCGACGGCGCCGCCGTCCCCGGCGCATCCGCCTACTCCGCCGCCTTCGTGGTCGAGGCGGCCGTAGTCCTGCTCGGCGGCCTCGCCTGCGCCCTCCTCCTCCGCGACCCACCCGCAGAGCAGCGCCCCAAGCACCACCACTTCCGCCCGCACCTCTGACGATCGGCGATGATCTGAGTGGATGCGGGCCCTGGTCATCTCCGACACCCACTTCGGCGCCTGGACGGGGCGGGACCTGCTGCGCGAGGACGAGTACCTGGAGCGACTGGCGCCGCAGCTGGAGGGGATCGACGAGCTGATCTTCCTCGGCGACCTCTTCGACTTCCTGTTCGGCTCGGTCGACGACGCGGTCGAGTCCGCCGACGGGCTGCTGCGGCTGATCGCCGCGAAGCTGCCGGGCAAGCGGCTCGTCTTCCTGGCCGGCAACCACGACCACCACCTCGTCCATCGCGACGCCGAGGACCGGCTGGAGGCGCGGCTCGCGACTGGTGAGCTGCAGCCGGACGGCGAGGCCGCCCGCCCCGGCCCCGCGTACTTCCAGTCCTTCCTCGAGCGGCGCCTGCCCGGAGTCGAGGTCGAGATCGCCTACCCGACCTACAGCTTCGCCGGCGTCCTCTGCACCCACGGGCACTACCTCGACCCGCACGCCCGCCTCGCCGGCTCGCGCGTCGACCGGCTGCTGACCAGGACGCTGTGGTCGATCGCCACCGGCGGGCCCGAGCAGCCGAAGACGATCGAGGACTACGAGTCGGTGATCACCCTGCTCACCGAGTGGCTCTACATCGCCGCCCAGATGCCGCACGGCACCCACGCCCAGCAGAACGTCTTCCGGGCCGTGCAGCGGGTCGGTCGGGTCGGGTCGGTCCTCTCCCTTCCGGTCAGGGGCGCCAAGCGGCTGGCCGCGGAGCTGCGCGACCGCGGCAGCGGCGACGGCGAGGCCAGCAACGCGCTCCCCAGCGCGGAGCACTTCGACTCGGTGGTCCGCGAGGAGGCCGAGCGCCAGCGCCGCGAGCAGCCGGCCCCCGGCGCCGCCTGGCCGCGTCCCGCCTACCCGGCCGCGAGCGTCGTCTTGCCCAGCGACCCCTCCGAGCAGGCGCTGGAGGCCTTCGCCCGGGTGGCCGAGAACCTCGGCTGGAACCGCGAGGCCGACAAGATCGTCTTCGCCCACACCCACCAGCCGCTGGCCGACGTGCGCTCCAGCCGCGACTCCCGCACCCGCTACTGGAACACCGGCTCCTGGATCTACGAGCCCGACCTCAGCTCGCGCCAGGCCTACGCCCGTTACCTGCGCTACGCCTGGCCGGGCACCGCGGTCCTGATCGACGACGAGGAGCCCGAGCCGCGCCTGGTCGAGATGCTCGCCGACCTCAACCCGCTGAACGGCTCTGACGAGCGTCCGCGCCACCGAGGGCCTATCCCGGCCGTGGTCATTTGAGAGGGGCTCTTGACGCCCAACCGGCCCGAACAGCCACAATAGGCGGGTGGAGACCGAGATCGGAGCTATCCTGCGCGAGGCGCGAAATCGTCGCAAGGTCGAGCTTTCCGAGGTCGAAGCCACGATCAAGATCCGGGCCCGCTACCTGCGGGCGATGGAGAACGAGGAGTGGGGCGCGCTGCCCGGCGGCGCTTATGCGCGCAGCTTCGTCCGCACCTACGCCTCCTACCTGGGCCTGGACAGCGAGCGCCTCGCCGACGAGGTCCGCCGCAGCCTGGAGTCGCCCGGGGGGGAGCGAGCGCCGCGGGTCGAGCCCATCGTGACCGGCGGGCCGAGGCGCGCCGGGCCACGGCTCTCGCGCCGTGCCTGGGCGGCGATCGTCTCGATCGGCCTGGTTGCGCTGCTGGTCGGGGTCGGCCTGGTGGGCGGGGGCGACGACGGCTCCTCGGCGCCCGCGCCCGTGGCGAAACAGGACAGGGGAGATCGCGCCGAGGCCCGTTCCGGCGCGGTGACGACGCAGCCGGGCGTGGCGGTGCGGCTGGCGGCCAGCGGCGAGGTCTGGGTCTGCCTGCTCGACGCCGACAGCCGGCCGCTGATCGACGGCCAGGTTCTCGCGCCGGGCGCCGAAGCGGGACCCTTCCGCTCCGAGGGCTTCACGGTCTCCTTCGGCAACGGCGAGGTCTCGATGCTGATCGACGGCAGAGAGGCGGAGATCGCCGCAACGTCGAGCCCGGTCGGGTACGCGATCGACGCGGGCGGCGAGCTGCAGCCGCTGACCGAAACCGAGAGGCCCATCTGCGGATGAGCGAGGCGGCGGGTTCGATCAGGGCCGGGATCGTCGTCACCGGGACGGAGGTGCTGACCGGGCGGATCGCTGACCGCAACGGGCCTTGGCTCTCCGAGCGGCTCGCCGAGCTGGGCGTCGACGTCGCCCACATCCTCGTCGTCGGCGACCGCCCCGGCGACCTCGAGGCGGCGCTGCGCTTCATGGCCGCCGAGGGGATGGACCTGATCGTCACCTCGGGCGGCCTCGGCCCGACCGCAGACGACCTCACGGCGGAGGTTGTCGCCCGCTTCGCTGGCCGCGAGCTGGTTCTCGACGAGGAGATGGAGGGGAAGATCGCGGCGATCCTGCGCGGCTTCGCGCGGCGCTTCAGCTTCGACGAAGAGGCGATGCGGACGGCCAACCGCAAGCAGGCGATGGTGCCCGAGGGGGCGATCGCGCTCGACCCGGTCGGCACCGCGCCGGGGCTTGTCGTTCCGGCCGGGGACCGCGTGGTGGCCGTCCTGCCCGGCCCGCCGCGCGAGCTGCGGCCAATGTGGTCGGCGGCGCTCGGGACGGCGCCGCTGCGGGCGCTGCTCGACCGGGCGACGCCGCTGCACCGCTGCACGCTGCGGATGTTCGGCATCCCCGAGTCGGAGATCGCCAAGAGCCTGCGCGAGATCGAGGCGGAAGGGGTGCCGCTGCCGGAGGTGGAGATCACCACCTGCCTGCGACGGGGCGAGATCGAGATCGACGTCAGCTACCGCGACGAGGCGGCGGCGACCGCGGCGGCGGTCCGGAGCGGGTTGGCCGAACGCCACGAGCGCCACCTGTTCAGCCTCGACGGGGAGACGATCGACTCCCAGGTCGCAGCGCTGCTGGCCGGCCGCCGGCTGGGCCTTGCGGAGTCGTGCAGCGGCGGCCTGCTGGCGGCGCGGCTCACCGACGTTCCGGGGGCCTCCGCCTACCTGGCCGGCGGCGTCGTCGCCTACTCGAACGGGGCGAAGGCGGACCTGCTCGGCGTCGACCCGGGCCTGATCGAGGCGCACGGGGCGGTGTCGCCCGAGGTGGCGGCGGCGATGGCGGTCGGCGCGCTGGAGCGCTTCGGGGCCGACGTCGCGGTGTCGATCACCGGGATCGCCGGGCCGGAGGGCGGCAGCGAGGAGAAGCCGGTCGGCTACGTCTGCTTCGAGGCCCGTCTCGCCGACGGCACGAGGATCGCCCGCCAGCCGGTCATCCCGGGAGGCCGCGAGGACGTCCGCGAGCGCTCGGCGCTGGTCGGGATGCACCTGCTGCGGATCCTGCTGAGCGGGGCCGAGGCGCCTCTGTAGTGCCCGGCGGGACGCTTTTTTGACATTCGTGCGTTGTGTCGCGCGCCCTCCGGCCTTAGCGTGGCAGCGATGGCGAAACCGAGACTGAAGAGCCCGCGGGCCAGGCTGTTCGTGGCGCTGGACCTGCCCGAGCCGGTCCGGTCGGAGATCGAGGTGTGGGGCCGCGAGGCGCTGAGCGACCCCGCTTTGCGCCGGGCGGCGCCGGCCTCGCTTCACATCACCCTCGCCTTCCTGGGCTACCTGCCGGAGAGGGAGATCGAGCGGCTGGCGGCGATCGTGGCGGCGAGCGAGGCTGCCACGCCGACGATCGAGCTGGGCGATCCCGTCGCCCGGCCGTCCCGCGGGCAGCCCCGCCTCTTCGCCCTGCCCGCCGATTCCCCGGGAGCCGTCGCGCTGCAGGCCGAGCTGCAGGGAAGGCTCGTGGCGGCGGGGCTCTACAGGCCGGAGAAGCGCTCCTTCTGGCCTCATCTGACCGTGGCGAGGGTGCGCCCCGAGGGGCGGGAGTCGAAGCGGCCGCGGCGCGTCTCGAAGCGGCCCGGGGCGCTGCCGAAAGCTCTATCGCGGCCGTTCGGTGGCGTCCGGGTGACGCTCTACCGTTCCGAACTCCAGCCGCAGGGTGCGCAGTACACCCCGCTGGCCCAACTTGAGCTGTCCGGCGGCGGGCGGCAGTGAGGCGATGAACAGATGGCGAACCGGAAAGCGACTTTGAAGGACGCCTCGGCGAAGGAGGCCAAGGCCAAGGACGCGGCACTCGAGGCCGCGGTCACCCAGATCGAGCGGGACTTCGGCCAGGGCGCGCTGATGCGGCTCGGCGCCGACCGCGTGGTGCAGATCGCCTCGATCCCGACCGGCTCGCTTGCGCTCGACCTGGCGCTGGGGATCGGCGGCGTGCCGCGGGGCCGGGCCATCGAGATCTTCGGCCCGGAGTCCTCGGGCAAGACGACCCTGGTCAACCACATCATCGCCGAGGCCCAGGCGCGCGGCGGGGTCTGTGCCTTCATCGACACCGAGCACGCGATCGACCCGATCTACGCGCAGGCGATCGGCGTCGACACCGACGAGCTGCTCGTCTCCCAGCCCGACTACGGTGAGCAGGCGCTGCAGATCGCCGACCGGCTGATCGCCTCCGGCGCCGTCGACGTGGTCGCGATCGACTCGGTGGCGGCGCTGACCCCGAAACAGGAGCTGGAAGGCCAGATCGGCGACCAGACCGTCGGCCTGCAGGCCCGCCTGATGTCGCAGGCGCTGCGCAAACTGGCCGGGAGCCTCAACCGCACCAAGACCGCCTGCATCTTCACCAACCAGATCCGCGAAAAGATCGGCGTCCAGTTCGGCTCGTCGGAGACCCAGCCCGGTGGCCGGGCGCTGAAGTTCTACGCTTCGCAGCGGCTCGACATCCGCCGCATCGAGACCCTCAAGGAGGGGACCGAAGCGGTCGGCAACAGGGTCCGCGTCAAGGTCGTCAAGAACAAAGTGGCCCCGCCGTTCCGCCAGGCCGAGTTCGAGATCGAGTACGGCAAGGGGATTTCGCGCGAGGGCGGCCTGCTCGACTTCGGCGTCGAGCACGACCTGATCCAGAAGTCGGGCGCCTTCTTCTCCTACGGGGAGACGCGGCTCGGCCAGGGGCGCAACAACGCCAAGCGGTTCCTCGCCGAGAACGCCGAGATCGCGACCGAGATCGAGGCCAAGGTGCGGGCCGCGCTGGGGATCGACGGGGAGGGGGCCGAGGCCGAGGCGCCGTCTGTCGCAGAGGCTGCCTAGCCAAAGACGTTGGCCCCACAGAGGTTCCGGGCTACGCTGGAGCGCCGCCGCGAGACGCCGCCGCCAGTGGATAGGCTTCCGCCGCGCATGGACAACGGCACCCTCTTCTACATAACCGGAGGCGTCCTTGCCGCCTCGGCCGTGATCGTCAGCCTCCTGGGGCTGCGCCTCGAGAAGCTCCCGGGACGGGCGGCGCCTCTCGTCGCCCTCTGGTTCGTCGTCCTGATCGGCAGCGCAACGACCTTCGCGGTCCTGCACTCCCAGGACGAGGAAGTCCCCCACGAGGAGGCGGTCGGGCTGCCGCAGGCGACCGAGGAAGCCGAAGAGGAGGAGGCCGAGTAGGACGCCTGCAAACCGTCGCATCTCGGGGTCTTCGGTCGGCCGGATCGCGTCACGCACTAACTGTGCGCTCCCCTCACCGGCCTTCCTGCATCCCCCGGCCTGCTCGGTTTTCGGCGTCCTAGCCTAGTCTTGGATCCATGCCCAGCTACCACGTCACCACGTTCGGCTGCCAGATGAACGTGCACGATTCCGAGCGCATGCAGGGGATGCTCGAGTCGCTCGGCTATGAGGAGGCGACCAGCCGCGAGGAGGCCGACCTGATCCTCTTCAATACCTGCTCGATCCGCGAGTCGGCCGACAACCGCTTCATCGCCCACCTCGGCGAGGCGAAGCGGCTCAAGTCCGAGGACCCCGAGCGGGTGGTCGGGGTCGGCGGCTGCTGGGCGCAGTCGGTCAAGGACGAGGTCTTCCAGCGCTTCCCCTTCGTCGATGTCGCCTTCGGCCCCGGGCAGATCCACAAGCTCGCCGAGTTCCTCAACTCCGACTCGCTGACCGCCCAGGGCTACTTCGAGCTCGAGGGCTTCTCCGGCCACCTGCCGGCCCGGCGCGAACGCCGGTTCCAGGGCTGGCTGCAGATCTCCCAGGGCTGCAACTGCGCCTGCGCCTACTGCATCGTGCCCTCGACCCGGGGGCGCGAGGTCAGCCGCGACCCCGGCGAGCTGGTCGCCGAGGCGGAGGCGCTGGCCGCCGACGGGGTGCGCGAGGTGACCCTGCTGGGACAGAACGTCAACAGCTACGGGCGCGACCTGCCGAAGCAGGCGCGGATCGGCTTCTCCGAGTTGCTGGCGCAGGTCGATGCGGTCGAAGGGATCGACCGCATCCGCTACACCAGCCCCCACCCGAAGGACATCAAGGAGGACGTGGTCCGCGCCCACGCCGAGCTGCCCGCCCTCTGCGAGCACAT